>NZ_JBWKKU010000024.1:35847-125077 GCF_056431445.1 Saccharopolyspora sp. NPDC045941
CGGCCAGCAGCCGCAGCAGGGTTACGACCAGGGCTACGGCCAGCCCGGCGGCTACGACCAGGGCTACGGTCAGCAGCCTCAGGGCTACGACCAGGGCTATGGCCAGCAGCCGCAGCAGCCCGGTTATGACCAGGGTTACGGCCAGCAGCCGCAGCAGCCCGGTTACGACCAGGGCGGCTACGGCCAGCAGCCGCAGCAGGGTTACGACCAGGGCTACGGCCAGCCCGGCGGCTACGACCAGGGCTACGGTCAGCAGCCTCAGGGCTACGACCAGGGTTACGGCCAGCAGCCGCAGCAGGGCTACGACCAGGGCTACGGCCAGCCAGGTTTCGACCAGGGCTACGGCCAGCAGCCGGGTGGGGCGTACCCGCAGTCCGGCGGCTTCCCGGACCAGGGCGGCTACGGCCAGCAGCCCGGTGGCGCCTTCCCGCAGAGCGGCGGTTTCGCCGCGGGCGGCCCGCGCGGGCAGATGACCGCGACGCTGCACCTCGACGACGGTTCGAACCGCTCGTACACGCTGCAGCACGGCTCGAACATCATCGGCCGGGGCCAGGAGGGCCAGTTCCGCCTGCCGGACACCGGTGTGTCGCGCAAGCACATCGAGATCACCTGGGACGGCCAGAGCGCGATGTTGGCCGATCTCGGTTCGACGAATGGCACCACGGTGAACGGCACGCCGGTGCAGACTTGGCAGTTGGCAGACGGCGACGTGATCAGGGTGGGCCACTCGTCCCTGGTCTTCCGGGCTCAGCAGGCCTGAGCGCGGAAAACCGCGTCCGGACACGAGTAGGAGCGTTCACAACAAGTGCCAGAGCTGGTGATTCAGCTGACCAGAGCAGGGTTTCTCGCCCTGCTCTGGTTGTTCGTGCTGGCTGCGCTTCGCGTGGTTCGCTCGGATCTCTACTCGGCGTCCGGGATGCGGGTCCCGATTCCAGGTGCGAGTCGGCTCCCGGGCAAGCAGGCCCGGGGCAAGAGCAAGGCGCCCCGCCAGATGGTGGTGACGCACGGCGCTCTGGCCGGCACCCGCATCTCCCTGGACGGCCGGCCGATCCTGATCGGCCGCGCCGACGACTCCACGTTGGTCCTCGACGACGACTACGCGTCGACACGACACGCGAGATTGTCGCTTCGAGGCTCCGATTGGTACGTGGAGGATCTAGGCTCCACTAACGGCACATACCTCGATCGGGCGAAGGTCACGGGGCCGACCAAGGTCCCGCTCGGCGTTCCGATCAGAATCGGCAAGACGGTGATCGAGCTGCGCTCATGACCCTCGTCCTTCACTACGCAGCCCGCAGCGACCGCGGCCTGGTGCGCTCCAACAACCAGGACTCGGTCTATGCCGGCCCACGACTACTCGCCCTCGCGGACGGCATGGGTGGACATGCCGCCGGTGAGGTCGCCAGCAAGGTCGTCATCGCGGCGTTGGCGCCGTTGGACGACGACGAGCCCAGCGACGACCTGCTCGGGCAGCTCCGCGGTGCGGTGCTGGCCGGCAACGGTGCGATCGCCGAGCTGGTGGCCAACGACCCGGACCTGGAGGGGATGGGCACCACGCTCACCGCTGTGCTGTTCGCAGGCAGCAAGCTGGGCTTGGTGCACATCGGCGACTCCCGGGCCTATCTGGTCCGCGGCGGCGAGCTGACCCAGATAACCCACGACGACACCTTCGTGCAGTCGCTGATCGACGAAGGCCGGATCACCGAGGAGGAGGCCGCCAACCACCCGCAGCGCTCGCTGCTGCTGCACGCGTTGACCGGCCACGAGGTGGAACCGAGCCTGGCGATCCGGGAAGCCCGCGCCGGCGACCGCTACCTGCTCTGCTCGGACGGCCTGACCGGGCCGGTGAGCACCGAGACGATGGCGGAGGCGCTGCGCATCCCGGACCCGCAGCAATGCGCGGACCGGATGATCGAGCTCGCCCTCAAGGGCGGTGGTCCGGACAACGTGACCGTGATCATCGCCGACGTCGTCGACGTCGAGTTCGGCGACGACGCCCCGATCGTCGGGGGCGCGGCGGGAAATGGCGATGAGCATCCGCAACCCGATTCGTCGGCGGCGCGCGCATCCGCGGTGACCATGCCGCGGCCGCAGCCGCAGCGTTTCGAGCCCACCTCACCTCCGGCGGAGCGGCCGCGCAAGCGTCGCTGGCTGCGTTCGCTGTTGGTGACGTGCGGCGTGCTCATCGTGTTGGCCGCAATCGCACTGGTCGGGCGTTGGTGGGTGCTCAACCAGTACTACATCGGTGCGAACCGCGCCGACGAGGTGGTGATCTACCAAGGCGTGCAGGGCAGCATGCTCGGCGTTTCGCTGAACTGGCAGGTCGAGACCTCCTGCCCGGTGGACTCGGCGCAGGACTGCACGCCGATCAAGGTGACCGACCTGCAGGAGGCCCAGCGGCCGGACGTCCGCAACGGCATCACCGAGGTCAACGGGCTGCAGGAGGCCCGTGACGCGATGCGGCGGCTCCGGATGACGGCGCTGCTGCCGGAATGCCAGCAACCGGAACCCCCGACGTCGCAGCAGCCGCAGCAGCCTCAGCAACCTCAGGTGCCGCCAGGCCAGCCCCAGCCGCCGCCCGAGTCCACTCCGGACGCCACCCCGCTGCAGACGGAGGAGCAGAAACCGGGCGTGACCTGCCGGATGGTGAGTTGATGGCACAACCGGCCGCTACGACCGGAGCTGCCAGCGGGGCCCCCCGAGTCGATACTCGGCGGGGCACCGAGCTGTTCATGCTGGTTTGCTCGGCGGTGATCGTCACCTTCGCGCTGATCCTCGTGGAACTCGCGCAGGAGCAGACGATCTCCCGGGAGCTCTTCTACTACGGGTTCGCGTTCCTCGCGCTCTACGGCGCTGCGCACTTCGGCGTGCGCCGCTGGGCGCCGTACGCCGACCCGCTGATCTTGCCGCTGGTGTCGCTGATCAACGGGATGGGCCTGGTGATGCTGCACCGGCTCGACCTGGCACCGGTGGTCGGCGCCCCGTACACGCCCAAGCAGATCGTGTTCACCACGGCGGGCGTGGTGCTGTTCATCCTGGTGCTGGTGTTCGTCAAGGACCACCGGACGCTGGCGCAGTACGGCTACACGTGCGGTTTCGTCGGGCTGGCGCTGCTGGCGCTGCCCGGCCTGCTGCCGTCGAGCATCTCCGAGGCCAACGGCGCGAAGCTGTGGATCAACCTCGGCTTCGTGTCCATCCAGCCGAACGAGTTCGCCAAGCTCCTGCTGCTGGTGTTCTTCGCTTCGTTCCTGGTGTCGAAGCGGGAGCTGTTCACCACGGCCGGCAAGCGGTTCCTCGGCGTGGACTGGCCGCGCCCGCGGGACCTGGCCCCGGTGATCGCGGCGTGGCTGCTGTCCATCGGCATCGTCGTGCTGGAGAAGGACCTGGGCACGTCCCTGCTGTTCTTCGGCATCGTGCTGGTGATGATCTACATCGCCACCGAGCGCGCGGTGTGGGTCTTCCTGGGCCTGTCGATGTTCGCGCTCGGCTGCATCATCGCCTTCAACCTGTTCGACCACGTCCAAGCCCGGGTGAACACCTGGCTGGACCCGCTGGCCGAGGGGGCGGCGAACGACCAGCTGCGTTCCGCTCTTTTCGGCATGGCCAACGGCGGGATCGGCGGCTCCGGGCTGGGCTCGGGCATGCCGAACCTGACCCCGCTGTCGTTCAGCGACTTCATCATCCCGTCGCTGGCCGAGGAGCTCGGCCTGACCGGGCTGATGGCGCTGCTGATGCTGTACCTGCTGCTGATGATGCGCGGGCTGCGCAGCGCGCTGGCGGTGCGCGACTCGTTCGGCAAGCTGTTCGCCGGCGGTCTGTCGTTCACCGTGGCGCTGCAGCTGTTCGTGGTCACCGGAGGTTCCACCGGGCTCATCCCGATGACCGGTCTCACCGCGCCGTTCCTCGCCTCAGGCGGTTCGTCGATGCTGGCGAACTACATGCTGATCGCGCTGCTCCTCCGGGTCTCCGACGCCGCGCGTCGCCCGCAGGCACCCGCGAAGCCGAAGGCCAAGCAGGCCCCGATCGCGGAGGCACATACCGAGTTGGTGGAGCGTCCCCGATGAACAAGCCGCTGCGCCGGGTGGCGCTGGCGATGATGGTGATGGTCGTGCTGCTGATGGGCAACGCGACGTACGTGCAGGTCATCCAGGCCGACGAGCTGCGTGACCACGCGCTCAACAAGCGGACGCTGTACGAGGAGTACGCCCGGGAGCGCGGGCAGATCACCGCCGGCGGCCAGTCGCTGGCCAGTTCGGTCCCCAACGAGCACGACCGCTTCAAGTTCCTGCGCAACTACCCGAACGGGCCGCTGTACGCGCCGGTGACCGGGTTCTACTCGTTCTACTACGGCTCCAACGGCATCGAGCGCGCTGAGGACAAGATCCTCAACGGCACGGACGACAGCATGGCGTTCGACCGGCTGTCCGACATGATCACCGGGCGCGAGCCGCGCGGCGGCAGCGTTGAGCTGACCATCAACCCGGCGATGCAGCAGGTCGCCTACGACCAGCTGACCAAGAAGGGCTTCCAGGGCTCGGTGGTGGCGCTGAACCCGTCGACCGGCGAGATCCTGTCGATGGTCAACGCGCCGTCCTACGACCCGAACCCGCTGGCCTCGGCGGACAACAACGCCGTCGCCGCGGAGTGGAACAAGCTGGACGCCGACAAGGAACGGCCGATGGCGAACCGGTCGGTATCCGAGATCTACCCGCCCGGTTCGACGTTCAAGCTGATCACCACGGCCGCCGCGCTGGAGAACGGGTACAACCCGAACAGCCGGGTGGAGGACGCCGCGTCGATCACGCTGCCCCAGACCAGCACGCAGCTGCCGAACTACGGCGGCAAGCAGTGCGCGGGCAACACCCTGACCCAGGCGCTGGCGCACTCCTGCAACACGGCGTTCGCCAAGATCGCCGGTGAGCTCGGACCGGACAAGATGCGCAAGACCGCCGCCGCGTTCGGCTTCGGCCAGGACCTGCAGATCCCGATGACCGTCGCCAAGTCGGACCTCGGCCCGATGGCCGACGCGGCCTCGCTGTACCAGAGCGGCATCGGCCAGCGCGACGTCCGCGTCACGCCGATGCAGAACGCGATGATGGTCGCCGCGATCGCCAACGGCGGCAAGCTGATGCAGCCGCAGCTGGTGAAGGCGACCCGAGCGCCGGACATGTCGGAGCTGGACACCCTCCGGCCGGAGGAGATGAGCGAGGCCGTCTCCCCGCAGGTCGCCGCGATGCTGCGCGACATGATGATCCAGTCGGAGAAGAACACCAAGGGCGAGGGCAAGATCTCCGGCGTCGAGATCGCCTCGAAGACCGGTACCGCCCAGCACGGCGACGCCAAGGACCAGCCGCACGGCTGGTACGTCGCGTTCGCCCCGGCGGAGAACCCGACCATCGCCGTCGCGGTGATCGTCGAGAACGGCGGCGACGAGGGCACCGAGGCCACGGGTGGCTCCATCGCCGCCCCGATCGGCCGCGCGGTCATCCGGGCCGGTCTGCAGGGGGGTGGCTGACCCGTGCTGACCACCGGCCAGTTACTCGCCGACCGGTACCGGCTAGGCCAGCGGATCGCCGTCGGCGGAATGGGCGAGGTGTGGCAGGCGGTGGACGTCCGGCTGGACCGGACCGTCGCCATCAAGGTGCTCAAGGCGGAGCTGTGCGGCGACGCCGAGTTCCTGCACCGCTTCCGCACCGAGGCCCGCACCACCGCGTCGCTGAACCACCCGGGGATCGCCGCGGTGCACGACTACGGTGAGACCGCCGCGATCCCGGACGGGCCGGAGGACACCGCGTACCTGGTGATGGAGCTGGTCGAGGGCGAGCCGCTGGCCGCGATCCTGGCCCGCGAGCGCCGGATCAACACCGACCACACGCTGGACATGCTGGAGCAGGCGGGGCGGGCGCTGCAGGCCGCGCACGAACGCGGCCTGGTGCACCGGGACGTCAAGCCGGGCAACATCCTGATCACGCCCGAGGGCAAGGTGAAGCTGACCGACTTCGGCATCGCGAAGGCGGCCGACGCGGCACCGGTGACCCGCTCGGGAATGGTGATGGGCACCGCGCACTACATCGCGCCGGAGCAGGCGCTCGGCGACGACGCGACGCCGTCCAGCGACGTGTACTCGCTGGCCGTGGTCGGCTACGAGTGCCTGATGGGTCACCGCCCGTTCCTGTCCGACAACGCGGTGACGGTCGCGATGATGCACATCCGCGAGATCGCGCCGCCGCTGCCGCCGGACGTGCCGCCGGGTGTGCGGGCGCTGATCGAGGCGACGCTGGCGAAGGACCCGCGGCGGCGATACGCCGACGGCGGCGAGTTCGCCAACGCCGTCGCCGCGGTGCGCGCGGGCCGGCCGCTTCCCACGCCGTCCTCACTGGTGGTGCCGCAGCAGCGGCAGCAGCTCAACGTCGCCGTGCCGAACACGGGCGTCCACCAGATGCCCGCGCAGCTGCCGCCGATGGGCAACACGTACCCACCGGGGTTGATCCCGCCGCAGGCGCCGGCCCCGCAACTGCCGCCTCCGCAGGCGGCGGCACCGCGCACGAACAAGATCATCGTCTGGCTGCTGGTGGCGGTGCTCGCGATAGCCTTGCTGGTCGCCGTCGGGGTGGCCACGTACTGGGTGGTCAACTTCAACGAGGGATTGGTCGAATCCGGCACTGTGACAACGCACAACCTGGATTCGGCAGCTGCTTTGGGCCAGACTTCGCTACGGCTCGCGCCCGGGATCGGGGCGGCACCGGCGGGGTGGCCGGACACGGAACTCGGGGGAACACCGCTGGTCGCCCAGCCGGTACCGATCGGATCGGGCGAATCGGCATGATGGGACGATCGTTGACAAGGATCGGAACGACGCTTCGATGAGTTCACCTCGACTTCTGTCCAACCGCTACGAGCTCGGTGAGACTCTCGGCTACGGCGGTATGTCCGAGGTGCACCGCGGCCGCGACACCCGGCTGAGCCGCGACGTGGCGGTGAAGATCCTCCGCGCCGACCTCGCCCGCGACCCCACGTTCCAGCTGCGGTTCCGCCGCGAGGCGCAGAACGCGGCCGCGCTGAACCACCCGGCGATCGTGGCCGTCTACGACACCGGCGAGACCGAGTCCGAGAGCGGGCCGCTGCCGTACATCGTGATGGAGTACGTCGACGGCCGGACGCTGCGCGACATCGTCAAGACCGAGGGCCCGCTGTCGCCGCGCCGGGCCATGGAGGTCATGGCGGACGCGTCGGCCGCGCTGGACTTCAGCCATCGCCACGGCATCGTGCACCGGGACGTCAAGCCCGCCAACATCATGATCACCCGCGGCGGCGCCGTGAAGGTGATGGACTTCGGCATCGCCCGTGCGCTGGCCGACGGGCAGGCCGCGGTGACGCAGACCGCCGCGGTGATAGGAACCGCGCAGTACCTGTCGCCGGAGCAGGCCCGCGGCGAGGCGGTGGACGCGCGAAGCGACGTCTACGCCTCCGGCTGCGTGCTGTTCGAGCTGCTCACCGGGGAGCCGCCGTTCACCGGTGACTCGCCGGTCGCGGTGGCCTACCAGCACGTCCGTGAGGAGCCGCGCAAGCCCTCCGACGTCAACCCGACGACGCCGGCCTCGCTGGACGCCGTGGTGCTCAAGGCGTTGAGCAAGAACCCGGCGAACCGCTACCAGTCGGCCGCCGAGATGCGGGCCGACCTGGTGCGGGTGCTCTCCGGGCAGCGCCCGAAGGCGCCGATGATCATGTCCGAGGACGAGCGCACGGCGATGCTCACGCAGACCTCGGCGACCGAACTGCTGGCACCGGGCCGCCACCGGTCGGTGGAGCGGGAGCCGGAAGAGGTCGACGTCGAAGCCGACCGCAAGCGCCGGAAGCACCGGATGATCGCGCTGGTCACGGCGGCCTGCGTGCTCGTGTTCGCGCTCGCGGCCTGGCTGGCGACGTGGGTGTTCACCTCGGAGCCGAAGACGGAGGCGGTGCCGAACTTCACCTCCATGACCCAGGCGGCAGCGCGAGTCAAGGCCGAATCCGAGCAGTGGCGCGTCAACTGGTGCCTGGCCCCGTCCAGCGTCGACGACAAGGACAAGATCGTCGAGCAGAACCCGCAGCCGGGGACGCCGATCGTCAAAGAGACCCAGTCGATCAGGCTCTGCGCCGGAACCGGGCCGGGGAGCGTGCAGGTGCCGGACCTGACCGGCCTGAACATCGACGACGCCCAGAAGAAGTTGGAAGAGGCCGGGCTGAAGCTGGGGCTGACGCCGGAGTACCGCGAGACGGACGACTCCAAGCAGGTCGGCAAGGTCATGGACTGGAGCAAGCGGGGCGAGACCGTCACCCAGGGCACCACGATCTCCGTCGTGATCGGCGAGGCACCCAGGATGGTCGACGTCCGGAACGTGGTCGGCCAGCCCTTCGACACGGCGAAGGCCTACCTGGTCGGCGCCGGGTTCAAGGTCAGCAAGCAGGACCGCGACTCCGACCAGCCCGCGGGCACCGTGCTGGAGCAGTCGCCGTCGGGCGGCAGCAAGGCGAAGCCGAACAGCGAGATCGTCCTGGTGGTGTCCAACGGCGGGCAGATCAGCATCCCGTCGCTGGTCGGCATGACGCCCAGCCAAGCCGAGCAGGCCCTGCGGGAACGCGGCTGGAACGGCAGCATCATCGAGTCCGACCAGTCGACCACGGACAAGAACATGGACGGCAAGGTGGTCGGCTCGTCGCCGTCCGCCGGGCAGAAGGTGGGCAAGGACCAGCCGGTGACGCTGTACGTGGGCGACTACACCTCGAGTCCGACCACCAGCACACCTGCCGACGGCGGGCTCTTCCCACCGTTCGGCTGACCGCTTCGACGCGAAGGGCACCTGCCACCGGCACGACCGGGCGCAGGTGCCCTTCCGCCTTTCAGGACTGGAAAATCCGCTGACCGCGTACCTCAAGACGTTCCGGCTCTCGGAGAACCAGGTTCGTCGAGGTCATCTCCTCAGCCGGCTGGGCGCCAACGATTCGCACCTGGGGCGGACCGCTGCCGAGCTGGGACTCGACGAAGCCCAGCTGGGTCTGCGCCTGGAGGCCGCGGGCATCGGGTGACGGCGGTCAGCGCCGCGCGGCGGCGGCGACCTGGCGCATGCCTTGTTCGAGCTCGTCGACCAGGTGCCCGTCCACCTGGTGACCGGCCGAGGCCATCCAGTTCGCCAGCATCCGGTGGCCGCCGTCGGTGAGCACCGACTCGGGGTGGAACTGGACGCTCTCCACCGGGAGTTCCCGGTGCCGCATGCCCATCACGATGCCGGTCGCGGTCTTGGCGGTGATCTCGAAGTCGTCCGGGATGGTGTCCGCGCGGACGATCAGCGAGTGGTACCGGGTCGCGATGAACGGCTCCGCCAGCCCGGCGAACACGCCGGTCCCGGAGTGGTGGATCTCGCTGACCTTGCCGTGCAGCAGCTCCGGCGCCCGCTCGACGACCCCGCCCCACACGGCGCCGACGGCCTGATGCCCGAGGCACACGCCGAACACCGGCTTGCGCTCGGCGGCGCAGCGCTCGATCAGCTCCATCGTGCGCCCGGCGCGATCCGGCGTCCCCGGACCCGGGCTGAGCAGGACGCCGTCGGCGGCGGCAACGTCGTCGTCGGTGACGACATCGTTGCGGCGCACGACGCAGTCCGCGCCCAACTGAGCGAGGTACTGCACGAGGTTGTAGACGAAGCTGTCGTAATTGTCGACGACGAGTACGCGCACCCCGCCAGAGTACGCGGAGGGTAAAAGCCGTTTCCAGACTCGCCTTGCATCGCGGCGCAGGTAGCCGAACTCAGGCGGCTTCTCGCTGTGGGATCCCCGACATCATGAATGACCAATTCACCACATCGGGGGTTGTCCTCTCGAGAAGACCCCTGAGAACCCGCTGCGGTGCCGCCCGGCAGGCGCCGCCAGATCCACGCGTACATCAGCGTTCCTCCAGCTCGGCCGGCCGCAGCCCGGGATGCGCCGGGTCCTTGGGGTACTGCTTGACCAGCACGCCGTGCACGATCAGCCGCTGCGCGGCGGAGAACTCCGGGTGGCAGGTGGTGAGGGTGATCAGCCGGGTCTGCTGGTCGCGCGGCAGCAGCTCCGGCGGCTGCCCGGGCACCGGGAAGATCACCTCACCCTGCTCCGGGAGGACGATGCTCCGGCCGACCACCTGCTCGTACGGCCCGCCGATGGGCGCCACGCCCGCGCACTTCGGGTCCGCCGCGCGCCCGTTCCAGCCCGCGACCTCGGCGGTCATCGGGAGCACGCGGTAGACGTACCAGTGCGTCGCGGTCTCGACGACCAGCGCGTCGCAGGAGCTCAGCTGGTCGAGGTCGTTGAACGGCGCGCCCTTGCCGATCCGGTGCCCGGCGACGGCGAAGTTGCCCTGCTCGCCGGGCCACGCCGTGCCGACGTAGTGCCCAGGCCCGGCGGCCAGCGTCTTCGCGTCGGTGCCCTCGAGCACGGCGAAACGGAAGTCCGGGCCGAAGGCCGGGATGTGCAACTGCGCGAACCCGGCGCCGGCGACCGGTGCGGGCGGCTCCGCCGCCGGCGGCGGGTGCTGCCACTGGACCTTCAGCTGATCGGTGGCCTCGGCCTGCTTCTGCGCGGTGAACCAGTCCGTGACGTACACCGCGTAGAAGACGAACAGCAGCAACACCAGCCCCGCGGTGATCAGCAGTTCTCCCAGGACGTGCAGCGCCGTGCGCAGCCGAGCGGGCCGGCTCTCCGGCGGTGGTGCCACCATCAGCTCCGAAGAAGCCACGGTGTTCCTCTCCGGTCACGGCTTGGACCACGGGGTAGATCAACGCTGTGATTACGTTAACGTGGTAGCTGGAAAACGAGCCGCATCGCGAGAAGTTGCGCGCGCCCTCGGGCGCCGCAGCCCGGGGTGCGGTGACCGCCCGAGCACGCGGCGCACGATGCCGCACCACCTGGCGAGGACACCATGCCGAAGTCCAAGGTCCGCAAGAAGGACTCCCCCACCCCGGTGACCGATCGCCGCACGCCGGTGAAGGCGAAGGCGGTCGGCCCGTCGCACCCGATCTACGTCATCGTGATGTTGGGGATGATGGTGATCGGCCTGCTCTGGCTGGTGGTCAACTACATCGCCGGCGACAAGATCCCGTTCATGGTCGACCTGGGCGGGTGGAACTTCGCCGTCGGTTTCGCGTTCATGATCATCGGCCTGTTGATGACGATGCGCTGGCGCTGACCTGTAGCACGTTAGCTGAATGTGGTCGAGGTCCGAAGGGGTCAATCCCTTCGGACCTCACTCATCTCGTCGACCTCTTGACGTTCGGTCAGCGAACAACACAGGTGTAACTCATCCCCAGTGGGGATAACTCCTGTGGATAACTCATCGGTAGCGGGTGGATAACGGTGGATGCGAGCGGTTCCCGACAGTGGTCGACGCCGATCGGACTGGTCTCCTGCGGCTGGGCGCTCGCCGCGGCCGCGGCGCTGTGGTGGCTCCTCGCCGAACAGCCGGTCGACCGGCTGTTCATCGGCGTGCTAGTGCTGGCCTTGGCCGCCGTCTCCGCGCACGGCAGCATCTGCCGACCGCGACTGCGCGCGGACGTCGAGGGCGTCACCGTGCGGACGTTGCTGGGCCGACGGCACTGGGCCTGGGCCGCGGTGACGATCCGGGTCCGGCAGGACCGCCGCCTCGGCCGCACGGTGCGGACCCTAGAGCTCGACGCAGACCCGCAGCTGATCGTGCTGACCAGGCTCGACCTGGGCGCCGACCCGCAAGATGTCGAGGACGAGCTCCGCGGCCTGCGCCGCTGATCCGTCAGCTGCCCAGGCCGCAGCGGGTTTCCTCGCCGGAGCCGAAGCACACGACGTTGCCGAACTGCAGGTCGCGCGTCACCAGCATCGCGATCAGCACCACCAGCAGCGCCGCCAGCGCACCCGCCTGGACCAGCACCTGCCGCTCGCGCGGGGCGTAGACCAGCGCGGCGGTCGCGATCACGCCGATGACGAGCCCGCCGATGTGGCCCAGCAGGGAGATGCCCGGGATCACCACGCTGGCCACGATGTTGAGCGCGATCACCACCAGCACCGGCCGCAGGCTGACCTTCAGCCGCAGCGCGGCGATCGCGATGCCGCCCATCAGGCCGTACACCGCGCCGGACGCGCCGGCCACCGGCTGCAGCTCGTCGCCGAGTAGGAACACCGCGGTGCTGCCGCCGAGCAGCGACAGCAGGTAGACGGCGCCGAACCGCACCCGCCCCAGCAGGAGCTCCAGGTCCCGGCCGATCACCCACAGCGCGATCATGTTCATCGCCAGGTGGAGCAGCCCGATGTGCAGGAACCCGGCGGTGATCAGGCGCCACCACTGCCCGCCCGCGACCAGGATCGGCCACAGCGCGAAGTCGGTGAACAGCGCGGCGGTGGAGTTGCCGGGGATGCTGCCGGCCTGCACCGCGGTGAGCGCGAAGACCGCCACGTTGATCGCGATCAGCACCGGCACCAGGATCGGCTTCGCGGGCAGCCGGGCACCGGCCACCGTCACCGGCTGCCGCATGCCGCGCTGCCCCTGCGCAACGCAGTCGACGCACTGCTGGCCGACGGCGGCATCGCGCAGGCATTCCGGGCACGACGGCCGCTCGCACCGGGTGCAGCGCAGCCCGGTGGGGCGGTCGGGGTGCCGGACGCAGGTCGGCAGCTGCGGCGGAGCCCCGTCCGATCCGGGCAGAGATCCGGGCGGAACAGTCACGTCAGACCTGCTCTCCGGTCGAGACCGCTTCGAATGGCCCTGGCGGCGGCGCGGGCAGCGGAACCTCGGGCATCGTCTCGCCGGGGACAGCCCCGACTGGGTGGACGACGCCCGAGGACCCGCGACGGCGCAAGCCGAGCCTCACGCCGCGAGCGGCTGACGCCGCTCCCTAAAGCAAGCCTAGTAGGCCGGGTTTCAGCCGCGGTCGATCGAGACCTTCTCGATGACGATGTCGTTGACCGGGCGGTCCAGCCGGCCGGTCGCGGTGTTGCCGATCGCGTCGACGACGTTGCGCGAGTCCTGGTCGGCGACCTCACCGAAGATGGAGTGCTTGTAGTTCAGCCAGTCCGTGGCGCCGACGGTGATGAAGAACTGCGAGCCGTTGGTGTTCGGCCCGGCGTTCGCCATCGCCAGCAGGTAGGGCTTGGTGAACTGCAGCTCGGGGTGGAACTCGTCGCCGAACTGGTAGCCCGGGCCACCGCGGCCGGTGCCGGTCGGGTCCCCGGTCTGGATCATGAAGCCGGAGATGACGCGGTGGAAAATCACCCCGTCGTAGAACGGCCCGGAGCGCTCACCCTTGGCGTTGGGTTCGGTGTACTCCTTGGTTCCTTCGGCCAGGCCCACGAAATTGGCCACTGTCTTGGGCGCCTTGTCGGGGAACAGGTTGATCCGGATGTCGCCCTGCGAGGTGTGCAGGGTCGCGGTCACCGTCGTCCCAACGAGCGATCCGTTGTCTTCAGCCACCAGACCATCCTGCCATCGAAGAGGCCGAACGCCGTGTCTGGGTGCAATATGGGGCTGATCGCCGCCTGCCGGGCGGTGCCCACGCCGCGGGCGTGGGCCGAGTAAGTCGACCGGCGAACGCCGGGCCGAGGAGGCACACGATGGACGAGGTGAAGGCGATGGCCCGAGCTGGCGAAAGCGTGGGCAAGGCGGTCGGGACGGGCTTGAAGTCCGCCCGCCACGGCGCGAAACGCGCCGGTGAGGTCGGGGTGGCGCTGTCCAAGCAGGCCGCCGCCCGCGCCGAGCAGGAGCTCGCCAACCACGGCTACTCCGCCGACGAGTTGCAGGAGCGCATCGCCCAGGCGACCACCGGGATGTCCCGCAAGGAGCTCGCCAAGCGCAGCCGCAAGGCGCGCAAGCAATGGGAGAAGAAGACCGAGAAGTCCCGCAGGCAGCTCGCCAAGAACACCACCGCGGCCCGCAAGGAGCTGGCCGCGATCATCGAGCCGAGCAAGCCGAAGCGGCGGCGCAAGTGGCCGTGGGTGCTGCTGGTGCTGGGCGGCCTCGGCGCCGCGGTGGCGGTGGCGTTCTCCCGCCGCCCGGAGGAGTTGCCGATCGCGGAGGCCAACGACGGTTTCCCCAAGCGGGACACCCCGGCCCGCCACCGCGCGGAGCGCCCCGACGTGCCCGCGCAGACCGACGGCCAGTCGCACATCGCACCGGAACGATCCCACTGACCTCGCACGCGCGGGAGGCCGGGCCGGTTCGGCCCGGCCTCCCGCCTTTCGGCGTGTTGCACGTCACGTTCCGACCGGCTGGTCCGGTGGTCACGATGCTGACATGAGCGAACCGACCAGTTACGACCTGCACGCCTCCACGCACGTGTCCGCCACGCCGGACGCGGTCTACCGAGTCGCCAGCGACATCACGCGGATGGGCGAGTGGAGCCCGGAGTGCACCGGTGGCGAGTGGGCGTCCGGCGAACCGGGCACCGCCGGCGCCACCTTCAAGGGCCACAACCGGCACCGCGACGACGTCTGGACGACCGAGTGCGAGGTGACCGCGGCCGAGCCCGGCCGCCGGTTCGCCTGGGCGGTGCGGAGCTACCAGCCGACGCCGGACAACTCGGTGTGGTCCTTCGAGATCGAACCCGACGGCGACGGCTGCACCCTGACCCAGCGCTTCCAGATGAAGCAGCCGCCCAGCCGGCTGGCGTCGATCAAGGAGAGCCTGCCCGCCGACCGGGCCGCCACCTTCTACGAGTTCCGCCGATCGCGGCTGCAGCAGGCCATGCAGCAGACCGTCGACGCGATCCGGGACGCCGTCCAGCGCTGACGTCAACCAGCGTTGACACCTCCCGATTGTCAACATAAGTTGACGGCATGGCAGAAGCGACGGAACTCGCCTCCGCGGCGAGCAGCCACGATCCGCGGATCGGCCTGCGAGCCGTTTCGGCGCTGCGGAAGCTGCTCGAACAACTGGAATCCGTCCAGGTCCGCAACGCCCGCAACCAGGGCTGGTCGTGGCAGGAGATCGCCGCGGAGCTCGGCGTTTCCCGGCAAGCCGTGCACAAGAAACACGGGAGGTCCTGATCATGTTCGAGAAGTTCGCCCCGACCACCCGGCAGGCGGTGGTCCGCGCGGTGCACGAGGCCGAGCAGCACGGCGCCCCGGAAGTCACCGACGAGTACCTGCTGCTCGCACTCGTCGACGACCCGAACACCGCGGCGGGGCGCCTGCTGGCCGCGCACGAAGTGCAGCGCGATGCCGTCACGACGGCCTACCAGCAGGCGCGCCGGCTCGGCGGTCTGAGCACGTCCGATGCGGAAGCGCTCCGCGAACTGGGCATCGACGTGCACGACGTCGTCGCCAGCATCGAGCGCTCCCTCGGCGCGGACGTCCTCTCCCGCCGGCCCAGCCGACGGCGGCGCTTCTTCAAGTCGCACATCCCGTTCAGCACCGCAGGCAAGCGCCTGCTCGAAGCCACGCTGCGCGAGGCCATCGAGCTCGGCGACCGCCGCATCGGCGACGAACACCTCTTGCTCGCGCTGCTGCTCGGCAAGGGAGTCGCCGCAGAGCTGCTCGAACGCCACGGCATGACCTACCGAGGCGTTCGCGCGTCCCTGCGCAGCGCGGCCTGAACCGGGAAAGCGCTACGACGCCTGCTGGGTCAGCTCGGCCTCGAACTCCTCCGCGGTTGCGGGGCGGCCGACCGCTGCAGCGCCGATCGCACCCAGCACGCCGACCACCGCGAATGCGTAAAAGCCCCACGGGTACGCGATGCCGGCCGTGAGCATCGCGCCGCCGAGCAGCGGACCGCAGATCGCCCCGATGCGCCCGATCCCCGCCGACCAGCCGAGCCCGGTCGCCCGGCCCTCCGCCGGGTACACGCGCCCGACGTAGGCGTAGACAAGCACCTGCGAGCTGAACACGAAGCAGCCCGCGATGAGCACCGCCACGTACACGCCGATGCCGGGGAGCTTGACGCTCAGCGCGGCGAGGAACACGGCCGAGGCCGCGAACCAGCCGATCGTCGAAAGCCGCAGCCCCACCCGGTCGGCCACCGCCCCGGCGACGACCAGCCCGATCACGGCCCCGATGTTCAGGGTCAGCAGCAGTCCCAGCGCGGCGCCCAGCGGATACCCGGCGGACTTCATGATCTGCGGCAACCAGGTGTTGAGCCCGTAGACCAGCACCAACCCCATGAACGAGGTGACCCAGAACGCGAGCGTCGCGCGGGTGAAACCGCCGCGGAACAGCGAGGCCACCGCGCTGGCGCCGCCGCTGAGCTTGCGCTCCGGAGCGGCGGCGCGCAGGAAGGAAGCCGATTCCGGCAGGTAGCGCAGCATCAGGGGAACGAGCACGAGCGCGGGCGCGGCCCCGATCACGAACATCGCGCGCCACCCGAGGCTCGGCAGCACGGCGATGCCGAGCAGCGCCGTGAGCACGGCGCCGACGTGGTAGCCGGTCATGATCGTGGTGGTGGCGCTGCCGCCCTTGCCCGCGCGGGCGTACTCGGTGACCAGCGCGATCGCGGTCGGCAGGCACCCGCCGAGCCCGAGCCCGGCGAGGAACCGCAGCAACCCGAAGACGAAGACCGAAGGCGCGAGCGCGCACAGCGCGGTGAACACGGAGAAGCTGGCGACGGAGAAGATCAGCGCCTTCCGCCGGCCGACGACGTCGGTGATGGTGCCGATGGCCAGGGCGCCGATGGTCATGCCCACCAGGCCGACGGTGGAAACGACGGAAGCGCTCGCGGCGGTGAGCCCCCACTGCTTCGCGTCCAGCAGCACGGGCAACACGCTGCCGAGCACGACCAGGTCGAACCCGTCCAGCAACACGGCGGTCCAGCACAGGGGCAGAACCCAACGGGCCCGCCCGGCATCGATCTGGCTCGACATGCCACCTCCACTGCACCGTCGCAGAACCGGAATGCGCGAATGCTCCCCGGCGCAGAGGCCCGACCAATCACAGGGACTTCCACTGGACGGAATCGAAGCAAAACCGTCACTCGGCCCCCGAACCAGGAAGGATGACGAATCCCCAGGTAACGACCCCGAAAACCAAACCACCACGAAACCAGGACCAAACCCGCAACGAAACCAAGACCAACGAAACCAAATGTCCAAAGAGGACAACCAAGCCAAGCGGAAGAACAAGCCGAAGGCGAAGGCGGACGCCGAGGCGGAGGCGGAGGCGGGGAGCAGCCCCGGAGAAGACGAAGCCACCAATGCCCGAGACACCAGCAGCCGAACCAGAGCCAAGCCGACCAACACGGAACCGGCACGAGCACGAGCTGTCACAGCCAAGGCCGCAAAAGCCATCACAGCCGAAGGCTGACAACAAGAACAACACAGCCGAAGGCGGACCAGCAACCAGAAAAGGCACGGACAGCCGAAGGCTGCCAATACCCAAACACAGCCGAAGGCTGACCAAAAGCCCGCAACAGGACGAACAGGCGCTACCCCACAAGCAGAGGCGGAACAAAGCCGAACGCCCCGAACGGTAAGAAGCCGCCGAGCACGCCGACAGCCGAAGGCTGGAGAAAACCCACGAAAAGGCTGGGCCGTGAGCAGGCCGGGAACGCTCTCAGGGTGAGGAGCAGACAAAAAAAGACCCCCACACCGTGGGGGTCTGCGGGGGCTCGGCCCCCGCGAAATAATGACGCGGTAGTAAAGGCCCACGCTTTCCGTGGGCACACTCCACCGAACTAACGCGTGGAGACGAGGGGAATCGAACCCCTAACCCCCGCCTTGCAAAGGCGGTGCTCTGCCAATTGAGCTACGTCCCCGGCTATCGCAGCCCCACTCAGGTCTGCTGACCGGTGACGCGCGATGGCTGCCGGCTCAACGGCCGGCTCAAGCGCCCGGAGAAGCGATCAGGCCTCGGCGGTGGCTTCGCGCCACAGGTCGGCCTCAGCCTTGGCGGCCCGGTTGCGCCGGATGACGAACAGCACGACTCCAGCAACTGCGGCGAGTGCGAGCAGCTTCTTCACTTCCGGTCGCCTCCTAGCACGGCGTCAGCCCGAGCAGTTCTCGGAGCTGGGAAAAATTCCAGTGGGCCTAGAAGGACTTGAACCTTCGACCTCTTCGTTATCAGCGAAGCGCTCTAACCGCCTGAGCTATAGGCCCTTGGTGTGCTTCAAACACTACAGGACGCCTTCCGGCACCCGAAACGGGGGGTCCCCGTTGGGATCTCCCCGGACGTGGCGATCCCGGTCGGGGACCGGAATCGCCACGTCAGCGGCTCATTCCCGCTCGGAGAGGGTGACCTCGACGCCGCCGGCGAAGTCGGCCGCCACGTTGTAGATGAACGCGGCCACCGTCGCCAGCGCGGTCACCAGCACGATGTTGATCGCGCCGATGATGGACGCGACGCCGAACACCCGGCCGGCGCTGATCAGCGGCTCGCTGGCCGCGTCGTCGGGCTGGGTCAGCTCGGTGAACGTGCCGTTGAGCTGGTCCCACACGCCCATGCCGTCGAGCACGCCGTACAGCACCGCGACCGCGATCATCCACACGAAGAACAGCGCGACGCTGAGCACCAGGGCGAGCTTCAGCACCGACCACGGGTCCAACCGCTTCACCTGCAGGCTGGCCCGCCGCGGGCCTCTGCTCGGCCGCCGCGCCGAGGTGCGGGCGGCCCCGGCGGCACCGGTGGCGCCGCCGGTGAACGACACGGTCGTCCGCGCGGCCTGCGGCACCTTGGTGCGCACCGTTTCCTGGTCCTGCACCTGCTTCGGGATGCTCTGCGTGTCGGCGACGTCCGGCCCCGAGGCGGTGGCCGCCACCGGGGTACCGGCCTCGCCCGGCGCGGTCGCCGAGGCGCGTTGCCACGGTGGCGGTGCCTCGGTGCCGTGCAGGGCCTCCCCGTTGCCTTCGGCGTCCGGTTTGGCGGCCGAGCCGGACTCGGTGCCCTCGCCCCCGGTGCTGTCGTCGGCTGTCTGGGTGCTGACCGAAGCCCCGTCCGCATCCTGCTGCGGATCAGCCTGCTCCGGCTTCTCGGAAGGTGTCACGAGCGATCCTTCGATGATCGTCGGCGGCGGTGTGCGACGTGGTCTCCCACGGTTTTACTGCTGCTGCTCCGGCCCCGCAGCGTCCGGGTCGGCGGCCTCGTCGGCGTTGCGCGCGATCGCCACCAGCGCGGACCCCTCGTCCAGGTTCATCAGACGAACCCCCTTCGTCTGCCTGCCGGCCTTGCGCACCTCCTTGGCGGTGGTCCGGATGACCCCACCGGTCGAGGTGATCGCATAGAGCTCGTCGTCGATCTCGACGATGAGAGCCCCCACCAGCCTGCCACGCTTGTTGTCGTACTGGAGAGTCAGCACTCCCTTTCCGCCGCGGCCCTGCACGGGGTAGTCATCGATCGGGGTGCGCTTCGCGTAGCCGCCGTCGGTCGCCACCAGCACGTACCGGTCCTCCCGGACCACGCCCATCGCCAGCAGCTCGTCGCCGTCGTTGAACCGCATGCCCAGCACGCCCGAGGTGGCCCGGCCCATCGGCCGCAGCGCCTCGTCGGTGGCGTGGAACCGGATCGACTGGCCCTCGGCGGACACCAGCAGCAGGTCGTCATCGGCGGAGCACAGCACCGCGCCGACCAGCTCGTCGTCGTCCTTGAGGTTGACGCCGATCAGACCACCCGATCGGTTGGAGTCGAAGTCGGTCAGGCGGGACTTCTTCACCAGCCCGTTCCGGGTGGCCAGCACCAGGTACGGCGCCGCGGTGTAGTCCTTGATCTGCATGACCTGGGCGATCTGCTCGTCCGGCTGGAACGCCAGCAGGTTCGCCACGTGCTGGCCGCGCGCGGTGCGGTTGGCCTCCGGCAGCTCGTAGGCCTTCGCCCGGTAGACCCGGCCCTTGTTGGTGAAGAACAGGATCCAGTCGTGCGTGGAGCACACGAAGAAGTGCGACACGATGTCGTCCTGCTTCAGCTGCGCGCCCTGCACGCCCTTGCCGCCGCGCTTCTGCGCCCGGTACAGGTCGGTGCGGGTCCGCTTGGCGTAGCCGGTGCGGGTGATCGTGACGACCACGTCCTCGTCGGCGATGAGGTCCTCCATGGAGACCTCGCCCTCGAACGGGATGATCTTCGTGCGGCGGTCCTCGCCGTACTTGTCGACGATCTCCATGAGCTCGTCGCGGATGATCTGCCGCTGCCGCTCCGGCTTGGCGAGGATGTCCTTGAGGTCCTCGATCTCCCGCTCGATCTCGGCCAACTGGTCGACGATCTTCTGCCGCTCCAGGGCGGCCAGGCGGCGCAGCTGCATCTCCAGGATCGCGTTGGCCTGGATCTCGTCGACGTCGAGCAGCTCGATCAGCCCGGTGCGCGCGTCGTCCACCGTGGGCGACCGGCGGATCAGGGCGATGACCTCGTCCAGCATGTCCAGCGCCTTGACCAGACCGCGCAGGATGTGGGCGCGTTCCTCGGCCTTCTTCAGCCGGAACTTGGTGCGCCGGACGATGACCTCGACCTGGTGCTTGACGTAGTACCGGATGATCTGGTCCAGCCGCAGGGTGCGCGGCACGCCGTCGACCAGGGACAGCATGTTGGCGCCGAAGGTGGTCTGCAGCTGGGTGTGCTTGTAGAGGTTGTTCAGCACGACCTTCGGGATCGCGTCGCGCTTGAGCGTGACCACGATCCGCATACCGCGCCGGCTGTTGGACTCGTCGGCGATGTCGGAGATGCCGGTGAGCTTGCCCTCCCGGTGCATCGAGGCGATGTTCTCGATGAGGTTGTCCGGGTTGACCTGGTAGGGCAGCTCGGTGACGACCAGCGTGGTGCGCCCCTTGTTGTCCTCTTCGACGTCGACGACGGCCCGCATCTTGATGGAGCCGCGACCGGTGCGGTACGCGTCGGCGATCGCGGTGGTGCCGAGGATGAGCGCGCGGGTCGGGAAGTCCGGGCCCTTGATCCGCTCGATCAGCGCTTCGAGCAGCTGCTCGTCATCGGCTTCCGGGTTCTCCAGCGCCCAGACGACGCCGGCGGCGACCTCGCGCAGGTTGTGCGGCGGGATGTTGGTGGCCATGCCGACCGCGATCCCGCCACCGCCGTTGACCAGGAGGTTCGGGAATCGCGACGGCAGCACGGTGGGCTCTTGGGTGCGGCCGTCGTAGTTGTCGGCGAAGTCGACGGTGTCCTCTTCGATGTCGGCGAGCATGTGCATCGCCAACGGGGCCAGCCGCGACTCGGTGTACCGCATCGCCGCGGCCGGGTCGTTGCCGGGCGAACCGAAGTTGCCCTGGCCGTCGATCAGGGGGTGGCGCATCGACCACGGCTGGGCCAGGCGGACCAGGGTGTCGTAGATCGCCGAGTCGCCGTGCGGGTGGTAGTTGCCCATCACGTCGCCGACGACGCGGGAGCACTTCACGTAACCGCGGTCCGGGCGGAAGCCCGAGTCGTACATCGCGTACAGCACGCGCCGGTGCACCGGCTTGAGGCCGTCGCGCACGTCTGGCAGCGCGCGGGCCACGATCACGCTCATCGCGTAGTCGATGTAGGAGCGCTGCATCTCCTGCTGGATGTCGACCGGCTCGATCCGGCCGTGTTCCGGCGGCAGGATTTCCGTCATGCTCGTCCTTCGCTTTCCGGGAAGTTCGGGGGCTTAGCGGCGCGTGGCGTCACACGTCGAGGAAGCGGACGTCCTTGGCGTTGCGGGTGATGAACGAGCGCCGGGCCTCGACGTCCTCACCCATCAGCACGCTGAACAGCTCGTCCGCGGTCGCCGCGTCGTCCAGCGAGACCTGCAGCAGCAGCCGGGTCTCCGGGTTCATGGTGGTTTCCCACAGCTCGTCGGCGTTCATCTCGCCGAGACCCTTGTAACGCTGGATGCCGTCGTCCTTGGGCAGCTTGCGGCCCGCGGCGGCGCCCTGCTCCAGCAACGCGTTGCGCTCCTTGTCGCTGTAGGCGTACTCCGGCTCCGAGCGCGGCCACTTGATCTTGTACAGCGGCGGCTGCGCGAGGAACACGTGGCCGTTCTCGATCAGCGGGCGCATGAAGCGGAACAGCAGCGTCAGCAGCAGGGTGCGGATGTGCTGGCCGTCGACGTCGGCGTCGGCCATCAGCACGATCTTGTGGTACCGCAGCTTGGACAGGTCGAACTCGTCGTGGATGCCGGTGCCCAGCGCGGTGATGATCGCCTGGACCTCGTTGTTCTTGAGGACCTTGTCGATCCGCGACTTCTCCACGTTGATGATCTTGCCGCGCAGCGGCAGGATCGCCTGGAAGCGCGACTCGCGGCCCTCCTTCGCGGAGCCGCCCGCGGAGTCGCCCTCCACGATGTAGAGCTCGCACTCCTCCGGGTTGTTGGACTGGCAGTCCTTCAGCTTGCCCGGCAGGCCGCCGATGTCCATCGCGCTCTTGCGCCGCACCAGCTCCTTGGCCTTGCGCGCGGCCATCCGCGCCTGCGCCGAGGACACCGCCTTGTTGACGATCACCTTGGCCTCGGCGGGGTTGCGCTCGAACCAGTCCGTGAGCCACTCGAAGGCGGTGGTCTGCACGAACGACTTGACCTCGGTGTTGCCCAGCTTGGTCTTGGTCTGGCCCTCGAACTGCGGCTCGCGGACCTTCACCGAGACGATCGCGGCGAGACCCTCGCGGACGTCGTCGCCGGTGAGGCTGCCGTCCTTCTCCTTGAGGAGCTTCTTCTCCTTGGCGTAGCTGTTGACCACGCGGGTCAGCGCCGACCGGAAGCCCTCCTCGTGGGTGCCGCCCTCGTGGGTGTTGATGGTGTTCGCGAAGGTGTAGACCGACTGGTTGTAGCCGGAGTTCCACTGCATCGCGATCTCCAGCTCGGAGCCGCTGCCGGACGCGTTGAAGGACACCACCTTCTTGTGGATCGGCTCCTTGGTGGCGTTGATGTGCCGGACGAAGTCCTCCAGGCCGCCCGGGTAGTGGAAGGTGCGCTCGGTGGCGCGCGCGGCGGTGCCGGTCGCGTCCTCACCGGACTCGTCTTCCTCGGCGGCGCGCTCGTCGCGGAGGACGATGGTCAGGCCCTTGTTCAGGAAGGCCATCTCCTGCAGGCGGCGGGCCACCGTCTCGGCGTTGTACCTGGTGGTCTCGAAGATCGTCGGGTCGGCCCAGAAGGTGATGGTGGTGCCGGTCCGGTCGGTGGCCTCACCGCGCTCGACGTCGGAGACCGGCTTGGAGTCCTTGTAGCGCTGGCGCCACACGTGGCCGTCGAGGTGGATCTCCGCCTCCAGGCCGGTGGACAGCGCGTTGACGACCGACACGCCGACGCCGTGCAGACCACCGGAGACCGCGTAGGAGTCGCCGCCGAACTTGCCGCCCGCGTGCAGCACGGTGAGCACGACCTCGAGGGTCGGCTTCTTCTCCACCGGGTGGATGCCGACGGGGATGCCACGGCCGTCGTCGACGACGCGCACACCGCCGTCGGCGAGGAGGGTGACCTCGACCCTGGTGGCGTACCCGGCCATCGCCTCGTCGACCGAGTTGTCCACGACCTCCTGGATCAGGTGGTGCAGACCGCGTTCCCCGGTGGAACCGATGTACATGCCGGGACGCTTGCGGACGGCCTCAAGGCCCTCAAGAACGGTGATGGATGAAGCGTTGTAATCGCTCTTCTTCGGTGCCACGGGCCTCGATTTCTCCTTGAGCCGACTGTGCTGGCAGGGTGATCGGTCGGTGCCGGTTCGTTCACGCCCCGCACCGCACCGCGGACCACTTCGGGGCGACTCGTCCGTCGGGGCCGCACCCTGATGCGTGCCGGCGCCTGCGCGCCTCGACGACCACGGCGATCGAAGGCATCGGCCACACCCTTTTCCGATTCTACTGGCCCCCCGTGACAGAAGTAGGGCAAGGACACCCCTGACTTCCTCACAGAGCGGAGAACTCGAATCAATCCACCATCCGAGAGCCGCGAGCGACCGCCGGGGGATCTCTGCCGCGATCGGCCGGTCGCCCGCGCGTCCGGAGGACGGCGCGCACCGCGAGGCTACTAGCCGTAGGTGTCCCGCGGGCCCCGTCCGGGAACGTGCCGGGGGCCGTGTCGCCAGCTGGGGGCGGCCGGGCCCTGCACCTTGATCCGGCGCACCACGTCGCGGCCGACGCCGTCGCTGATCCGCTTCAGGATCTGGCGCTGGAGCAGTCGCAGCTGGGTGGCCCACGCGGTGGACTGGGCCTGGACGGTGAGCTCGCCGTCCTTCAGCGCCACCGGCTTGGTGTGCTCGGCGACGTCGCCGCCGACCAGGGTGGCCCACTGGGCGAAGACCTGGCCGCCGGAGAGGTGCTCGGTCCAGCCGCGCTCGCTGGCGATCCGCGCGGCCAGCCGCCCCAGCGGCTGCGGGTCGCGGTCGTCCGGGCGAGGCCCCGACCAGCCACGACGGCGACGCGTCCGGACGCCACCACCCTTCTTCTTGGCGTCGCGGCGGCGGGCGGCGGACTGCTCGCGGGCGGCCTGCAGGGCGGCCCGGGCGAGGTCCGGCCCGGACAGCGCGGCGCCATCGGACCCGACCGGGACCTGTGTTGACGCCGCCGGGTTATCCACACCATCCACAGAGTTATCCCCAGATGTGGGCAGATCGACGACTTTTCCCGCCTCTGCGGTCACTCTGCGTGTACTTGACGACCGCGAACGTTTACTCGACACGTCGCACCTCGCCTTCGCGGACGTCGAATCGGGCGCCGATGAGCTCCGGCGGCACGTCCTCCGCCACCGCCGCGGTCACCAGCACCTGCTCGGCGCCGGCGACCAGGTCGGCCAGCCGGGCCCGGCGGCGGCGGTCGAGCTCGGCGAAGACGTCGTCCAGGATCAACACCGGCTCCGCGCCATCTTCGGTGAGCAGGTGGTAGGAAGCCAGCCGCAACGCCAGTACGAAGGACCAAGATTCTCCATGGCTGGCGTATCCCTTCGCGGGCAGGTCGGCGAGCAGCAGTTCCAGGTCGTCGCGATGCGGCCCGACCAACGACACGCCGCGCTCGATCTCCTGCGGCCGGACCCGCTCCAGTTCGGCGAGCAGGGCCGATTCCAGTTCGGCCGGGTCGGCGGCCTTGCCCAGCGGCACGCCGTAACCGGCGGGAAGCGACTCGCCGAGGCTGCTGCGGTAGCGGACGTCGGCCACCCGACCGGACGGCAAGGTGGCCTCGTCGGTGGCGGCGACGTTGGCATATGCGCTGGTCACGTGCGGTGCGATGGCGGCGACCAGGTCGAGCCGGCCGGCCAGCAGCTCGGCGCCGCAGCGGGCCAGGTGACCGTCCCAGACCTCCAGCGTCCGCACGTCCGCCGAACCGCCGCCCCGCCGCGTCGCTCCCGCGGACTTCAGCAGGGCGCTGCGCTGCTTGAGCACCCGGTCGTAGTCGGCGCGAACGCCCGCGTACCGGGGCGACCGCGAGACCAGCAGGTCGTCCATGAACCGGCGGCGCTCGCCCGGGTCGCCGCGGACGATCGAGAGGTCCTCCGGCGCGAACAGCACGGTGCGCAGGATGCCGAGCACGTCGCGCGGCTTCGCGACGGCGCCGCGGTTGATCCGCGCGCGGTTGGCCTTGCCCGGCGTGATCTCCATCTCGACCAGCAGCTCACGCCCGCTGTTGACCACGGCGGCCCGCACCACCGCGCGGGCCGCGCCGTCGCGGACCAGCGGCGCATCGGTGGCGACGCGGTGCGAGCCGAGGGTCGCGACGTACCCGATCGCCTCGACCAGGTTCGTCTTGCCCTGTCCGTTGGACCCGACCAGCACGGTGACGCCCGGCTCCAGGGCCAGGTCGGCGTGCGGCCAGGACCGGAAGTCGGTCACTTGCAGATGACGGACGTACACGACGATCCAACTTAGAGGTCGGCCCGCGCCGGCCGGAGCCCTGCTGCCCGGTCGGTCGGTGAGGTGGAGCGAACGGCCTGTTCGCCACGTTCTACGAGGTCAACGGTCCGTTCACACCGAGCCGGCAGGTGGTCCGGCGCGGGCGAACGGGACGTTCGCACCGGAATAACGGCGCCGAGCGGCCGTCGACCTGCATCTGGCGATTTGTCGACAAGGCGATCTGACGACGTGCACCCCTTCGCGGGTGGGGTGATTTGTCGACAAATCGACCCGGTCCGCGAAGGCCGCGATCAGTCCTCGGTCTTCTGCACGGCGTGGCCGCCGAACTGGTTGCGCAGCGCCGCGACCGCCTTCATCGCCGGCGAGTCCTCCTGCCGCGAGGCGAACCGCGCGAACAGCGAGGCGGTGATCACCGGGGTGGGCACGGCGTTGTTGATCGACTCCTCGACCGTCCACCGGCCCTCGCCGGAGTCGCTGACGTAGCCGCGCAGCTCGGCCAGCTCCGGGTCCTCCTCCAGCGCCCGGACCAGCAGGTCCAGCAGCCAGGAGCGGACCACGGTGCCGCGGCTCCACGCCTTGATCGTCTCCGGCACGTTGGTGACCACACCCGACGCGGACAGCAGCTCGAAGCCCTCGGCGTAGGCCTGCATCAGGCCGTACTCGATGCCGTTGTGCACCATCTTCGCGTAGTGCCCGGCACCCACCGGGCCGGCGTGCGCGAAGCCCTCCTCGCGCGGCCCTTCCGGGCGCAGCGCGTCGAAGATCGGCATGGCGCGCTCGACGTCCTCGGCGTCGCCACCGGCCATCAGGCCGTAGCCGTTCTTGGCGCCCCACACCCCACCGGAAACCCCGACGTCGAGGTACTTGATGCCGTGCTCGGCGAGCAGCGCCGCGTTGGCCTGGTCGTCGGTGAACTTCGAGTTGCCGCCCTCGATCACCAGGTCACCGGCGGACAGCAACCCGGCCAGCTCCTCGACCGTCTGACGGGTCGGGTCGCCGTGCGGCACCATGATCCAGACGATCCGCGGGCCGGCCAGCTTCTGCACCAGCTCCGCGATCGACGCGACATCGCTGACGTCCGGGTTGCGGTCGTAACCGACGACGTCGTGACCGGCGGCGCGCAGCCGCTCACGCATGTTGAAACCCATTCGGCCGAGACCGACAAGTCCGAGTTGCACCGGATCTCCCTCTGCGAGCTGTGTATCGACTGGTTGGTCGGCGCGGATGGCCGGCCGCGGGGTGAGGACCTTCACCAGCTGAATCGATCCGACCGGAGCCTAGCCATCGACAGCCGCGGCTCCGGCCGGGCAGTGCGCCGGATGTGACCCAGATCAGCCCGGGAGGCGGACCGGCATCAGGAGGTAGAGGTAGCCCTCCGCCACTTCGCCATCCTCGCCGACCGGCTTGACCAGCGCGGGGCGGTTGGCGGTGGTGAACTGCAGCTGGGCGCGTTCGGTCTTCATCGCGCCCAGGCCGTCGAGCAGGTAGGCCGGGTTGAACGCGATGGTCAGCGGCTCACCGGAGAGCTCGATCGCGAGCTCTTCCTCGGCGCTGCCCTCGTCGTCGCCGCCGGCGGTCAGCCGCAGCACCCGGTCGGAGAACTCCAGGCGCACCTGGGTGCCGCGCTCGGCGACCAGCGACACGCGCTTGATCGCCTCGACCAGCGGGGCGACGTCGACGTTGGCGGTCACCGCGCTCTCGGCGGGCAGCAGCTGGCGGTACTTCGGGAACTCGGCGTCGAGCAACCGGGTGGTGTTGCGGCGCGCGGTCCCGGACAGCCCGAGCAGGCCGTCGCCGGAAGCCAGCGAGATCTCCACCTTGCTGCCGCCGGCGCCCAGCGTCTTCGCGGAGTCGGCGAGCGTCTTGGCCGGGACGAGCACCGCGGTGTCGTCCATCGAGGTGCCCGGCTCCCAGGTGATCTCGCGCATCGCCAAGCGGAACCGGTCGGTGGCGACCATGGTCAGCTTGTCGTTGTTGATCTCCATCCGGATGCCGGTGAGCATCGGCAGCGTGTCGTCCTTGCCGGCCGCCACCGCGACCTGGCCGACGGCCTCGCTGAACAGATCGCCCGGGACGGAACCGGCGTGCTCGGGCATCGCGGGCAGTTCCGGGTAGTCCTCGACCGGCATGGTCGGCAGGCTGAACCGGGAGCTGCCGCAGGTGATGGTGACGCGGGAGCCGTCGACGGTGAGCTCCACCGGGCGGGCCGGGAGCGCCTTGGTGATGTCCGCCAGCAGCCGCCCGGAAACGAGGGTCCGCCCGCTGTTGTCGATCGCGGCGTCGATGGTGACCTGGGCCGAGACCTCGTAGTCGAACCCGGAGATGGTCAGCGCCTCTCCGGAACTCGCGTCGAGCAGCACTCCGCCCAGCACCGGAACCGGTGGCCGCGACGGCAGGCTGCGCGCGACCCAGGCGACGGCGTCGGCGAGACCGTCACGTTCCACGCGGATCTTCATGGGTGTCCTTTCGGTTCCAGCCGTGGCTCGGCTGCCGAGAACTGTGTGTCGAGCTGGAGCGAAGCAGCTCATCGGGTCGTTGTGCCTCGTGTCCCCGCAATGAGGGCGAAGCGATCCCCCACGAGCGCCGTGCACGCGAAGTTCGGCCCGAGCTCGATCCGGAGTTCACGCCGGCGGTCTCCGCGGGAGTTCCACCGTAGAGCGTGCGACGCGATCTCCGCATCCGGGTCCGAGCAGTTCGTCAGGCCGTCCTGGCGGTCCGGGCCGAGTTGTCCACTTATCCACCGAGCCTTCTTCTCTTTTTCTTTTTTCTTCAAAGAGAAGAAATGAGAGCAGTAGTAGTAAGGGCTGTGAGTTGTGGGGACAAGTGGCGTTTGGGCTGGTCGGGTGGCGTGGTCGGGTGTGGATGAGCACGGGATGTAACCGGGGACTACGGCAACCGGGTGGTGGACAACTTCTGCCCCATCTCAATCAGTCCACAACCATCCCCAGTTGTCCACAGTTCCATCCACAGCTGTCGACCCAGTTGTACCCATCCCCTGCCGGTTTTGGGCCCCTCCACCGATCGGGCTGTGGGCAAAGCTGTGAGAGCGTTGTGGTCAACCCGGCTCCGCTCTGTGGGCAGACCGCTTCAACTTGTGCACAGCTTGTGGATGGATTGGGGAAAACTCCAGGTCAGGCCTGGGGATGGAAAATCTGTGGACAGCCAGCGCTCCGGTGGACTTTTTTGCCGGAGGGGTGAGGCGAAGACCATCCTGGTCCCCAGAAAAGTTCGGCGCGCCAACTCCTTCCACAACTGCGGAGCGCGCTTGATCGACCTCGGAACGTGGTGATTTGCTGTCCCGGCGCGGCCGGCGACGGCTCGAATCGCGCGTTTAGCGGCCTCCGGAGCCCGACGCGAGCCCCGAAGTTTTCTGTCAGAGCGGTCTGATCCGGGCCGGGCGGACCAACAGAAACCTCTCGCCGCGCCCGGTGGACCCCGGAGATACCCCCCGAATCCCGAAGCGATCGGAGGGGCGCGGCTGCCATCCACGCCCGGACGGCGTCTCGCTGCGGACTCGGCGACGACTCGCCGGACCGATGCCCTACGCGCTCGACCGGAGAGCTTTCTGCTGACGGGGGTGGCTCGCGGCGGGGTGGGTGGGCAGAAAGATTCGCCGCGTGGGCCGAAGGAATCACACCGGGAGCCCCGAGATAGCCCGGCACAGGGCATCTGAGCGGGTCAGCCTCTCTGACCTGGGCAAAAGCCGAGGCGCTAGGCCAAGCCGCCGCCGTTACTTCTTTTCCTCAAGCACAACCGCCTCCGCGACGCTCAACGTCGTACGCGCGGAGCTGCCGCAAGCGGCGAAGCCGCTTAGCCCACCTACGCAACTCGCACCGCCGCGGGTTCACGGTGCCCACCCCTCCGGGGTTCTCCCAGCGAGGACAGTCCCGATGCCGCGTATTGGTCATGCGTAAGTCGGGGATCCGAGTCGAGAAGGCCGCAGTAAATCCCGCAGGGGGGCCGCTACCCGCACCGCTACGCAAGACGAGCCTGGAAATGGGCTCGTCAGCGGGACTGTTGCTTGATGCGGGCGGTGAGCTCCTGGACGTGCTCGTACACGCGGCGCCGCTCCGCCATCTCCTTGCGGATCTTCTTGTCCGCGTACATCACCGTGGTGTGGTCGCGGCCGCCGAAGTACTGGCCGATCTTCGGCAGCGACGAGTCGGTTAGCTCCCGGCACAGGTACATCGCGATCTGCCTGGCCTGCGCCAGCGCCTTGGTCTTGCCCGGGCCGCACAGGTCGTCGATGGTCACGCTGAAGTAGTCCGCGGTCACGGCCATGATCGTCGGCGCCGTGATCTCCGGGGTCTGCGAGTCCGGGATCAGGTCGCGCAGCACGATCTCGGCCAGCTGCAGGTCGACCGGCTGCCGGTTCAGCGACGCGAACGCCGTGACCCGGATCAGCGCGCCCTCCAGCTCGCGGATGTTGCGCTCGATCCGGGACGCGATGAACTCCAGCACGTCGGCCGGCGCGTTCATCCGGTCCTGGGCGGCCTTCTTGCGCAGGATCGCGATCCGCGTCTCCAGCTCGGGCGGCTGGATGTCGGTGATCAGGCCCCACTCGAACCGGGTGCGCAGGCGGTCCTCCAGGGTCCGCAGCCCCTTCGGCGGCCGGTCCGAGGACACCACGATCTGCTTGTTCGAGTTGTGCAGGGTGTTGAAGGTGTGGAAGAACTCCTCCTGGGTGCCTTCCTTGCCCTCCAGGAACTGGATGTCGTCCACCAGCAGCACGTCGACGTCGCGGTACCGGCGCTGGAACGCCACCTGCCGGTCGTCGCGCAGCGAGTTGATGAAGTCGTTGGTGAATTCCTCGGTGGACACGTAGCGGACGCGCATCCCGGGGAACAACCGCTGGGTGTAGTGCCCGACCGCGTGCAGCAGGTGCGTCTTGCCGAGCCCGGACTCGCCCCAGATGAACAGCGGGTTGTATGCGCGGGCCGGCGCTTCCGCCGCGGCGACGGCGGCAGCGTGCGCGAAACGGTTCGAGGACCCGATGACGAACGTGTCGAAGGTGTACTTCGCGTTCAGCCTGGTCTGCGAGGTCGGCGGCGCGTGCTTCGGCGCGGTGAACGGCTGGCCCTGCGGCGGCTCGCCCCGGCCGAAGGTCGGCCAGATCTCGTTGCCGTTCTCCTCGGCTTCCGGCTCGGGCGCGCTCTCCGGCTCGGCATCCGCCTCGTCGGCCTCCAGCGGCTGCGGGACGTCGCCGCCCGGCCACTTGAACTCGGCGGTCGGGAAGTCGATCTCGGGTTTCGGGTCCGGCGCGGCGTGCCGCCCTTCGACGACGGGCGGGATCGAGCCGGTGTGCGCGGTGTGGCCGAACGTGTCGGTGCCCCGGCCGAAGCCCGTCGCGGGGACGTAACCGGGCGTGGGCTGATCGGCGCCGGGCGGTGTGGCGCGGCCGGACCAGGAGTCGGCCGGCGCGGGCGCCGCGACCGGGCGGGTGGGCGCGGGAACCGCGGTGTCCACCTTCACCGCGAGCGACACGGCGCGGCCGAGGCGGCGCGACAGCGCGTCGGTGATCGGATCGCGCAGCGCGCGCTCGATGGCTTCCTTGGCGAAATCACTGGGCGCGGCGAGTAGTGCCGTACCGTCCAGCAGCCCGATTGGCCGGGTCACCCGCATCCAGGCGCGCTGCTGTGGTGAGAGGGTGCCGGAGGACAGCTCCTGCACCACCTCTTCCCAAACTCGACCGAGATCGGATTGGTGGTCGGACACCGCCTTGCTCCCCTCCCCTCGCTCGCGCAGCCCCCGGTGCGGTCCCGGGGCCTGGCCCCCACGATGCTCGGGCGCGTTCGGTGTCACGGGACGATGGGGCCAGACTCCTGTGGACACCTGTTCGAGCAGGTGTCCACAGAGTTGTCCACAACTTGTGTATGAAGGTACGGCAGGCCGGTCCGGTGATCCCCCCTGGGGCCGTCGTACCGCTGCGATCCAGGTCAGGGCATCCCCACAGAGTCCGGTGCTCCCACCCACCGGTCCGCGAATCGCAGGGGGGCACGCTAACAAGGTCACGCCACGCTTACAAGCGAGTCCCGGAGACGCCAGGAAGATCGCGATGTGGCAGCCTGTGGACCGTCGCGCGCGGGCTGTCGCTTCCACATGACGACCCCGGTTAAGCGCCCCTCGCCGCCAGTGCGTACCCTCGTACAGTCCCCCGCTTCCTGAGCGGGCATGTCGCTGCGCCGAGATTCCGGCGCCGTGCACCGCTCGGTGTTGCCGATCGCCGCACGTCCGGCGACTGCGGCTCGCGAGGCAGGGACACCTTGACCGAACCGTGGTTCACCGTGGCCATCGGTGCCTGTAGTAACCGGGAGATCCGACCGTGAGCAAGGGCAAGCGCACTTTCCAGCCGAACAACCGCCGCCGTGCCAGGAAGCACGGGTTCCGGCTGCGCATGCGCACTCGGGCCGGCCGGGCCATCGTGGCCTCGCGCCGTCGCCGGGGTCGCGCGCAGCTGACTGCCTGATCGCGTCCGGCCGTGCTTCCCGCGGCAGCCCGGCTGACCAAGAACCAGGAGTTCCGCCTGGTGGTCCGTCGTGGTCGTCGGGCCGGTCGGTCCCGCTTGGTGGTCCACGTTCTGCGCGCGGACCAGGCACGGGACCTCGGCCCGCATCGCACCGGCGAGGCCTTACCGGAAGCCGAGGCGAATACGGCACCCACCCGGAAATCGGATATCACGACCCGGGTGGGTTTTGTCGTGAGCAAGGCCGTGGGCACCGCGGTGATCCGGCATCGGGTCACCCGCCGCCTCCGGCACCTGATGCGCGACCTCCTGCCCGCGTTTCCCGCTGGCACACTGGTGGTGGTCCGCGCCCTGCCACCGGCTGCAGGTGCGTCCAGCCGTGAACTCGGTGCGGACCTCGACGCGGCACTGCGCAAGCTCCGCGTCATCGCCCCCGATGTTCCGGCGACAGGTTCCAGGTGATGGCTCCGGACGAGCAGCAGGACGACAGGCTCCGCGCCCCCGCTCGGCGCCCGAGCCCGCTCGCCTGGGTGCTGCTCGGTCCGGTGCACGTCTACCGCAAGGTGATCTCGCCACTGCTGCCGCCTTCGTGCCGGTTCTACCCGAGCTGCAGCACCTACGCGGTCGAGGCGCTCACCGTGCACGGCCTGTTCCGCGGCGGCTGGTTGACGTTGCGCAGGTTGCTGCGCTGCGGCCCCTGGCACCCTGGAGGCCTGGACCCGGTCCCACCGCCCCGTGAGCGGTCCGCGGCGGGTGGCCGCGTACCCGAGAAACCTGCCGAGGAGTAGCCCGCGTGCTGGACTTCATCTACTACCCGGTGTCGGCCATCCTGTGGTTCTGGCACAAGGTGTTCGGCTTCGTGCTGGATCCGGCCAGCGGCTACGCCTGGGCACTGGCGGTCATTTTCCTGGTCTTCACGCTGCGCGCACTGCTGTTCAAGCCGTTCGTGCACCAGGTGCGGTCGATGAAGAAGATGCAGGAGTTCGCGCCGCAGATCCGCGAGCTGCAGGCCAAGTACGGCGACGACCGGCAGAAGCTGGCCGCCGAGATGCAGAAGCTGCAGGCCGAGCAGGGCTTCAACCCGATCAGCGGTTGCCTGCCGGTCCTGGTCCAGGTCCCGGTGTTCATCGGGCTCTTCCACGTGCTCAGCGGGTTCAAGCCGGGCGCGCCCTCGAACTTCATCTTCAACGCCGACGACGTCGCCTCGTTCGTGGCGGCCGACCTGTTCGGCGCCAAGCTGTCGAACACCATCAGCCAGGCCCCCGAGGTGCTCGCGACGTTCGGCACCGACCGCTGGGACATGATGCTGGTCGGCGTGCCGCTGATGATCGCCGCCGCGATCGCCACGCACTTCACCGCGCGCCACTCCGTGCAGCGGCAGACCGCGGACGCCGCGGCCAACCCGCAGACGGCGATCATGAACCGGATGACGTTGTGGATCTTCCCGATGTTCGCGATCATCGGTGGTCCGTTCCTGCCGCTGGCCATTCTGATCTACTGGCTGGCCAACAACTTCTGGACGCTGGGTCAGCAGCGGGTGGTGTACAGCCGGATCGACCGCGAGGAGGCTGCGCTGGCCGGCGCGCCCGCGGTCGTCGAATCCACCGCGGTGGAGACCGACACCACGCGCAGCGCGGACCCGGTGGCCAAGGACGAACCCGGTGAGATCCCCGGGGTGATCGAAGACCGTTCTCGCGACGCGGACAAGCCGGGCGAGTCCCGCTGAATTCGTCGCGAACCCTGGAGAGGAGACACCCAGTGTCCGAAACCGTGCAGGAGTCGAGCCCGTCCGCGGCCGAGCCCCAGAACGAAGAGACCGCCGAGAAGTCCGAGGTGTCGAACACCGAGGCGCTCCTGGTGCAGGAGGGCGACATCGCGGGTGACTACCTCGAGAGGCTGCTCGACCTGCTGGACTACGACGGGGACATCGACCTCGACGTGGAGGCCGGCCGTGCGGTGGTGAGCATCGACGGCGGCGAAGACCTGGAGAAGCTGGTCGGCACCCGCGGTCAGGTGCTGGAGTCGCTGCAGGAGCTGACTCGGCTCGCGGTGCAGCAGGAGACCGGTGTCCGCAGCCGGCTGATGCTGGACGTCGCCGGCTGGCGGGCGGGCCGTCGGCAGGAGCTGACGGAGCTCGGGCGGTCGACCGCCGAGGGCGTGCTGGAGAGCGGCAAGGAGGCGCGACTGCGCCCGATGACCCCGTTCGAGCGGAAGATCATCCACGACGCGGTCGCGGCCGTCGACGGTGTCCACAGCGAGAGCGAAGGCGAAGAGCCCAACCGCAAGGTCGTCGTCTTCAAGAGCTAGGAGAACAGACGGCTCGTTCTGCGTGGCGGTGCGAGTTGAGCTTCGCAGTCGCGGTTGGTTGAACTGAATATCTTGAGCCGGTGCTCCTGTCCGATGCGGCAGGAGCACCGGTGTGTTTGGGCCGTGTTCCACGTGAAACATCGCCGAAAGCGCATCCTTCCCCGCAGGCCTGCGAGCCCGAAGCGGTGGGTTTCACGTGAAACGTGGGTTGATGCTTGGCTGCGGAGCGCAATCCGGCAGGCTTAGGTCAGACACCTGGTTCCACGTGAAACATCGGGGTGAATGCTTTGACCGAAGGTGTGCCGGCGGCGGCGCAGGTCGTGTTCGGTGAGCGAGTGGCGTTGGCCGAACGGTTCTACGACCTGCTCCAGGAGCACGGGATCCGCCGCGGATTGATTGGTCCGCGCGAGTTGGACCGGCTCTGGGAAAGACATTTGTTGAACTCTGCGGTCATTGCGGAGTTGCTGCCACCGAATTGCCGGGTGTTGGACGTAGGCTCTGGGGCGGGGCTGCCGGGCATCCCGTTGGCGATCGCCCGCCCGGATCTCAGCCTGACCCTGTTGGAGCCGATGGCTCGACGGGTGACGTGGTTGCAGGAAGTCATCACCGAGTTGGCGCTCACCGTCGAGGTGGTGCGCGGACGTGCCGAGGAGGGTCCGGTGCGCGAACGGCTGGCCGATCAGGACGCCGTGACCGCGCGCGCCGTGGCACCGATGGAACGGCTCGCGAAGTGGTGCGTCCCGCTGCTGCGGACGGGCGGCCGGCTGCTCGCCATGAAGGGCGAGAGCGCGGCGGAGGAACTCGAACGGGACGCCGCGGCGATCGCCGCGGTCGGTGGCGGCCCCGGCGAGGTGGTTTCGTGCGGCGTCGGCGTTCTCGAAGTGCCGACGACCGTCGTCGTGGTGGAGCGGGTCTCGGCGGCCCGAAATGCGTCCGGTCGGCGTCGTGACGGTGCACGTCGAACGAGAAAGGATCGTGGACGGTGAATCCGGAGTCAAACGGAGCGGGTCGTGTTTCACGTGAAACGAAGGGGCGTGCAATGGGCGGGCTGCGGTTTCCTTCCGGGCCGGGTAGCGACCCGTCGATGAGCAGCTTCGGCAGGGACGACATCGGCTGGACGCCGATCATGGAGGAGGCCCAGCGGGCGACCCGGGTGCTGCACCCGGAGGCCCTGGAACTCCCCCGCCCCAGCCGCCGGCGGATCATCACCGTGGCGAACCAGAAGGGCGGCGTCGGCAAGACGACGAGCACGGTGAACCTCGCCGCCGGGCTCGCGCTGCACGGGCTCAAGGTGTTGGTCATCGACCTCGACCCGCAGGGCAACGCGAGCACCGCGCTGGGCGTCGAACACCGCTCCGGCGTGCCGTCGGTGTACGAGGTGCTGCTCGGCGAAATCAACATCGCCGACGCGGCGGCGCAGAGCACCCAGTCGAAGAACCTGTGGTGCGTGCCGGCGACGATCGACCTAGCGGGCTCGGAGATCGAGCTCGTCACCATGGTGGCGCGCGAGGGCCGTCTGAAGGAGGCGCTGAGCTCCGATGCGGTGGAGCAGCTCGCGCCCGACTACGTCTTCATCGACTGCCCGCCGTCGCTGGGCCTGCTCACGGTGAACGCGATGGTCGCCGCGCACGAGGTGCTGATCCCGATCCAGTGCGAGTACTACGCGCTGGAGGGCCTGGGGCAACTGCTCCGCAACATCGAGCTGGTGCAGGCGCACCTGAACCCGGCGCTGTGGGTCTCGACGATCCTGCTGACGATGTACGACGGGCGCACCAAGCTGGCGGATCAGGTGACCGCCGAGGTGCGCGGGCACTTCGGCGAGCTGGCGCTGCGGACGGTCATCCCGCGCAGCGTGAAGATCTCCGAGGCGCCCGGCTTCGGCCAGACAGTGCTGACGTACGACCCGGGCTCGCGCGGGTCGATGAGCTACCTGGACGCCGCTCGGGAGATCGCCGAGCGGGGGGCCGAGAGGAAGACAGCATGACCGAGCGTCGAGGCGGTCTCGGCCGTGGCATCGCCGCGCTGATCCCCAGCGGTCCCCCGGCCGGCGCTCCCCCAGTGGGAGCCGACGGCGCCGCGCTGCGCAGTCCGGTGCTCCGCGGTGCGCCGAGCACCGAGCAGGCGGAGGAGCCGGTTTCACGTGAAACCGGCGGCACCGTGGCCGGTGCGGTCTACCGCGAGATCGCCATCTCCTCGATCACGCCGAACCCCAAGCAGCCGCGTCAGGTCTTCGACGAGGAGGCGCTGCAGGAGCTGCAGCACTCCATCCGCGAGTTCGGCCTGATGCAGCCCATCGTGGTCCGCGAGCTCGAAGCCGATCAGTTCGAGCTGATCATGGGCGAGCGCCGGTGGCGCGCCTCGCAGCTGGCCGGGCTGGAGTTCATCCCGGCCATCGTCCGCAAGACGCAGGACGACGAGCTGCTCCGCGACGCGCTGCTGGAGAACATCCACCGGGTTCAGCTCAACCCGCTCGAAGAGGCATCGGCCTACCAGCAGCTGCTGGAGGAGTTCGGCGTGACGCACGACGAGCTGGCCGACCGGATCGGCCGCAGCCGCCCGGTCATCTCGAACACCATCCGTCTGCTGCGGCTGCCGATGGCGGTGCAGCGCCGGGTGGCGGCCGGGGTCCTCTCGGCCGGGCACGCCCGCGCTCTGCTCAGCCTGGAGGACGCCGGAGCCCAGGAGGACCTCGCGAAGCGGATCGTCGCGGAGGGCATGTCGGTCCGCGCGACGGAGGAAGCGGTGACGCTCCAGAAGTCGGCAGCGCCCGCGAAGGAGAAGCCGGCGGCGAAGAAGCCGATCCAGGCCCCTGGCTTCGAGCGGCTGGCCGATCGGCTGTCCAACCACTTCGACACGAGGGTCAAGGTGGAGCGCGGCAAGCGCAAGGGGCGGATCGTCGTCGAGTTCGGGTCCGTGGACGATCTTGAACGGGTCACGGAGTTGATCTTGGGTGAACGTGCCCGCGGACTCGACGATCAATGACACCGGGGTCTTTCGTCACGGTGACGATGACTTTGAGTGATTGAAAATCACTATTGGTGACCAAAACAAGTGGGCCGGTCTCATCGGAGACCGGCCCTCTTGTTTCACGTGAAACGGCGGATCATTGCGATCGCGCGATCGCCCGCTCTACGAGAGTCGCGAAGACCTCCCCCAGCGACCGGTCGGCGGCCTCGACCGCCATCGGCAGCAGAGAGGTCTCAGTCAGTCCGGGCGACACGTTGACTTCGAGGAAGTGCGGCGTCTCGTTGCGGTCGATGATCGCGTCGGTTCGGGAGACGTCGCGGAGCCCGAGCAGTCGGTGCGCGGCGATCGCCAACTCGCCCGCAGCGGCGGCGGCCTCCGGCGAGACCTCGGCGGGTGCGCGGTAGCTCGTGAGCCCGGCGGTGTATCGGGCGGTGTAGTCGTAAACCCCGTCCGCCGGTTCGATCTGCACCGCGGGCAGCGCCTCCGGACCGTCCGGCCCGTCGATGACGGTGATCGCCACCTCGGTGCCCTCCACGAACTGCTCGACGAGCACCGCGTCCCCGTAGGACAGCGCGCCCACCATCGCCGACGGGAGTTCAGCGGCGGCGCGCACGACGTGCGCGCCCAGCGCCGACCCGCCCTGGTCCGGCTTGAGCATCAACGGCAGCCCGAGCTTCGCCACGAGCGCATCCAGCACCGCCTGCGCGCCGAGCTCGCGGAAGGTGGCGTGCGGCAGCGCGACCCAGTCCGGGGTGGCCAGTCCGGCGCGCGCCAGCTCGGCCTTGGCGGTGGGTTTGTCCCACGCCCTGCGGCACGCGTGCGGGCCGGTGCCGACGTACGGGACGCCGATCATGTCCAGCACGGCCTGAACCGCGCCGTTCTCCCCTTCCCCGCCGTGGAGGGCGACCACGACCGCATCGGGGCGCTCCTGCTCGATGCGGGACAGCAGCCGGGCGTCCGCATCCCACTCCGCCACGGTCAAGCCGACCGAGCGCAGCGCGGCGGACAATCGGCGCCCGGAGCGCAACGACACCTCGCGCTCGTGCGACAGCCCTCCGGCGAGCACGGCAACCCAGCGATCAGACACTCAGCACACCCCTGGAAAGTAGTAGTCCACTGTGCTCAGGAGGACTCCTGGTGCACAGTGGACCGTTTTCTCGTTTCGGATCACGCGGATTGGCAGGCGAGATCCGTCCCACCGCAGGGCAAGCGGCGAAGCCGCTTGCCGCCACGCACGCAACCGGCACCCCCGCGGGTTCTCAGACGCCGTCTCGCAAGGACAGCCCCGTGGTCATGCACAAGTCGGGGATCCCGCAGTCGAGACGGCGTCTGAGGTTCCGCTGAGGGACCACCTGCGCAAATCAGCCAGCGAACCCTTTTCCTGCCAGGATTCGGCGAAAACTCTACGCCGTGTCGGGCGACGGAGCCTGCGGGCCTTGGACGCTGCGCTGGGGCACCGTGCCGAAGGTTCGCACCAGCTCCATCTCCTCGGTCAGCGTGTTGGCCAGTCGCCGCACGCCCTCGCGGATCCGTTCCGGTGTCGGGTAGCAGAACGACAGCCGCATCTGCCGGCTGCCGAACCCGTCGTGGTAGAAGCCGGTGCCCGACACGTACGCGACGCGCTGGGTCACCGCGCGCGGCAGCATCGCCTTCGTGTCCACGCCTTCCGGCACGGTCAGCCAGACGAAGAAGCCGCCGTCCGGGCGCGTCCACGTGCAGCCCGGGGGCATGTACTGCTCCAGCGCGCTGAGCATCGCGTCGCGACGCTCGCGGTACTGCTCCTGGAAGATCTTGATCTGCCCCTGCCAGTCGTGCGTGCTCAGGTAGCGGGACACGATCATCTGGTTCAGCGTGGGCGGGCACAGCGTGGCCGACTCCGCGGTCAGCACCAGCTTCTCCCGGATCGCGTGCGGCGCCAGCACCCAGCCGACCCGCAGGCCCGAGGCGAAGGTCTTGGAGAACGAACCGAGGTACACGACGTTGTCCGCGTCCATGCTGCGCAGTGCCGGGAGCGCTTGGCCGTCGAAGCCGAGCAGGCCGTACGGGTTGTCCTCCACCACCAGGATGCCGTGCTGGGCGCAGATCTCCAGGATCTCGGCGCGTCGCGGCAGGGCCAGCGTGATGCCGCCCGGGTTGTGGAAGTTCGGGATCGTGTAGAGGAACTTGATCCGCTTGCCCTGCGCGTTCACGTTGGCGATGGCCTGGCGCAGCGCGTCGGGCTGCAGGCCGTCGTCGTCCATCGCGACGTGCACGACCTCGGCCTGGTAGGCGGCGAACGAGCCGAGCGCGCCGACGTAGGATGGGCCCTCGGCGAGGATGACGTCGCCCGGGTCGCAGAAGATCCGGGTGACCATGTCCAGGGCCATCTGGGAGCCCGCGGTGACCATCACGTCGTCCGGGTGGGCGGAGATCCCCTCCAGCGCCATGACGTCGCAGATCTGCTCGCGCAGCTCCGGAACGCCGTGCGCGGAGCCGTACTGCAGCGCCACCTGGCCGTCGACGGAGATCAACCGGGCGACCTCGGCGGCCAGCGAGTCCAGCGGCAGCGCGGCGAGGTTCGGCATGCCGCCGGCCAGGGATACCACCTCGGGGCGGCTGGCGACGGCGAAGAGAGCTCGGATCTCGGAGGCGGTCATCCCAGCGGTCCGCTCGGCGTAGTGCGCCCGGTACGCGTCCAGGTTGCGTGCGGGCTTCTCGGGCGAGCTGGGCTGTTCCGGCTTGGCCGGCTGGCTTCCGTGATCCGACATATCGCGCTCCGGTTTCGGTTGTGCGCTCTGGTCGTCCCATGGGGACGATCGGGCGATTCTATAGGTCCTATCGCCACAACCCCCTCGACATGTAACCAGCACCTCTCGCCTTCTCCGAACTCGTTTTGCGTGGCGGTGCGGGTAGCGGCCCCCTGCGGGAGTTACGGCCGCCGTCTGGACTCCGGGATCCCCCGACTTACGTATGACCACGGAGCTGTCCTCGCCAGACGACGTCTGAGAACCCGCGGCGGTGCGAGTTGCGGAGTGGGTTAAGCGGCTGCGCCGCTTGCGGCGGCTCTCGCACATGCTGCGCCGGGCGTCGCGGCGGCGGTTGTTCAGATGGCTCCGGGGTTGGGTTGCGGGTGGCGCCGATGGTCGTGCCGGTCACCGGCACCAAACCGACTGGGCGGTAACCCATCTCACCCCATTGGGGTGCTGACGGTGAGCGCTGGCGCTTCCGGTCGCGGCCTGCGGCGGCTTATCCTGGCGACATTCCCGCCGGATGTGCGCGGGTTCGTGCGGGTTTCCAGGAGGTCAGGTGTCGCGACGCGTCGTCGGCGTCACGCTGGACAACCTCGACCACCTGCCCCAGCGGTGTCGCCGATGCGTTTTCTGGGAGTTGGCGCCGCACGTCCGGGAGCAGGCCGAGGAGTTCGGCGAGACCGAACTGGAGAAGGAAGCTTGGGTCTCCAGCGTGCTGCTGGAGTGGGGTTCCTGCGGCCGCATCATCTACGTGGACGGGGTGCCGGCGGGCTACGCCATGTACGCCCCTCCCGCGGCCGTGCCGCGTGGCGGAGCCTTCCCCACCGCCCCGGTGAGCGCCGATGCAGTGCTGCTCACGGCGCTGCGCGTGCAGCCTGAGTACGAGCACGGCGGGCTGGGGCGCGTACTGGTGCAGAACGTGGCGAAGGACCTGACCCGGCGTGGCGTGAAGGCCGTGGAGGCGTTCGGTGACCTGACGGGCTCGGCCTCGGGCTGCGTGATCCCGGCCGGATTCCTGCAGCAGGTGGGATTCAAGACGGTCCGCCAGCACCCCAAGTGGCCGCGGATGCGGCTGGAACTGCGCACCGCGATCTCCTGGAAGGAAGACGTGGAAGCGGCGCTGGAGCGGCTGCTGAGCTCGGTGACGATCAAAACGGCGGAACCGATGGTCGGCGGCGCCTGACCGCCCCCAAGACCACCCGCGACCCAGGTGCCCCGGGACCCAGGCTCGGCGACCCAGGTGCCCCGGCGCCCGGAGTGGTCAAGCCGCCAAGCCGCCAAGTCACCAAGTCGACAAATCCCCACCGAAAACTTCCGCATCGCAGAACCCGGGTTTCGTTCGCCGCAATTTCAATGGAAATCGGACCTTCGATTTCCATTGAAATTGCGGTCGACCGGGGAGACCAGGAGTGGTCAGGCGCCTTCGGCGCGGGCGAGCTCGTGGCGCAGGAGGTCGTCGAAGGTGAAGGTGCCCGTGGGCTGGTCGTCCTTGCCCAGCAGGTACAGCCGCTTCACCGCGACCAGCAGGCCCTCCGCCACGACGTCCCGGAACGCCGGGTCCAGCAGCCGGCTGCGGTCCCGGGCGTTGGTCAGGTAGCCGATCTCCATCCGCACCGCGGGCATCCGGGTCAGCCGCAGCACGTCCCAGGTCTTCGGGTGCGTGTGGCAGTCCCGCAGCCCCGTGCGGGCGACGATCTCGCGCTGCAGGAAGCCCGCCAGGGCCTCCCCCACGGTGGACGTGGTGCCGTTGCCGGTGCCGAAGTGGAAGCTGGCGACGCCCTCCGCCAGCGGCGAGCGGTTGGCGTCGATGTGTAGCGACAGGAACATGTCGGCGCCGGCCTCGTTGGCGAAGCCGGCCCGGTCGGCGTCCGGCGGGCTCGCGTTGGGGCCGCGGGTGATCAGCGCTTCCATCCCGGTGGCGACCATCCGGCCTTCCAACCGGCGGGCCAGGTCCCAGGTCAGGTCGGCCTCGTGCACGTTGCCCAGGCAGACGCCGCGGTCCGCACCGCCGTGCCCTGGATCGATCACGATGCGCTTTCCACGCAGCCGCGGTCCAGCACGCCGGACCTTCTCCTGCTCCCGCAGGAACACCGGTCGCCCGCCGCGGACCTTCGGCGCGAGCTGCTTGAGCGCCCGCAGCGTGCCCGGCCCGCAGATGCCGTCCGGGTTCAGCCCGTAGTCCCGCTGGAAGCTGCGCAGCGCCTGCTCGGTCTCCCGGCCGAAGATGCCGTCCGGGCGGCCCGCGTCGAAGCCGAGCTCCAGCAGCCGTTCCTGCAGCGCGAAGACGTCGTCGCCGCTGATCGGCTTGGACACCAGGAAGGCCAGCGAGCGGTCGCCGAGCCGCCAGCGCGCGTCCGTCAGCGCCCGGTACGTCGCCGGGCCGACGACGCCGTCGGTGATCAACCCGCGTTGTTGCTGGAAGACCCGGACCGCTTGTTCCACCGCTTCGTCGTAGATCACCGGTCCCGTCCGACCGTTGGACGGAAGTAGACCCAACGCCGCAAGAGTGTTCTTGATCTCGGCAACGGCCGGACCGACGTCACCGCGGTGGAGCAGCTGCATGCACTCCTCGCTCGATTCAGGCGCCGGTTTTGGCACCGACGCGAAGGATGGCCGGGGATACCCGGGGTCCTGTTCTGCGTGCAGGGTCCGGAAGGCGGACCCGTCGGGTCATTGTGCCTTGTGTACCGGGACCCGGCGCTGCGGCCCACGGCCACCGGGGCGGACGTGCGACAACGGTCCGTGGGTGGGTGATCTCGTTGAGTGCGCGAAAACACGATCCCGCCGTCACTGTCCTATCGGAGAGACGGCGGGACCGCGTTATTCGGTTGCGTCAGATGGAGTCCGATTTCACAGGTAATCGGACAGGTCGGACTCGAGCGCCGCCTTCGGCTTGGCGCCGACGATCTGCTTGACCGGCTGGCCCTTGTCGAACAGCAGCAGGGTCGGGATCGACATCACCTGGTAGTCGCGCTGCAGGCTGGGGTTGGCGTCGATGTCCAGCTTGGCGACGACGATCTTGTCCTTGTGCTCACCGGCGATCTGCTCGAGCACCGGGGCGACCATCTTGCACGGGCCGCACCAGGTGGCCCAGAAGTCGACCAGGACCGGCTTGTCGCTGTCCAGGACCTTTTCCTTGAACGTGCTCTCGTCGACGACCACCGTGTTGGTGTCGGCCATGTTCCTTCTCCCTATCGGTTTGGTGCTGCCTGGAGTCAGTTCGCCGAGGGCCCGTAGCCGCCGCCGACGAGCTCTGCGGCCATCTCGGCCTGGGGCACGTCGTGCTCGGCGAGCCAGCGCTCGGCGTCCATGGCCGCGGAGCAGCCGGAACCCGCGGCGGTGATCGCCTGCCGGTAGGTGTGGTCCACCAGGTCGCCCGCGGCGAACACGCCGGGGAGGCCGGTGTGCGTGGTGGGCTGCTGGACCTGCACGTAGCCCTCGTCGTCCACGCTGACCTGGTCGCGCACCAGCTCGCTGCGCGGGTCGTGGCCGATGGCGACGAACATGCCGCTCACGTCCAGCTCGGAGGTCTCGCCGGTGACCGTGTCGCGCAGCTTGAGGCTGCTGACGGTGGTGTCGCCGACGACCTCGGTGACCGCCTTGTTGGTCAGCCACTTGATCTTCTCGTTGGCCCGGGCCCGCTCCAGCATGATCTTGGAGGCGCGGAACTCCTCGCGGCGGTGGATGATCGTCACCGACCGCGCGAAGCGGGTCAGGAAGGTGGCCTCCTCCATCGCCGAGTCACCGCCGCCGATGACGGCGATGTCCTGGTCGCGGAAGAAGAACCCGTCGCAGGTGGCGCAGGCGGAGACGCCGCGGCCGAGCAGCCGCTCCTCACCGGGCACGCCGAGGTAGCGGGCGGCCGCGCCCATCGCCAGGATGACGGCCTTCGCGCGGTACTCCACACCGTTGGCCAGCACGGTCTTGACCTGGCCCGTCAGGTCGAGGCGTTCGACGTCCTCGGCCCGCAGCTCGGCGCCGAAGCGCTCGGCCTGGGACCGCATCTCCTGCATCAGGTCGGGGCCCATGATCCCTTCCCGGAAGCCCGGGAAGTTCTCCACTTCGGTGGTGGTCATCAACGCGCCACCGAACTGGGTGCCCTCGAAGACGAGTGGTTCGAGTTCCGCCCGTGCGGCGTACACCGCAGCGGTGTACCCGGCAGGGCCAGAGCCCACGATGATCACGTTGCGGACGTCGTCAGTCACCGCGCCCCTTCCGTCGTAGCGTCTCCGCCGCGCTCGGCGCGCGACCGTATCCGGCTCAACGCGATCCTATTCGGGTCTGTTCCCGATCATGGGGAGGCGGTGCGGCAGGGCACAGCGAAGCCGGCTCCCGTCCCATGGGCCGGGAGCCGGCGCGGCTGCGTTCCGGCGGCTCAGCCGCCGAAGGTGGAGTCCGAGATCTTGGCCGGGTTGCCCGGACCGCAGTCGGGTCCGACCGCTAAGAGGCGGAACTTGCCGAGGCCGCCCCCGGGCAGGATCAGCAGCTGGGCCGGGTTCCCGTTGAGCGTGATCTCCCGCGCCCCGAGCGGCTTGCCGCCCGTGACGCCGTTGGCCTGCAGGCAGCCGATGAGCAGCTGCGGATCGGCCAGCGCGCTGCTGTACTGCTCCGATTTCATGATCTCGCCGAACTGCTCGCCGTTCAGCGTGACCTGATCACCCTGCAGCGCCAGCGGCGCGGGTCTGCCGGTCGTCGCACCGGGCTGCGCCTGGTTGCTGTCGGAGCTCGTGCTGTTCGGCAGGACCGAGAACACCACCGCGGCGGCCGCCGCGGCCACGCCGACCAGTCCGGCGCCCAGCGTGAACTTCCGCCGGCGGCGCCGCTTGGCCGCCGCGAAGTCGATCACCTGGCCGCCTTCCTCGGCGGCTGGTGCGGGCTGCGGGGCCACGGGCTCGGCAGGTGCCGCAGCACCGCTCTGCTCCTGGGCCCAGGCCCGGACCTCGTCCTCCAGCGCGGCGTCGATGCGTGCCGCGACGTCGTCCGGAATCGTCAGTGGCGGCAGTGCCGCCAGATCGGAACTGGTGGCGTCCAACGCCGCCAGGATCTCCCGTGCCTCCGGGTCATCCTGGACCTGGACGCGCAGTTGATCGGCGGTCTGCTGGTCCAGCACCCCCGCGTGCAGATCGGCCAGCAGGTCCAGGGGCCACGGTGGTCCCTGCGGCGCCCCCGTGCGCCGTTGTTCACCACTCATCGTCCCTCCCGTCGACGGATGGCCATCGCGTCATCTGGGACGTTCGCATCTGCACTTGGGTTCCGCAGGTGCCCCAGAAGTTTGGCGAGTTTGGCCCGACCACGTGCGCACCGGCTCTTGACGGTGCCCTCCGCAACGCCCAGCACCACCGCGGTCTCAGCCACGGAGTATCCCTCCACGTCCACCAGGACGATCGCGGAGCGTTGATCTTCGGGGAGTTCGGCGAGCGCCTCCTGGACCGCCATCCTGGTGTCCTGTTCGGCGATCGCGTCGCGCGGCACCGCCGGTTCGGTGGGGCCTGTCTCCGGAAGGGGGACGGTGGGACGGGCCTGGCGGCGGCGGATCCGGTCGAGGCAGGCGTTCACCACGATCCGGTGCAGCCAGGTGGTCACCTGGGATTCGGCGCGGAACGATGACGCGTTGCGGAAGGCCGAGATCATCGCGTCCTGAAGCGCATCCGCGGCGTCTTCGTGATCGCGCATGGTCCGCAGCGCAACCGCCCACAGCCGATCCCGATGTCGGCGGAAGAGCTCGGAGAACGCATGTGGATCTCCGTTGGTATGCGCCGCTATGAGTTCGGCGTCCGAGCTGACGGGGACAGACACGGAACAGAACTTTACTGTTCGTGTGAACCGGCACACCCGCCCCACTGACGAGTGACGGATCGGGCCAGGTCAACGATCACGAGCGCGCCCGGGCGGAACCCCGCGCGCGCTCCCGACCGATCAGGCGACGCTGCCGCTGACCGTGACCTCGCTGATCTGCGACGCGAACTCGCCGTTGTTGGGCACCAGCTGGGTGATCACGACCAGGATCTGCTGGCTGGGCGAATCGGCCTGGATCTGGATCGGGGTGTCCCCGGCGTTGAGCACCGCGGACCCGAGCAGCTTGCCGTCCATGCTCGGCGTGCCGTTGACCTGCCGGATCTCCACCTTGGTTCCCGCGCTCTGCGAGTTGATCACGACTTCGCGGAGCACCGCCGCACGCTCCAGCGTCAGCACCGCGCCGGTGCCGTTGCTGATGCCGCCCGGGCCGAGCTGCTGCCGGTAGTTGAACGTCGACCACCAGGTGCCGGGGTTGCCGTCGAACAGGTTCGGGATGCGACCAGGCGCATCGGCGTCGCCGCTGGTGTTGAACGACACGCCGCCGGTGATCTTCACCGGGGTCGCGGCCGCCGGCGGCTGAGCGGGTGGCGGTTGCTGGCCGCCGGGGTGGTTGCCGGATTCGCCGATGACCTGGCCCGTGCCGCGGGTCGCGCTGTTCTCGGTGAACATGCCGATCAGGGACGCCGCGATCCAGCCGACCACCAGCAGCGTGGCCACCGCGAGCACGCCGACGCTGATCATCAGCTTCTTGCGCTTCTCCTGGTCCGGCTTGGGGTCCTCGCGCCGCCAGACCTCGTTGCTCTCGGTGGACTGCCCGCTCTGCCCCACCGTGCTGGTGGTTTCGAAGGTCGCGTGCTGCTCCAGCACGCGGAGCACGGCGGCACCGGTGCGGACACCGCCGGTGGTGCCCGTGGAGTCGGGGTTGCCCAGCGCGCGCACCGCGACCGTGGACAGCTCCAGCGGTACGGTCGGGCGCAGCGTGCGCGGCGCGACCAGGTTGCCGTCGGGGCCGGTCGGGGCGGCGGGTAGGCCCTCCGGCGCGGGGCCGAGCGCCCAGCGGCCAGTGAGCAGCAGGTACAGCGCGGAGCCGAGACCGCGCACGTCGTCGCTGGAGGTGGCCTGCGCCATCGGGCCGGGGAAGGCCATCCGGATCTCGCCGTCCGGCGTGACCCGGATCCGCTGCGGGTGGTCGGCGCCCAGCACCAGCCCGGCGTGGTGCGCCGCCTCGACCGCGGCGGCCAGCGGCTGCAGCAGCCGGGCCGCGGTGCCGGGCGGCAGCGGGCCTTCGGCGACCAGGTCGAGCAGGTCGGTGCCGTGGGTCCACTCGGCGATCACGATGCCGAGCACGCCGGTCGGATCGCTGGAGGACTGCGTGACGACGTCGAGCACCCGCGCGACGCCGATGTGGTTGAAGGTGCTGGCGTGCATCGCGCGTTCCAGGGTCCGGCGCGCGTTCGACGCCGCCTCGGCGTCCGAGCGGTCGCCGACCAGGACCGTGAGCGCGACATCCCGTCCGAGCACACCGTCCTTGGCCCGCCACAGCTGCACGTTGCAGCGGTCGTCGACGCCGACCTGGGAAAGGAGTCGATACCGGCCATGATCCAGTACGCGGCCAGGGGTCAGCGCCTGCTCGGTCGAACCCTCGTCGCCGGACTCGTCGCGTTCCGCCGCGATCTGCTCGGTGGGTTTGCTGGTCACCTTCCCTCTCCCGCTCCTCCCGGTCTGCAAGGGGTTGCGTGCCACCCCTATCCCCCACGGAAGGAGACTTCGCCAACGAGGGTACGTGACGCGGAAGTCAGCGACGACGCAGCAAACCGGTGAGCCGCCCGATCGCAGGCTGGAGTTCCGTCACTCGCAGCAAGGACATCAGGCCGAAGATCGCCGCGAAACCGACCAGCACGCCGACGATCAGCTGCAACCATCCCGTTCCCGCGCCGGCGGTTCCGGGGATCAGCGCGTCCACGCCGAGCGTGCTCGCCCAGGCGACGAGCCCACCCAGCACCGAGGCCGTCAACGTTTTTGCCAGTGTGACAAGGAAACGCCGGCTGCCCAGCGGGCCGAGCCGGTGCCGCAGCCAGGCTTCGCCGACCAGCCAACCGACCACGAACGTGAACGAGTTGACGAAGCACAGGCCGAACACCACGTGCTCGGGCGCGAGCACCGAGGGCAGCGCGAAGGCCATCAGCACCTTCGCGACGGTCATCACGACCATGATCAGGGTGGGGGTGCGCGCGTCGTTGAACGCGTTGAACGTGCGCATCTGCATCATCGTCAGCGCGTAGGGCAGCACGCCGAACGCGGAGACGGCCAGGCCGAGCCCGAGGGTGTTGGCCTGTTCGAGCAGGTCGGGCTTGGCCGTCGTGAAGAGGGCCACCGCCAGCGGGACGCCGAGCGCGGTCATGACCGCGCTGATCGGCAACAAGGTCACAGTGGACAGTCGGTTGCCCAGCGACAGGTCGTCGATCACCTTGGCGTTGTCGCCGTCCGCGGCGGCGGCGCTCATCCGCGGCAGGATCGCGGTCATGATCGAGAAGCCGATCACGCCGTAGGGCAGCTGCAGCAGCATCCACGCGTACGTGTAGGTCGACAGCGCGCCGCCAGCGGCACCCGTGGCCACCCGGGTGAGCGCCCAGAGCCCCACCTGGCTGACCGCCACGTAACCGAGCATCCACAGCGCGAGCCCGCCGAACTCCGACAACCGCGGGTCCCAGCCCCACCGCCAGCGGAACCGGAATCCGGTCTTGCGCAGCGCCGGCACCTGCACCGCGGCCTGGCAGACCACGCCGAGGGTGACGCCGACGCCCAGCACGAGCAGGTGCGCGTCGGTCATCGACACCGGGTCGATCGTGAGCCGCCCCGGCAGCAGCACGTAGACGCCGATGGTGGCGATCACGACCAGGTTGTTCACCACCGGCGCCCAGGCCGGCGGGCTGAAGATCTGCTTCGCCTGCAGGATCGCGCCGACCAGCGCGCTGATGCCGTAGAAGAAGATCTGCGGCAGCAGCAGGTACGCGAAGGCGCTGACCAGATCCCGGTTGGAGGCGTCGGAATCGGTGACCAGCGCCCAGGTCAGGATCGGCGTGCAGAGCATCGCCAGCAGCGTGCCGAGCGCCAGGACCACCGTGGCCAGCGTCATCAGCGTCTGGACGAACCGCTCACCGCCGTCGGCGTCGGACTTCTTCGCCCGCACCAGCACGGGCACCACGACGCTGGTCAGCACGCCGCCGATGAGCAGCTCGAAGAGCATGTTCGGCATCGTGTTGGCCACGTTGAACGAGTCGTTCTCGACCGCGAAGCCGATCGTCCCGGCCAGCATCAGCTTCCACAGGAAGCCGGTGATCCGGCTGGTCAGGGTGGCGATGGCCATCGATCCGCTGGCCTTGAGCAGCGACGGCTTGCCCGGCGAGACCGGGCGGATGACCTGCGTTTGCTCGGTGGCCTGCTCCGCGGCCTGGCTGATGCCGGGCTCCGGCGGCACCGCCGGGATCGGCTGGGTCTCCGCGACGTGCCAGCCGCGCGGTGCTCCCGGCGCTTGGGGCATCGCGCCGGGGCGGCGGATCGGCGCGGTCGGGCGGGCATCGGGGCGTGGTGCCGGGCGCGGCGCGGGCCTGGGCGGCCCGGGATTACCACCGAACCGTCCGGCATCCCTGTCTCGGTTCACTGCCTCAAATCCTTCGCCCCTCGGCACACCGAGTGCACGCACCGGTCCTGTCGTTCGATCGAGGTCCACACCTACGAGTGATGGGCGTGGCCCCGCTCAGGATCTCAGTTCCGGTTCCGATCACCGTCGGTGGTGGCGATGTGGGCGGTTTCCGCCGTGCTGTCCTGCGGTGCGCCGTTCGTCGCCGCGTCGGTGGGTTCCGCCGGCTCCGCGCCGTCGGCAGAGGCGGCCGCCTCGGTCCGGCGGCGCCTGGCCAGGGCCCGCTTGATGATCCGCATCGTCGACATCAGCACCAGCAACGCGGCGGCGATCCCGGTGAGGATCGGGATCAGCGAGCCGTAGTTGGTGGACTCGATCTGCAGCCGCTTGGTGGTGCCGAACTGGGTGCCGGCCTCGGTGGTGACGGTCACGTCCATGGTGAACTTGCCGGCCCGCTGCGCGTTGGTCTGCAGCAAGAACTGGCGCCGCCCGTTGGCCGGGATGGACAGCGTGCCGCCGAAGTCCTGCTGGATCTCGACACCGGGCACCGGCGGGATCCGGAACACCACGTGCACGGTGATCGGCAGGTCGTTGACCACGGTCACCGGGATCGGGCTGTCGGCCGAGTCCGTCCGCATGAGCTGGCCTTCGAAGTACTCGACGCTGACCTGCCCGAGCACGTCGTTGATCGCGACGGTCGCCCGGTCCACCCACTGGCGCGCGGCGTCGGGCTTGCCGCGCCAGGCGCTGGCGGCGCCGCGGAGCAGGCCGTTGCGCAGCGGCGTGGTGACCTGGCCGCGCTGGACGGGGCTGGACCGCTCCTCCTGGGAGGACACGTACAGGTCGCCGACCTTGAAGTTCTGCGCGGCGAGCTGGTCGAGCACCGGCTGCGGGATCTCCGCTGAACCGGCGTCCACCGGGTAGTCGAGATCGGCCTCCGGCAGCGTGGCCGGGTTCGGTTCGGGCACCGGGGTGAGCCGGATCAGCCCGGCCTCGTTCAGCTGCTGCATGCCGTCGAGCAGGGCGCGCAGGTCGTCGCCGCGGAGGTTCCAGCGACGCGGCGGCGCCAGCACCGAGGTGGCGCCCGGCACCTGGCCCTGCGTCGCGCGGAACGCCAGCGCGCCGAGTGCGTTCTGAGCGGACAGCAGCCCGTTCTCCGGCGGCGACAGCGAAGTGACCTTCAGCTCCGTGTCGTGCAGCGGGTCGAGCGCGCTGGTCAGCAGCGGGTCGATCGGGACGGCGGCCATGTCCTTGCCGCGCACCCGGACCGGCGACAGCGATCCGGCGGGGAGGTTCAGCGCCCGCGGCTCCAGCAGCGCGGTGCGGGGCAGATCGGCGATCGCCGGATCGGCCAGCGCGCCCTCGGCCGGCCAGAGCAGGCCGCGCGGTTCGACGCCCAGGATGTTGGGGTCGCGCAACAGGCTGGCGCCGTCCAGCGCGCCCTTGACCAGGTCGGGGAGCCCGGCGCGGCCGAGCGCCACGATGTCGGCGTCGGCGTAGGGCAGCGCCATCACGCAGCGCCCGTTGGTGGCCTCGCGCAGCTTGCTCAGCCACAGGCCGGCGGCGCCGGCGCCGATGCCCTCGACCAGCGAGTTGTCGGGCTGGCGCACCAGGTAGCCGTCCTTCATGGCGCGGGCGGTGATCAGCAGGTCCGGGTCGATCGCGAAGCACAGGGCGTTGCCCACCGGCGAGCCGGGGCCCGCGCGGTCGGTCACCGCCTGCACCAGGTCGTAGAGCCGGCCGCCGGGCGCCAGCGAGGCGGAGAGCTGGTCGTCCACCAGCACCGCGCGCATGCCGCCGATGGCCTCCCGCTCCAGCCGCGGGAAGTCGACGATCGGCACCAGCATGCTGGTCTCGGTCGGCCGTTCCGGGCGTGCCTGCTCGCCGCCCGGGGTGGCGAGCACCGGCAGCAGGAACTGGGCCTGGGCGATGCGGGCGCGGCCGCCGCCGCTGGGCGCGCCGTTGACGTTGATCAGCAGCGGGTACACGCCGGGCTGGCTGAGCTGCAGGGAGTTGGGTCCGGTCAGGGGGATGCGGAGCTCGACGGGGATTTGCTGACCGGGCGCGAGCCGGCCGGCGACCGAGGTGAACGCGGGCTCGGTGACGGTGGCCGGGTCGTCGCGCAACGCGCGCTGGACCGCGGGCTCGGTGGTGGTCGCGTTGCCGCGCTGGACGCGGGCCTCGACGTTGTTGATCTGGTGATCGCTGGTGTTGGTCAGCCGGCCGGTGATGACGACCTCGCCGGGCGAACCGGCGCTCACCACGGATGGCGTGATCTTGGTCACGTCGAGCACGGTCGGAGACTCGCCCTGCGCGGCCGCCTGCGGGCCCGGGACCAGCGGAACCAACGCGCACAGCAACACCGCGACCAGCGCGGCAAGCAGAAACCTCACCCCGGCTCCGTTCCGCTACCTCGTGCCGGCCGGGCCCCGAGCCGCTCGCCCGCCTCGTTCGCTTCGCCGTCGCGCAAGCTCAGCGCGCGGCGCACCAGCCGACGTTCGTCGGCGTAGGCCAGTACCTCGTCCAGTTCACCAAGCGGCACCCACGCCACCTCGGTGACCTCCACGTCCTCGTCGGAAAGCTCTCCGCCCACCGCATCCAGCAGGAAGTGGTGCACGGTCTTGTGTATGCGCCGGTTGCCCGCGACGAACCAGTAGTCGATCGTGCCTATCGGGGCCACCACCCGGCCGATGATGCCGGTCTCCTCGGCGACCTCGCGCACCGCGGTCTGTTCCGCGGTCTCGCCCGCCTCGATGTGGCCCTTCGGCAGCGACCAGAGCAGTCGTCCCTTGCGGTCCAGCCTCCCGATGATCGCAGCGCGGCCTTCGACGCCGTTCACCACCAGCCCACCGGCCGAGGTCTCGTCGACGGTCCGCAGCCTGCGTCGCCGGCGCCGGTTCCGACGCCCCGGCTGGGTACCGCCGGAGCGGCCGGGCGACGGGGGCATGCCGCCGATGGTAGTGCGATCAGCGCCTCCGAGTGGAGCTGGTCGCTCGGCGAACGGCCGCCCGGCGACCTCCCGCGATCCCGTTCGCGCGGCCGGGTCAACCGGCTGCTCCGCTCGTCCGGCGCCGGGGTGGCCGAGTGCGCATGCGCGCATGCCGCAGGTAGCCGGTGGGGACCTCCTGAGCAGCCGATACCCTGGTACATCGTGTCCCCTTCCTCGCCGCACCACGACTCCGCCACGCCCGCCGAGCTGCAGGCTCGGGAGCGCCAAGCGCAGCGCAACGCCGTCGTGGAGCTGGTGAAGGTCGCACCGATCGCCGAGGAGCTCGCGCAGCGCTTCGCCGCCGCGGGCCACCGGCTGTACCTGGTCGGCGGCAGCGTGCGGGACGCGATGCTGGGCCGGCTGGGCACCGACCTGGACTTCACCACCGACGCGCACCCGGAGCAGGTCCGCGAGCTGCTGACCGGCTGGGCGGAGACGATCTGGGACACCGGGATCCAGTTCGGCACGCTCGGCGCGTACCGGCACGGCACGACCGTGGAGATCACGACGTTCCGCGCCGACACCTACGACCGGGTCAGCCGCAATCCCGACGTCGCCTTCGGCGACACCATCGAGGGCGACCTGGTGCGCCGCGACTTCACCGTGAACGCGATGGCCATCGAGCTGCCGGCCCGCACGTTCGTCGACCTGCACGGCGGGATGGCCGACCTGGCCGAGCGGCGGCTGGACACCCCGGCCGCGCCGGAGGACTCCTTCGCCGACGACCCGCTGCGGATGCTGCGCGCCGCCCGCTTCGTCTCCCAGCTCGGCTTCACCGCGGCCGACCGGGTGGTGACGGCGATGACCGACATGGCCATCCAGATCACCCGGATCACCCCGGAGCGGGTTCAGGTCGAGCTGTCCAAGCTGCTGTGCGGCGAGCACCCGCGGCGCGGCATCGAGCTGCTGGTGGAGACCGGGCTGGCCGACCACGTGCTGCCCGAGCTGCCGGCCATGAAGCTGGAGATCGACGAGCACCACCAGCACAAGGACGTCTACCGGCACTCGCTGACCGTGCTGGACCAGGCGATCGACCTGGAGCAGGCGGACGATCCGGGCGGCGCGCCGGACCTGGTGCTGCGGCTGGCGGCGCTGCTGCATGACATCGGCAAGCCGGCCACCCGCCGGTTCGAGTCGGGCGGCGGCGTGAGCTTCCACCACCACGAGGTCGTCGGCGCGAAGATGGTCCGCAAGCGGCTGCGCGCGCTGCGCTACCCGAAGGACGTCATCAAGGACGTCGCCGACCTCGTGTTCCTGCACCTGCGCTTCCACGGCTACAGCGACGGCCAGTGGACCGACTCGGCGGTGCGCCGCTACGTCAACGACGCCGGCCCGCTGCTGCCCCGGCTGCACAAGCTGGTGCGCGCGGACTGCACGACCCGGAACAAGCGCAAGGCGTCGGCGCTGCAGCGGGCGTACGACGACCTGGAGGAGCGGATCGCGCGGATCGCCGCGGCGGAGGACCTGGCGAAGGTCCGCCCGGACCTGGACGGCAACGAGATCATCCGGCTGCTCGGAGTCGAGCCCGGACCGGTCGTGGGCCAGGCATGGAAGCACCTGAAAGAGCTACGCCTGGACCGCGGCCCGATGTCCCACGACGAGGCCGTCGAGGAGCTGTTCAACTGGGCCCGCGAACAGGGCATCGAGGTTCCCTGAGCCATCGGTGCCCGGCCCCCGCTGGCCGGACCCGTGAAGAAATCTCCGCAGGTCAGAGTGTTTTAATATTAGTGATGAATAAATCTCCCTGCGATCGCTGATTGCTGATCAGTCGTTGTTGCCGGAATCCGGGCTCTCCGGGCGGTGCCGGCGGGCCCGGTTTCGGTCAGGGTGGTTCGTGCACGGGCAACCAGTGAGATCATGCGATGGTGGGATCAGACGCGGACGTGGAACCGGGGACGCTGCTCGTCGCTGCCCCACAGCTGCTGGACCGGAACTTCCGGCGGACGGTGGTCTACGTGATCCACCACCGCGCCGAGGGCACCCTGGGCGTCGTGCTGAACCGGCCGAGCGAGGTGGCGGTGCACGACGTGCTGCCGAAGTGGGGCGAGCACGCGAGCGAACCGCAGTCGCTGTTCGTCGGCGGGCCGGTGGAGCAGCGCACGGCGATCTGCCTGGCCACGCTCCACGCGGGCCAGGACGTCGGGGCGGTCGCGGGCATGGTCGGCGTCCGCGGACCGGTCGGCCTGGTCGACCTCGACGGCGATCCCGCCGAGCTGGTCCCCCGGGCCCGCGGCCTCCGTTTCTTCGCCGGCTACGCCGGCTGGGAGCCCGGCCAGCTCGCCGGGGAGATCGACCGCGGCGACTGGATCGTCGTGCCGGCCCTGCCGGACGACGTCATCGCCGACCCGGGCACCGAGCTCTGGGGCCGGGTCCTCCGTCGCCAGGGCCCGCCGCTGGCCTTCCTCGCCACCCACCCCGGCGACGTCAAGCTCAACTAGCTCCGCAAGGCGGCGATTTCGCGCGGAATCGCCGTCGCCCGTCCCCGGGCCTGTGGATTGATGGGTGAGTTATCCCCAGATCTCGAAGTTATCCACAGAGTTGTGGACAGCTTCCTGTGGACAAGTCAGAGCCAGCGGTTCCGGCGGAGCATCACGTAGAGGACGCAGCACAGGCAGACGATCACCAGCAGCGCCAGCGGGTAGCCGAAGGCCCAGTGCAGCTCCGGCATGCTCTCGAAGTTCATCCCGTAGATCGCGCCGACGATGGTCGGGATCAGCGCGATCGCCGCCCACGCGGAGATCTTGCGCATGTCCTCGTTCTGCCACAGCCCGGCCCGGGAGAACTGGGCGGCGAGCACCGAGTTGAGCAGCTCGTCGCAGGAAACGATCTGGCGTTCGGCCCGGATCACGTGGTCGGCCACGTTGCGGAAGTGCTGGCCGAGCAGCCCGGGCACGCCGTTGTCCTGCCGGATCAGCTGGTGCGCCACCGGCAGCAGCGGCTCGACGGCGTCGCGGAACTCCAGCACCTCGCGCTTCAGCGAGTACAGGTCCTCGGTCGGGTCGTCCCGGTTCGGGGCGAACACCCGCTGCTCCAGCGCGATGAGGTCCTCGCCGAGTTCCGCCGCGATGACCAGGTAGGAGTCCACGACCGAGTCCGTGAGCAGGTACACCATCGCCCGCGTGCCCATGGCGACGAGGTCTCGCCGGTCGGCGGCCCGCCGGTGGGCCTCGGTGGCCGGGTCCTGGTCGCCGTGCCGCACCGTGATCAGCACCCGCTCGGTCAGGAACATCATCAGCTCCGAGGTGCTGACCGCCGAGCTCTCCTCGGCGTATCCGAGGACCTTGAGGACGATGAACTCGCAGCCCGGGTACCGCTCGAACTTGGCGCGCTGGTGGGCGCGCACGGCGTCCTCGACGGCCAGCGCGGGCAGGTCCAGCAGCCGCGCCGCCTCGTGCAGCAGGTCGAACCGCTCCGGCGGCACCTCTAGCCAGACGAAGGCGTCCGCCGGCACGTCGCGCAGCGCGTCGAGAGCCTCGCCGCCCGGGATGTCCTCGGGGCGGCCGTCGCGGAAGCGGGTGCACCTCAGCATGGGGGTCACGTTGCCACGGCTTCGCCGTGACGCGGCGCAGCCGTGGCCCGTGTTCGCCGGCGAGTCAGCTCTGCTTGGGCACGCCGCAGCAGCCGCCCGCACAGCCACCGCAGCCGGCGGCGGGCGCCGGCGCGGGCATCGTCTCGGCGGCGCGGTTGCCGACGACACCGCCGACGGTCATCAGCGCGAAGGCACCGACCAGCCCGAACACCGCGACCATCACGACGCTGGAGGTGGCGGCCAGCATCGGCATCGAGACACCGGCGAGCACCGCGATCGCGCCGCCCGCCAGCATCGCGGGCCCGGCGGCCCGGTTGGCGAGCTCGAAAGCGTCCTCGCTGCGCATGGCGGCGGGGGTGCGGACACCGATGTAGCGGTTGCGGACCAGTTGGCCCCGCAGCCCGCGGAAGCCGAGGAACAGCAGCGCCGCCCCGCCGAGGACCAAGAGCGCGCAGAGGATCACCTGAACAGCGAACACCCCGACAGCGTAAGCCGCCACCTCATCGCTACCTGCCGGACACCCTGGTCAGGTGTGCTGACCCACATGGCGAAGAAGATTGTCCCGGCCGGTCTGCTGGCCGTTTCACTGCTGGTCGCCGCGGCGGCACCGGCGGCGGCGAAGACCGACGAGGTCGCCCTGGTGGGCGAGCTGACACTGCCGCACGCGATTGAGTTCGACGGCACCACGGTCGGCGGCCTCTCCGGCATCGACTACGACCCGTGCACCGGCGAATGGGTGCTGATCAGCGACGATCGCTCCGATCGGCAGCCCGCGCGGTTCTACACCGCGCGCTTCGACGGCGGCGGCTTCCGTCTGACCGCCACCAAGCCGTTGCTGCGGCCGGACGGCACGACCTACCCGAAGGGCACCGTGGATCCGGAGGACGTCCGCTGGGATCCGTGGTCCGGCACGATCTGGTGGACCAGCGAGGGCGAGCGGGCCGCGCAGCTGATCGACCCGTCGATCTCCAGCGTCGGCGCGGGCGGCCACTCCTCCCACGAACTGCCGCTGCCGGCGAACCTGCGGATGGAGCCGGCCGCCGGGCCGAAGCAGAACGAGGTGCTGGAGGGCCTGACGTTCGCCGCCGGCGGCAGCCGGGTGGTCACCGCGATGGAGGGGCCGCTGCTGCAGGACGGCGAGTCGCCGACCGTCGAGCACGGCGCGCTGTCCCGGATCACCGTGCAGTCCCGGTCCGGCCGGGTGCAGGGCCAGTACGCCTACCCGCTGGACCCGGTGTTCGCCGAGTCCCCCACCGGCGGTTTCGCCAACAACGGCGTCAGCGCGCTGCTGGCCGACCGCGACGGGTACCTGGTGGTGGAGCGCTCGTTCGTGACCGGCGTCGGCAACTCGATCCGGATCTACCGGATCACCACCCGCGGCGCGACGGACGTGCAGCACGTCTCGTCGCTGCCGGACGCGGAGGTGCGCCCGGTCCGCAAGGAGCTGGTGGCCGACCTCGCCGACCTGGGGCTGAGCACGATCGACAACGTCGAGGGCATGACCTGGGGCCCGCGGCTCCCGGACGGCCGCCGCAGCCTGGTGCTGGTCAGCGACGACAACTTCGCCCCGAACCAGACCACGCAGGTAATCACGTTGTCCGTGAGGTGAGGTGCGTTACCCTGGGCTCGTGAGCACGCGTCTGCTTCTTGCGAGGCCGCGTTGAACGTCCGGTAGCGACGCTTCGACGCGGCAACCCCTCATGCCCACCAGGGCCTGGGGGGTTTTCCATTTTCGGGAGGCGGCACACTAAGAGCGCATGACCCGCGCGTTCGGGCGAGAAGGCAGGGAAGGACGCAACACGATGAGTGGCCAGGCAGAGGGCTCGACGACCGGGGTTGCCGAAGAGGTCCCGCAGTTCCGCTACACGGCGGAAACGGCGACCGAGATCGAGCAGCGTTGGCAGCGACTCTGGGAGGAGCGCGGCACGTTCCACGCGCCGAACCCCGTCGGGTCACTCAAGGGCGACGTCCCCGAGGACAAGCTGTTCGTCCAGGACATGTTCCCCTACCCCTCCGGCGCCGGGCTGCACGTCGGCCACCCGCTGGGCTTCATCGGCACCGACGTCTACGCCCGCTACCACCGGATGCTGGGCCGCAACGTGCTGCACACGATGGGCTTCGACTCGTTCGGCCTGCCCGCCGAGCAGTACGCGGTGCAGACCGGTACGCACCCGCGGACCACGACCGAGCAGAACATCGAGCGCTACCTGGGGCAGATCCGCCGGCTGGGCCTGGGCCACGACGAGCGCCGCCGCGTCGCGACCACCGACATCGAGTTCTACCGCTGGACGCAGTGGATCTTCCTGCAGGTCTTCAACTCCTGGTACGACACCGACGCCAACGGCGGCAAGGGCCGCGCCCGGCCGATCGGCGAGCTGGTCGAGCAGTTCGCCACCGGTGAGCGCGCCACCCCGGACGGCCGCCCGTGGGGTGAGCTGACCGACGGCGAGCAGCGCCGGGTCGTCGACTCGTACCGGTTGGCCTACCTGTCCGAGGCGCCGGTGAACTGGGCGCCCGGCCTGGGCACCGTGGTCGCGAACGAGGAGGTCACCGCCGACGGGCTGACCGAGCGTGGCAACTTCCCGGTGTTCCGCCGCAACCTCAAGCAGTGGATGATGCGGATCACCGCCTACGCCGACCGCCTGGTCGACGACCTGGACCGGCTGGACTGGTCGGACAAGGTCAAGACCATGCAGCGGAACTGGATCGGCCGCTCGCAGGGCGCCAACGTCCGGTTCCCGCTGGACGGTTCGGCCGACCACATCGAGGTGTTCACCACCCGCCCGGACACCCTGTTCGGCGTGACCTACATGGTGCTGGCGCCGGAGCACCCGCTGGTCGACGAGCTGACCGCGACCGCGTGGCCGGCGGCGGTCGACGACCGCTGGACCGGCGGCGCGGCGACCCCGGCGGAGGCGGTCGCGCAGTACCGGCGCGCGGCGTCGATGAAGTCCGACCTGGACCGCCAGGAGAACAAGGAGAAGACCGGCGTCTTCACCGGTGCCTGGGCGACGAACCCGGTCAACGGCAGCCAGATCCCGGTGTTCATCGCCGACTACGTGCTGATGGGCTACGGCACCGGCGCGATCATGGCGGTGCCCGGCCAGGACCAGCGCGACTGGGACTTCGCGTCCGTCTTCGGCCTGCCGATCATCCGCACGGTGCAGCCGTCGGACGGCTTCGACGGCGACGCGTTCACCGGCGACGGCCCGGCGATCAACTCGGCCTCGGAGACCACCGGGCTGAGCCTGGACGGCCTGGACATCGCCGACGCGAAGAAGACGGTCATCGCCTGGCTGGAGGACCACGGCCACGGCCGGGGCACCGTCCAGTACAAGCTGCGCGACTGGCTGTTCGCGCGGCAGCGCTACTGGGGCGAGCCGTTCCCGATCGTCTACGGCGAGGACGGCATCCCGCGCGGGCTGCCGGAGGACCAGCTGCCGGTCGAGCTGCCCGAGGTGGAGGACTACTCGCCGCGCACCTTCGAACCGGAGGACGCCGACAGCGAGCCGGCGCCGCCGCTGGCCAAAGCCACCGACTGGGCCGAGGTGGAGCTGGACCTGGGCGACGGGCTGAAGCACTACAAGCGGGACACCAACGTGATGCCGCAGTGGGCCGGTTCCTGCTGGTACCAGCTGCGCTACATCGACCCGGACAACTCGGAGCGGTTCGTCGACCCGGCCAACGAGCAGTACTGGATGGGCAAGCGCCCGGAGCTGCACGGCCCCAACGACCCGGGCGGCGTCGACCTGTACATCGGCGGCATGGAGCACGCGGTGCTGCACCTGCTGTACTCCCGCTTCTGGCACAAGGTGCTGCACGACCTGGGCTACCTGCAGTCCGAGGAGCCGTACCGGCGGCTGTACAACCAGGGCTACATCCAGGCCTACGCGTACACCGACGCGCGCGGTGTGTACGTCCAGGCCGAGGAGGTGGAGGAGCGTGATGGCAAGTTCTTCCACAACGGCCAGGAGGTCAACCGCGAGTTCGGGAAGATGGGCAAGAGCCTGAAGAACTCAGTCTCCCCGGACGAGATGGCCGACTCCTACGGCGCGGACACGCTGCGGCTGTACGAGATGGCGATGGGCCCGCTGGAGGCCTCGCGGCCGTGGGCGACCAAGGACGTCATCGGCTCGCACCGGTTCCTGCAGCGGCTGTGGCGCAACGTCGTCGACGAGAACAGCGGTGAGCTGCGGCTGACAGACGAGCAGCCGGACACCGAGATGCTGCGGGCGCTGCACAAGACCATCGCCGGGGTCCAGGAGGACTACTCGGCGCTGCGGTTCAACACCGCGGTGGCGAAGCTGATCGAGTTCAACAACCGGATCACCAAGGCGTACTCGTCGACGGCGGGCACGCCGCGGTCGGTGGTGGAGCCGCTGGTGCTGATGGTCGCGCCGCTGACGCCGCACCTGGCCGAGGAGCTGTGGGCCCGGCTGGGGCACGGCGACAGCCTGGCGCACGGCCCGTTCCCGGTGGCCGACGAGCAGTACCTGGTCGAGGACACGCTGGAGTACCCGATCCAGGTCAACGGCAAGGTGCGGTCCCGCATCGTGGTGCCGGCGTCGGCCGACCAGGAGGCCGTCAAGGCGGCCGCGCTGGCGGACGAGAAGATCGTCGCCGCCCTGGACGGCAAGGACCCGCGGAAGGTCATCGTCGTCCCGGGCCGCCTGGTCAACGTCGTCGCCTGATCCCGCCCGGTCGAAGGGCGCCTTCTCGGTGAAGGCGCCCTTCGTCGGGAGCTCATCCGCTCTTCGCGGGCTGCAGGAGGTTCAGGGGTCCGTCGTTGAGCAGGGACTTGACCTGCTCCGCGCCGGTGACCGGCAGTCCGTCGCGGTCGAGGAGCCCGACCTGGACCAGCAGCGATGCCTGGTCCCAGTAGACGTGCTCGTAGGCCACCTTGCCCTTCGCGCACCCGATCACCGCCACCGCGGCGATCTCCACCCGGCGGCCGGTCGGGGCGATGCCGGGCAGCAGCGCGTCGATGACCCGGTCGTGGGTGAAGGTGATGACCATTTCGTCGACCACGCGCTCGGCGTCGGCGGTCCGCGACAAGCGGGTGATGTTGATGTCGTCGGGCCACTGGCCGATGAAGTGGTCGCGGTAGAACCGGGAAACGGCGGCCCGGCCGACGCCGCCCGCCGTGGTGGGCACGTGGTTGACCACGGGTTTCCTGGTCATCGTCGCCATCGTCGCGGCCACGTCCTTCATGACGAACTCGTCGGCCAAGTGCTCGTCGAAGACCGCGCCGAGATCGGTGTTGCCGGGGTCCGAGCTCATGCAACTGCACCTCCTGAACCTCGTGAGAACAGCGGGTGTCGAACTGCAACGGGGTGATTGCGGTGGCCGCCGGTGCCGGCGCCCTAGTGATCTTCTGCCGCGTCCGGCCGATCCGCACTCCCCCAACGAGACGCTCACCGGGTCCGGTGGCGCGGCGAGCCAGCTCACATGGCGGGGTTACTGATGAGTAACTACGCTCGGGGTAGCCGGTACCGACGAGTGGAGGCCGCGATGGGAAGCTCCGGATTCGACGCACGCGAGCTCGCGACGCTGCTGGACGGCCGCTGGGCCGACGTCCGCAAGCAGGTCCGCGACACCCTCGACGGCGTCCCGCTGCCACCGGCCGACGGCCTCGACACCGAGAGCCACCGCGCGCAGACCCTCGAACAGCTGCGCCTGCTGGCCAAGTCCGGCATCACCGACCTCGGCTTCCCGGTCGCCTACGGCGGCCGCGGCGACACCGGCGGTTCCGTGGTGTCGCTGGAGATGCTGCCCGGCAACCTGTCCCTGATGGTCAAGGCCGGCGTCCAATGGGGACTGTTCGGCGGCGCGGTCGTCGCGCTGGGCACCGAGCGCCACCACGAGCGCTACCTGCCCGACATCATGAGCCTGGACCTGCCGGGCTGCTTCGCGATGACCGAGACCGGCCACGGCTCCGACGTGCAGAACCTGCGCACCACGGCCACGTACGACCCGGCTGCGCAGGAATTCGTGGTGCACACGCCGCACGAGGCGGCGCGCAAGGAGTACATCGGCAACGCCGCGCGGGACGGGCGGCTGGCGGTGGTCTTCGCGCAGCTGATCACCGGCGGCGAGAGCCACGGCGTGCACGCGCTGCTGGTGCCGATCCGGGACGAGGCCGGGCAGCCCGCGCCGGGCGTGCGGATCGAGGACTGCGGCCGCAAGGCCGGGCTCAACGGCGTCGACAACGGCCGGCTGTACTTCGACCAGGTGCGGGTGCCGCGCGAGGCGCTGCTCAACCGCTACGGCGACGTCGAACCGGACGGCACCTACCGCAGCCCGATCAGCAGCAAGGGCAAGCGGTTCTTCACCATGCTCGGCACCCTGATCCGCGGCCGGATCTCGGTCGCCGGCACCGCGGGCGGCGCGACCAAGCTGGCGCTGGAGATCGCCTTGCGCTACGGCGACGCCCGCCGCCAGTTCGAGCGGCCCGGCACCGGCGAGGAGGCCGTGGTGCTGGACTACCTGGCGCACCAGCGGAAGCTCCTGCCCGCGCTGGCGAAGACGTTCGCCCTGCACTTCGCGCAGGAAGAGCTGGTGGCCACCCTGCACGACGCGCCCAGCGGCGAGCGCGAGCAGCGCGAGCTGGAATCCCGCGCCGCGGGGCTGAAGGCGGTCTCGACCTGGCACGCGACGCAGACCATCCAGACCTGCCGCGAGGCCTGCGGCGGCGCGGGCTACCTGGCGGAGAACCAGCTGGCGCAGCTCAAGGCCGACACCGACGTGTTCACCACGTTCGAGGGCGACAACACGGTGCTGCTGCAGCTGGTCGCCAAGGGCCTGCTGACGAACTACAAGGACCAGTTCGACGACCTGGGCACGCTCGGCATGGCCAAGTTCATCGCCGACCAGTTCGTGGGCGCGGTGATCGAGCGGACCGCGACGCGTTCCCTGGTGCAGCGGATCATCGACGGTTCCGGCAAGGACGACATCCTCGACCGCGGCTGGCAGCTGAAGATGTTCGACGACCGCGAGCGGCACGTGCTCGACGGCCTGGGCCGCCGCCTGCGGAAGGCCAACCGCGACAACGCGTTCAAGGTCTTCAACAACGCGCAGGACCACGTGCTGCGCGCTGCTCGCGCGCACGTGGACCGCATCGTGCTGGAGGCGTTCGTCGCGGCGATCGAGCGCTGCCGCGACCGGCGCACCGCCGCACTGCTGAACAAGCTCTGCGACCTGTACGTGCTGTCCAACATCGAGGCGGACCGCGCCTGGTTCCTGGAGCACGAGCGGATCTCGCCGCGCCGGTCGAAGGCGATCACGGAGGCGGTCAACGTGCTGTGCGGCCAGCTCCGCCCGCACGCGGTGGACCTGGTGGCGGGCTTCGGCATCCCGCGCCAGTGGCTCACGGCTCCGATCGCCACGGGAGCGGAAGCCGACCGCCAAGACGCCCAGCGCGCGCACGACGCCCGGTGATCCTCCCGGCGCCGGAGGGCTCCCGATTCCGCCTGGAATCGTGAGCCCTCCACCCGTGTCCGGACCGCGCACCTGGCCGGTGAATGTCCGGTGTGGACGTAGGGTTCAGCTGCGGAACAGGGCGTTGAAGCCGCCGAAGTCCACGGCGTCCGCGATCGAACCGTAGGTGCCGTGCTCCAGCGCCTCCCGAATCCCCTTGCGCGCCAGGGCGTACGCCGCCTGCGCCACCGCTGCGCCGAGGCTGATGCGGGTCGCTCCCGCCTCCGCCAGTTCCGCGACGGCGGGTGCGCCCGGCCCGGCCAGGACGTTCAGCGGCCGTTCGATGTTCTTCGCCAGCTCGGCGACCACCGCCAGATCGGTGATGCCGGGGACGAAGATCCCGGACGCCCCGGCCTCCACGTAGGCGGCCGCGCGGCCGATGGCGTCGCGCAACCGCTCGGCCGGGTCGTCGTGGACCGGGCGCAGGAACGGGTCGGTGCGCGCGTTGATGAACAGCGGGATCTGCGCTTCGTCGGCCGCCGCGCGGGCAGCGGCGATGCGCGCGACCTGCTCCTCGACCGGGCGCAGCGACGGCCCGACGCCGTCTTCGATGTTGACTCCGATCGCGCCCGCCGCCAGCACCAGGCGGATGGTTTCCCCGACGCCGCCGGCGCTTTCGGCGAAGCCGCCTTCAATGTCCGCGGTGACCGGTAGGTCCACTGCGGCGGCGACGCGCGCGATGAGCTCGACGGCGAGCCCCCGGTCGAGCGCGTTGCCGTCCGCCGCGCCGAGGCTCCACGCGACGCCGGCGCTGGTGGTCGCCACCGCCGCGGCCCCGGCCTCCTCGACCAGCCGCGCGCTGGCCACGTCCCAGGCGTTCGCCAGGACCAGCGGGGCCCGGTCGGTGTGCAGCGAGTGGAAGAGTTCTGCCTTGTCCTGCTGGGTGATCGTCATGTTCCCAGTCCACCACGCTCGGCCGACAGGCGTTCTCCGCCGCGACCCCGGGCGTGACCAGCGGATGAACAAGAAGTGGATCTCAGGTGGAACCGTGGCGGCTCCCGTGCGTCACAGGGAGGTACGACGGATGCCGAAATGTTTGAGAGGCACGATGTCCAACCTCCTCCGCAAAGTCGCGATCACCGCGGTCAGTGGTGCATTCCTGCTCAGCACCGCTGCGACGACCACGGCCGCGGCCGAGGAAGGCGATGCCGACCAGGGCATCAAGTGCGAGACGAAAGCCGGCGGCAACGGCCCGTTCTACAGCGGCCCGTCGGCGTCGGAGGTCTACGACAAGGCCTTCGGCAAGGGCCCGGCGGTCCCGGGCCTGGACAAGTACACGCCGCAGGGCATTTCGCCCTGGTACAACTGGGACGGTGCCAACAGCGACCTGCTGCTGGTGACCGAGTACGGCGAGAAGGGCCAGGACGCGCGCATCGTCGGCATCGATCCGAAGACCGGCAAGCACGTCGGCACGGTCGCCATCGCCGAGTCGCACGTCGGCGGCATCACGGTCGGCAAGGGCTGGGCCTTCGTGCAGGGCCGTGACTCCGGCAAGTGGGACACGATCCGCAAGTACAAGCTGTCCGACATCAAGGATGCCATGAAGAAGGGCGGCGTCCCGTACGTCAAGCAGGACGGCCAGGGCCGCCGGGTGTACGCGGCGTCGTTCATCTCCAGCTACGGGGACACCCTGTACGCGGGCAAGTTCAACGACGGCGGCCGCGGCAAGATGTTCTCGTACAAGATCAACGAGAACGGCTCGCTGACCACGGAGCACGGCTACGAGGTGCCCACCAAGACGCAGGGCCTGATGGTCACGAAGGACAAGTTCATCTTCAGCACGTCCTACGGCCGTGACAAGCGCAGCAACGTCTTCGTGGTGGACAAGGGCGCGACGGACATCGACAAGCCGTCCACGAAGTGCTTCCGCGCGCCGAGCATGGCCGAGGGCATCACGGAGTACAAGGGCGACGCCTACCTGCTCTTCGAGTCGGGTTCCTACAAGTACCGCGACGCCCGCAACGTGATCGAGAACCTCCACAAGGGCAACATCTCGGCGATCACCAACTTCTGATCCCGACCGGTCTCACAGACGGAGCAGCGGCCCGAGCACCCCACGGGCCGCTGCTCCTTTTTGCGCGGTGCGGCGCTGCCTCAGAGCTGCCGGCCGGTCGGCCGGTCGGAGCGCTATTGCGAGTTGATGACGCCTCGGACAGCCACGCCGAGGGTGGTGTTGTTGCTGATCGCCTTGAGCTGCGCGCGTTCAGGGTTGGCGAGCGGCAGTGACTGGGCCAAGCCGGTGGAGTGCACCAACGCGGCAAGCAGGGTGAGGTGACCGTCCGGCTGGAGTTCTCCACGGGCGAAGGCCCGGAGATCGCCCAGCACTGCATTCCAGATAGCCGGGTTGGGGTAGTAGCGCTTGCGCGGTATGACACCGAGCGCGCGCTTGCGCACGCATCGCAGGTAGTCCCGCTGCGCGAGAGAACTCCGGTGCGTGGCCAGTGCCGATGTGCTCGGCGAACCAACCGGGGACCGGTCACGAATGTACTTGTAAGCGGGCACGGGCTTGTTCCGGGAGCCGGCGTACTGGCGCAGCAGCCCGATCCCACCGTCGAGCCACGCGATGCCGGTAGGAGTCACGTCGAGGAGCCGGATCTTCACCCCGACGAAGTCGACGCGACGCCAAAGGGTCAAGTCCCCGAGTTCGGCGGCGCCCGAGTAGTCAGCTGCGAGCACGCGCCCGCCGGTGGGCTTGTGCGCCAACAGCACGAACTGTTCGGCAAGCGAAAGATCCATGCCCACCATGGTGATCCGTCCGAGCCCCGAAAGCACCCGGCCCCCCCGGCGACGGGCCGCCCGGTGGGAGCGTTCACGTGTCTGGAGGTGTTGGCGGGTTGGCGTCCGTGCCAGGCTGATTGTTGATCTATCGGCTTGGGGGATGCGTGCGCGAGAAGGCGGACGGGGTCGGCAACGAGGTCGCGGCACCGGTGCACGGGCCGGTGGTGCAAGCGGGCGCGATTCAGGGTGACGTGCATTTCCACGGCGCGAAGGATTCGGTGGTCCCGCGGCAACTTCCCGGTGCGACGCGACATTTCGTGAACCGCGCGGTCGAGCAGGACATGCTGACCACTCTGCTGGCCGGCTCGCGGAGCGACGGTGCGGTACTGCTGTCGACCATTGATGGCACGGCTGGGGTGGGCAAATCGACGCTGGCGGTGCACTGGGCGCACCGGGTGCGGGACCTCTTCCCGGACGGCGAACTGTACGTCAACCTGCGCGGATTCGATCCGATCGCGGAACCGATGGCACCGAACGAGGCACTGGGCCTCTTCCTCGCCGCCCTCGACGTCGCGCCGGAACGCATCCCGCCGAGCGACGACGCCCGGGCAGCGATGTTCCGAAGCCTCGTGCACGACAAGCGAATGCTCGTGCTCCTCGACAACGCCCGGACCGCCGACCAGGTGCGCGCCTTGTTGCCGGGCACGCCCGCCTGCTTGGTCGTGGTGACGAGCCGAAACCGCCTCGATGACCTGGTAATCCGCGAAGGTGCCACTCGCATGACTCTCACCGTGCTGACCGAACAGGAGTCCCACGAACTGCTGGGCCGCTACCTGGGCCAGGACCGGCTGACCGCCGAACCGGAAGCCGTGGCGGAAATCGTGTCGCACTGCGCCGGGCTCCCACTGGCGTTGGGCGTGGTCGCGGTCCGAGCAGCGGAGTTCTCGGACTTCCCTTTGGACGAGCTGGTCGAAGAGCTCCGCGACGAACGGGAACGCCTGGACGCCCTGGACGCAGGCGGCGAAACCGGCGTCCGCGCGGTCTTCTCCTGGTCCTACCACTCGCTCTCCGCGGAAGCGGCCAGGCTCTTCCGCCTGATGGGCCTGCCGACCGGCCCGGACATCGGCCTGGATGCCTTGACGGCTCTCGCTGACCGAACCAAGCGAGATCTCCGGCGCCCCTTGGCGGAGCTGCTGCGGGCCAACCTGGTCGAACAACCCGAGCGCAGCCGCTACCGGTTCCACGACCTGCTCAGGTCCTACGCCGCCGAATGCGCAGCGGCCGACGAACCAACCGACACCCGCCACGCCGCCATTCGCCGCCTGCTCGATTTCTACCTCCGCACAAGCGCGGCGGCAGATCACCAGACGACCCAACACGCTCGACACTTCACCGCCGAATTGCCGGCGTCCGACATCGAGGGACACACCTTTGACGACGACGAAGGCGCGATGACCTGGTGGGAGGCCGAACGCCACAACCTCAGGGCCGCGATCAAGCAGGCCGCGGCCCTGGGTCTGTGGGAGCACTCCTGGCAGCTGCCTCGAAGCTTGATGTACCTGTTCCACCTGCGCGGCTACATCGACGACTGGATCGAGGCCTACAACATCGGGATCGATGCTGCTCAACGGATCGGAGATGTCGCAGCGCAGGCGAATTTGCTGCACGAGCTGGGAATCGCCTATTACGACCGCCAGGACTTCGATGCGGCGGCACGGTACGCGGAGCTATCCCTTCCGCACTTCGACGCGATCGGCGATGTTCAGGGACGAGGCGAAGCGTTCATCGCGCTCGGGCACGCCTTGATCGACGCTGAGCGTTACGAAGAAGCCATCCAGCCCTTGGAGAGTGCCCTTGAGATAGCCGAAGGCGTGAACGACGGCTTTGCGCAGGGGCTCTCGCACAACGCGCTGGGGCTTCTCCAGGCCAAACTCGGCAGGTTCGAGCGGGCGTATCCGCACTTCGAGGCGGCTTTGCGGTTCGATCGCGAAGTCGGCGAGGAGATCGGCGAAGGGTTCGTGCTGCACAACCTCGCCAATGCTTACTTCGACTCCGGGCAGGTTGAAGATGCGATCGACACCCATCGGCGGGCACTTGAGTTCCGACGCCAGATCCGCCATCGGCAAGGTGAAGGAGCAAGCCTCCGCGCGCTGGGCAAGGCACTACGGCATACCGGTGACCTGGAAGGAGCGCGGCGGATGTCGCGGGAAGCGCTCGCAATCTTCGAGGAGCTAGGCCACGACGAAGCGGCCGATGTACGTGCTGAGATCGGCGAGCTACCTACTTCTTGACCGACGCGACGAAGTCGGCCCACCGCTGGGGCGTGAAGACGAGCGTTCCGCCGCACCGGTCCTTGGTGTCCCGAACGCCCACGGCGGCGGGCGTCATTGCGACCTCGACGCAGGCGGCTGCGTTCGAGGTGTAGCTGGAGGTGAACCATTGACCAGGGGCGAACTCGGGCACACATTCATGTTATCTCCCTGAGCACGCTGTGGATGATCTCCATGGAACCGTCTCTACCTGCGGATCTCTGGAGAGATTCGGTGTAGGTGGCGTCGTACTGGCCCACGCGTGTGCGGTTGTCGATCAATCCGAACGACGTCACGGTCTCCTGCCAAGCCAGTTTGGGGAGTCGTGGACTCGTGAAGTTCAGGACGTGGAACGTTGCTTGCCCGAGGGTGCCGTGAGCACCTGCGGAGAACGGGATCACATGGATCTCAACGTTCTCGGGATTTTCTTCAAGCACGGCAAGCAGGTGTTGCAGCTGCTCTTGTTGGACGCCGCGGCCGCCGACCTGTTGTCTCAGGGCTCCTTCGCTGATGACGGCCGTGAGCTTCAGCGGTTCGTCATCGGTAAGCCGGCGTTGGCGCAGCATTCGGGTGCGGACTCGTTGCTCTGCTTCGGACGTCCGCGTGTTCGGGCTGTCGCTGGTCACGATCGCGTGCGCGTATGCCTCGGTCTGAAGCAATCCCGGTATGAGCAGGTTCTCGTGCGTTCGGATTGACTCCGCACCCCATTCGAATCCGAGGTATCGGAGCAGTTCGGGCGGAAACAGTCCTGAGTAACGCGTCCACCAGCCACGTTCGTCGGTCTCGTCGCGCAGGGCACGGAGATCTTGCAGTTCTTCGGGCTGAACGTTGAAGAGTCCAGCGGCTTCTTCGAGTTTCTCCGCCGTGAGGCGACGCTTGCCATGTTCAACGTCGCTCAAGAAGTTCTGGGAGATGCCAAGGCTTTTGGCGGCCGTGACGCCGTTCAGTCCCACTTCCTCGCGGGCATCCCGCAGTCTCAGGCCGAGTTCCCACGCGGCGACGGCTGGCGATGTCGGTGGCATCCGGGTCCTCTCAGCGTCCTTGGCGTGGCAGCAGCGTACGGGTCGCGATCTCTCCACCCGATCAGGGAATGTACGCCTGAGATATCGCAGAACTATATTTCAGCGTAGACGGCGGCTGGGCCGGTTCCCCTTCCCCCGACCCCGCTGGCCCGCCGCCGTCTTTCCCCTCACCTCTGGAGGTGTTCTTGGTGTTTTTCCTGGAGCCTCAGCGGCCCGTTGCCTATTGGCGGCCTTTCGAGGGTGCTCGGCATGGTTTGGAGCCGGACGAACCGCCGGTGCCCGGGCAGGAGCGTTCGACCCTTTGCGGTCGAACCATCGGCATCGTCCGGCCTACCGAGGTGGAGTGGCTGGCTCCCACCTGCGAAAGCTGCTGGTCTGAAGCCAAAGCGCGGCGCGACGCCGCCGGCTGATCCACGTCGGACATCGGAACGCGGTTGCTGAACAAGGAGGCTGGACATGGACGTGGTGCTCGGATTCTTCAATTCGCCGCTCGGCGCGCCGACTGCGATCGGGCTGCTGGCCGCCGCCGCGGCGCTCGTTGCGGCTTTCCCATTGCGCGGCGGAAATGGGCAGCATGCCGGCGCGGGGCTCGGCTCGTTGAGCGTCTGGCAGATACGAGACACCATGCAGGCGGCGGCTACGCGACAACCGGAAGTGCGCGAGCGGACCGCCTTCGAGGACATGGTCGCGGAGCACTACCGGGCATATCTGGCTGAACGTCGCCGGACGCTGGCCACCGAAACCCCGTCCTACGTCGGCAAGCACCGACTCGCCACGGAGGATCTCGTCGACGAGATCGATCCCCCGATCACCGCCACCCTCGCGACCACTGCCTTCCGCTCGCACTGAGAACGACGGTGTGGGCTGCGCCACCGGGATGTTGATGTCCAGTGCGCTGGAAGTTCTAGCGTTGGGCGGACTTCGAATGGAGGGCGCAGATGAACGAGCCGGTCGAGTTGCGCGGCGCCGGGTGGGATTCGCGGTTGGTCGCGAGCACCGGTAGCGATGCGATGCCGTTCACGCCGGCGGTCGTCGCCAGCGGGCGGACCGTCTGGCTTTCCGGTGCGACGGCCTTTCCGCTGCTGCCCGGCGATCCCGACCACTCGCGCGGCGACATCGCCGAGCAGACCCGGGCCTGCCTGGAGAACCTGCGGAAGGTGCTGGAAACCGCGGGCGGCACGATCACGGACATCGTCAAGGTGACGATCTTCAACACTGATATGGACCAGCAGGCCGCCGTCAACGAGGTCTACCGCGACTTCTTCGGCGCGCACCGCCCCGCGCGTAGCCACATCGGCGTCCAGCGCCTGGCCGACGCCGGGATCAAGATCGAGATCGAGGCCGTCGCCGCCATCGACTGACGGCGCAGAACTGCCACCCCGGCATGGCTTGCCGGGGTGGCAGTTTCGACGAGAACGGGCGCCGTTCGGTGCACCAGGGGGTCGTGCACCGTGTTCCGGTCTCGCCGAAGGATGCGGGGATCAGAAGTCGGTTCGGCCTTCGTTGACCATGCCGTCCGGGTACATGATCAGGAAGTGGGTGAACTGCCGCGCGCCGTCGACGGTCTTCGCGTCGTCCACGGTGATCCGTACATTGTGGATGGTCTCCGGCGGGGCACCGCCGCCGGTGACGTACGCGTCGCCGCTGCCCTCCGCGCCGTTCTCGCCCCACCTGATCCAGGTGATGTTCTTGAACTGCACGTCCGAGGCGCCGCCGCTGGCTTCGTCCGGCAGGATCAGCTCCTTCGGCCAGGTCACCAGCTTCTTCGTCTCGTGGTCCGACGCGTAGCTGCTGATCGGGATGTCCTGCTCGGCACCGGCCGTCGAGCCGTTGCCGGTTTCCTTGCTCTCGCCCGGGTTCTCGCCGGTGTTCTTGTCGGTGACCTCGCCGGTGTTCTTGCCGGTCTCGGTGCTCTCGGACGCGGTGCTGCCGCCAGAGCTCTGCGTCGCCTTGCTGTCCCCGGCGATCGATCCCTCGGCGGTCGTCGCGATGTTCGGCGGGTGTGGGGCCTGCAGTGCCGATCCCGCGCCGGCGGCGCAACCGCCGGCAAAGAGGGCGGCGCCAACCGCCAGTGCCGCAATGAGAACTCGCCCCGACTTGTGGAACATCGTGCAACCCTTCCCGCGCTTTCGGTGAATGTCCTTGTGACGCCCGGCGCGAGGGCGGGGTTGATCGAGGACCGCGAAAAGATCGGCGGGACCCCGAAACTTACTCCGATCGGATTACTCGAATGATCCGATGGGGCGCTGAAGCTCCCGGATTCGGGCAAAACGGGAGGACTCGACGCGCGCCGGGCGGAACGGCGTTCAGGCCAGGCCGGATTCGTGGGCCAGCTCGTGGAGCATCGAGTCGAAGAGGCGGTCGGCGTGCGTGAGGTCGAACGGGAAGCGGCCGAAGACCTCCAGGGCCACGTGCCCGTACAGGCGGACCCACCAGCGCAGCAGGACGTACACCGCGTCCGGGCTCAGGGCTTCCGCCGGCACCTCGATGCCCTCGGTGGACAACGCCGCCGCCAAGGCGTCCCGCTGCGCCGACATGTCCGGTAACTCGAACGGCAGCCCGACCGCGGAATCGATCTTCACGGCGCCTTCGGCCAGGAACGGGCCGACGATGCCCAGGAAGATGCTGGCGAACTGATCCTGCCTGCGGCTGCCCTCTTCGCCCCGAGGCGTGGCGAAGACCAGCGCGAACTCCTCGGGATGCGCCATCGCCCAGCCCCGGAACCCCCGGCAGACCGCGAAGATCTTGTCCAGGAATCCCCCGGCCGCCGGTTCCAGCGCCGCGTGCAGCTCGGTCGCCAGGTCGGCGCAGATGTCGTCGCAGAGCTGGTGCAGCAGGTCTTCGCGGGATTCGCAGTACCGGTACAGGGCCGGCGCCGTGATGCCCAGCTCGCGGGCGATCGCGCGCAGCGTGACCGCGTCGCTCCCGTGCTCGACGAGCAGCGCCCGCGCGTGCTGGCGGATTTCGAGCTCGGTGGCCGCGCGAACCCGCCCACGTCGAGACACCTCGGTCATGTGCCACTCCCGTGTCGCTGTGGACGCACGTGATTGTGGCCCATCCGGCCCCTCGCCCGGGGGCACACGGCCGAATCCGCCATCGCGGGCGTGGTCCCCGGGGTGAGCATCGTCTCGCTCCGGCCCCGGATGCGGCGGTGTCGCGAATGATTCGGGTGCCCGCGATGTTGCAGCTGGTGGGCAACGCCGCGAGACCGGCCCCGGATCCGCGCGGCGACAAGCACGCATGACTGGAGGAGAAGAGATGACCGCCGTCGTCGAGGAAGTCGTCGTCTACACCCGGCCCGGCTGCCCGTTCTGCACCGCGCTGCGCGCCGGGCTGCGGCGCCAGGGCTTGGCCTTCACCGAGGTGGACATCTGGGAGGACCCGAACGCGGCGGCGGTGGTCCGCTCCATCGCCGACGGCAACGAGACGGTGCCGACCGTGGTCGTGGGCGAGTGGCAGGCGGTCAACCCCTCGGCGAGCGAGGTGGTCTCCGCGGTGGCCGAGCAGGCGCCGCACCTGCTGCCGGAGCAGCAGCCCGGCAAGGTGGACGGTGCGCTGAAGGCCCTCGGCCTGCGCAAGGCGCGGGACTGAGCGCGCCCGACGGGCTTTTCACTGGGGGCCGACCGCACGGGGGGCGTTGCGGCCGGCCCTCAGCAGGTTGTGATCGTCGGTGGCGCGATACCGGCGAGCAACAACCCGTTCAGTCTGACGCCCGACTGCTCCGAAAAGATCCATGTACGACCGGAATTTAGCTCGAACGGTGGATCCCCGAACGGGATCGAACTGTAGTCGGCCGGGCATGCGACGAACGGCCCGTTCTCCTCTGCTTCCGAGGTGAACGGGCCGTTCGCGGGTCTGGCGGCGGTGTCTTGGTGGCATGAACGCGGAATCACTCCGAAGACGGGGCAGCCCCGGTCTGAACGACCGGGGACTGCGCTGGGTGGGCCTGGCTGGTGTCGACCGGCTCGCCCGGGATGGGAACCGGCTTGGCGGGCAGTTCGTTCGTCGGCGGCGGGAGTCTGTCGGAGGCCGTCCCCGACGCGTCGCTCCTGCCGGTGCCGGATTCGGAGAGCTGGCTGGCGAAGAGGTTCACGATCGCGGCCAGGGGCTCGGCGAACCAGTCGAGGCTTGGTTTCGTTTCGGTGATCTGAGTGCTCAATGCCATGCCCACAGCCTCCTGTTCCGGGGGTTGCGGTCGGATCCGTACGGCTACTCAGTTGTTACTCATCGGTAGTGGATTCAATGCGACATTCGGGGGACGTAAGAACCACTGTCGCCACGGGGCGTGTTCACGCTGGCCACGACGTTCGGGCCGAACGGTGTACTCGTGCCTACGATCGCCCCAAAGCCCGAACGAGAAGGGTATGGTCTAGACCATGTCGCGTTTGACTGGTGTCGGAGTCAGCTCCGGCCGCGCCTCGGGGCCGGTCGCCCGGGTCGCCGATCCCCTGCCCGAACCGTCCGCCACCCCCGCGCCCACCGACCCGGCCGCCGACGCGGCCCGCATCCGGCCCGCCGCCGAGGCCGTCGCAGAGCGGCTGTTCGAGCGCGCCACCCGGGTCGAGGGCGACGCCAAGGCCGTGCTGGAGACGACCGCCGCGATGGCGCTCGACCCGGCGCTGACTTCGCAAGCCGAACAACTCGTCACCGGCCGCTCGATGCCCGCGCCGCGCGCGGTGTTCGAGGCGGCCAACGGCTTCGCCGAGGCGCTGAGCGCGGCCGGCGGCTACATGGCCGAACGCGCCCGCGACGTGCAGGACGTCCGGGACCGGATTATCGCCGAGCTGCACGGCGTGACGCCGCCCGGCGTGCCCGAACTGGCGCGGCCCAGCGTGCTGCTGGCCCGCGACCTCGCCCCCGCCGACACCGCCGACCTCGATCCGAGCCTGGTGCTCGCGCTGGTCACCGAGGAAGGCGGCCCGACCAGCCACACCGCGATCCTGGCGCGAGCGCTGGGAATCCCGGCGGTGGTGGCGGTCCGCGGCGTGCTCAGGGTGCCCGGCGTGGCCGGCGCGCTCGTGGACGGCGACAGCGGCGAAGTCGAGACCTCCGAGGAAGCGGTGCCCGTGCACGCCGCGGAGCGCGCCGCGGCCAAGGAGTGGAACGGCGTCGGCGAGACCGCGGACGGCAAGCCGGTCAAGGTCGTCGCCAACGTCGGATCGGGCGCCGACGCGCGCGCCGCCGTCGCGGCCGGGGCGCAGGGAGTCGGCCTGTTCCGCACCGAGTTCTGCTACCTCGGCGCGAGCGAGGAACCGGCCGTCGAGACGCAGCGGTCCGCGTACCACGAGGTCATCGCGCCGTTCGCGGGCAAGCCGGTCATCGTCCGCACGCTCGACGCCGGCGCGGACAAGCCGCTGGCGTTCCTCGACATGGGCGTGGAGCCGAACCCGGCGCTCGGCGTGCGCGGGCTGCGGGTCGCCTTCGACCGGCCCGACGTGCTGGAACGGCAGCTGGAGGCGATCGCCGCGGCCGCGGCCGACTCCGGCGCCGAGGTGTCCGTGATGGCCCCGATGGTCGCGACCGTCGACGAGGCCGCCTGGTTCGCCGCCCGGGTGCGGGCCGCGGGCCTGGCGCGGGCCGGCGTGATGATCGAGATCCCGGCGGCCGCGTTGAGCGCGGCGGAGATCCTCGGCGCGGTCGACTTCGTCAGCATCGGCACCAACGACCTCGCGCAGTACGTCTTCGCCGCCGACCGGCAGGCGGGCGCGCTCGCCGAGCTCAACGACCCCTGGCAGCCGGCGCTGCTGCGGCTGATCGCGATGATCGGCCGGGCCGGGCGGGAGCTCGACAAGCCCGTCGGCGTGTGCGGCGAGGCTGCCTCCGACCCGCTGCTGGCCGGGGTGTTCGCGGGCATCGGCGTGACCAGCCTGTCGATGGCCGCGGCGGCGGTCCCGGCGGTCGGCGCGGCGCTCGCCGAGCACCCGCTCGCGACCTTCGAGCAGGCGGCGGAAGCGGCCCTCGCGGCGGCGACCCCGGCCCGCGCCCGGGAAGCGGTCCGGACGGTCCTCGCCTGAGGCCCGGCCGCTGAGGCACTGTTCACCCAAGTGCCTGCGGGGCCGCAACCCGCCAAGTGCGCAGCGAACGGCCTGTTCACCTCGGTGGACGAGGTGAACAGGCCGTTCGCTCGGTCTGGCCGTGGGATACCAGGGGTTTGCCGGACAGTGGGCACGCGCGAGCTCACGTCACCGCATGCCGGGTGTCCCGTGCGCAGCGGGAACGTCCGCCTCGCCGGGGTCAGGCCCGGGATCGGGCGAGGACCGGGCGGACCAGATCGCGCAGGTTCGGCGACGGCTCGATGCCCAGCTCGCGGTCCAGCAGGCGCTCGTAGCGCTGGTAGTGGCGCACCGCCTGCGCCGGATTCGCCTGCTGCAGCAGCACCTTGACCACCGCGCAGTGCGCCGTCTCGCGGAACGGCTCCACCTGGGTCGCCGCCTGCGCGATCTCCAGCGCCGCCCCCAGGTGGCGCGACTGCACCAGCCGCTCCGCGGCCACCTCCAGCGCGTGCACCTGCAGCTGCTGCAGGCTCTCGCGCTCGGTCAGCACCCAGTCGTCGTACCAGCCCGGCAGCAGCGGCGCGTGCCTCGCCAGGTCGCGGCCGATCTCCGCGCAGTCCGCGGGCGACTCCGCCGAATCCTGGCGCACCAGGTAGCGGCCCGCCGCGACCAGCCCGTCGACGTCCAGCGTCACCAGCGGCGCGAGCTGGAGCTCGTGCGAGGTGCTGATCACCGCGCCGTGCGCCCGCTGGCGCACCCGCCACAGGGTCGTCCGGAGATTCGCCAGCGCGCTCTGCTCGTCGCTCTCCGGCCACAGGATGCCGGCGAGGTAGTCACGCTGTGTGCGCCCGCGCAGCGCGAGGAATGCGAGCAGGCGCTGCCCGTTGCTGGACATCGCCACGCCCTCGCCGCCAGCCTGCAGATCCCAGCCGCCGAGCAGCGACAGCCGGAACGGTTGGTCGGGCTGCGCAGGAGTGCGCGCCCGCACGCGTGTCATCGGACGCACTGTTCCACCGGTCATAGTTCCCCCCTCGACAGGCCTGAAACGGGCGCTCCGCGGGGAAGCCACTGCCCTCCCCCGGAAGTTCCCGAGCACCGGCGTGGACGCCGGAACCAGGGCCCACATTCGTGCCTATCGGGGCCACTCCACTTTGCTGTTACCGCACTACGGACCGTGACCAGCGGTCCTCATCACACACGTGTGGGGCTCCCACACCCCCCGGTGGGAGCCCCATGGAGGAGCACTTCAGGCGCGCACGCTGCGGTGGCGCCCGCCGGTGCTCCGTTGCTTGCGGCGGCGCGCGATGAGCCGGGAGATCCGCCGGTAGCTGCGCACTGCGAAGGCGCCCGCGCCGAGCCACGGCAGCAGCAGGATGATCATCGAGACGATCGCCAGGACCGGGGCCCAGAGCTGCCCCTGCCCGACACCGGTCACCAGCATCGTCCAGTAGTCGTGGCCCCGGCTGAACGCCCTGGACAGGTAGACCGGGAGCCGCCAGAGCAGCATCCCCAGCGCGAAGAGCAGCGTGGGCACCACGACCAGGACCCAGGCGGTGACCAGGATCCGCACCCGCGGCCGCAGCCCGGAGTGCGTGCCGGGCACGTTGCCGCTCCGCCCGATGAGGCGCAGCAGGAACGGGCGGATCTGGGAGAACAGGTTCGGCACCCCGACCAGGTCGCCGAGGATGTAGTAGCCGTCCATGCGCAGCAGCGGCAGCAGCTGCTGCAGGATCTGGATGTGGCTCAGCGCGATGAAGACCAGCAGCGGCGCGAAGCCGGTCAGGCCGTAGATCCCGGCCATCGCCAGGATGAACACCGCGTTGAAGTAGATGCCGCCCAGGTCGGTGCGCAGCCGGCCCCGCCGGTCCAGGCGGTAGGCATCGGTGACGTTCGTGTAGAAGCACGGGATGATCAGCATGATGCCGACGCCGATCGCGCCCGGCTTGGCGCCGCCGTAGTGGCACCCGGCGGCGTGCCCCAGCTCGTGGAACAGCGTGCTGCTCACCATCAGGGCGAGCAGCAGGAGCACCTGCGACGGTTCACCGACGGACTGCTGGAACGCCAGGTCGACGTAGCCGGAGCCGATCAGCCACGCGTCGAACGCGACCAGCCCCAGCAGCACGAGCACCACGACGACGGGCGTGTACAGCGGCGCCAGGACGGCGGCCGCCGCCCGCACCACCCGGGGAGGTGCGAGCACGCCGTGCATGGCCAGCGACAGCAGTGGATCCGCCTTCGGCGGCTCGGCCAGCGGCTCGGACAGGGTGGCGATGCCGAGCGGGTGCAGCTTCTCGTTGATGAGGAACTCCGCGTTGGCGGCGGACAGTTCCCGGCCGGTCGCCTGCGACGCCTGCGACGCCACTTCGGCCAGGTTCCGGGTGCCGTCGATCGCGGTCGCGATCTGGTACAGCAGCGGCGACACCAGCACCATCTGGCCGTCGCCGCGGGAGATCAGGTAACGCGGTTCGTCGAAGCCGCCACCCTCGTATTCCCCGCACAGCGACACTCCGTCGGCCAGCCGCGCGACCGCCTGCTCGTCGGTCTCCGCCGCGCGGTCGGTCTGGGTGACTTCTGACATGGCTTCCTCCTGCGAACCCGTTCACGTGCGGGTGGGCTGCACTGGTTTGGCGGGTGGTGGGCGGCGCGCGAGCCTGGCCGGGAGCGAAAGCTTCGCTCCCGGCCAGACTGGGCCGTCAGACCTGGTTGATGACCTGGGCGGCCGTGGCCTGCGACCCGAAGAGGGCCACGGCGGTGTTGACCGCCACGACGGTGTTGACGTCAGGGAACAGGTTGCAGCCGCAGCCACCCAGGGCCTCGCGCTGCGGGAGCAGTTCCGCGGACTGGTCGTGAAGATCGAGAGTGTCCATGTTCCATCTCCTCGTTTTGGTGGCCGGCCGCCCACCACGCGCAGCAGCGGTGGGCGGCCGGAGGTATCAACGGCAGATCGGTTACCACTTGCCGCCGGACTGGGTGATGACCTGGGCGGCCGTGGCCTGGGACCCGAAGAGGGCCACCGCGGTGTTGTCGGCCACGATGGTGTTGACGTCGCCGCCGCCCCACCAGCCGCCGAGGGCCTCGCGCTCGGGCAGCATCTCAGCGAACTCGTACGAGAACTCCATGGTCATGCTCCTGTTCGCATTGACGGAATTTCGACTGCGGCTTCGTGCCGCTGGTGACGAGTACGCCAGAGGCCCGTCACTCGGCCGTCACCACACCGTCACGCGGAGTCGCGATGCGCCGCGCGGAACCCGGGGTCACGGCCCGTAATGGTGGGGATGTCCAGCGAAAAGGGGGGCCGGTGAAGACCTTTCATCGTTGAATCGGGTGAACCAGGAAAATCCTGCACGGATCGCGGGTCACAGAACGAAAAAAAGACCCGTGCGCCGACCGGGCACACGGGTCTTGACCTGCGAATTCAGTTGTTCTTGAAGCGGCGCGGCCGCTTAGCCCACCCTCGACGCTTGCACCGCCGCGGGTTCTCAGGTGTCTTCTCGCGAGGGCAGCCCCGACGTGGTGAATTGGCTATTCATGAGTCGGGGATCCCACAGCGAGAAGGCGACCGTAATTCCCGCAGGGGGGCCGCTACTCGCACCGCTGAGCAAAACCAGTTCAGCCTCAAGCAGCGTCAGGCTCCCTCGGGCTCGGCCTCCTCCTGGTCCAGGCCGTGCTCGATGGCGTAGCGGGCCAGCTCCACCCGGTTGTGGAGCTGCAGCTTGCGCAGCGTCGACTGGACGTGGTTCTCCACCGTGCGGTGCGAGATGACCAGCTTCTTGGCGATCTGCCGGGCGGTCATCCCCTTCGCGACCAGCCGCAGCACCTCGGTCTCCCGGTCGGTCAGCTGCGGCGCCTGCGACTCCGAGTCCGGGGTGATCGCCATCCGCCGGTACTCGCCGAGCACCAGCCCGGCCAGGCCGGGCGTGAACACCGCGTCGCCGGCAGCGGTGCGCTGCACCGCGTCCACCAGCTCCTCGACCGACGCCGACTTGACCAGGTAGCCGGACGCGCCGGCCTTCACCGCCTCCAGCACGTCGTTGTGCTCGCCGCTGGCGGACAGCACCAGCACCCGGGTCCCGGAGATCTCCTGGGTGATGTGCAGGGTGGCGCTGACCCCGGAGGTGTCGCCCAGGTTGAGGTCCATCAGCACGACGTCGGGCTTGACGGTCCGCGCGATGCGCAGCGCGGATGCGCCGTCGCTCGCGGTGGCCCGAACCTCGAAGCCGCGCTCCGTCAGGTCGCGGGCGACTCCGTCGCGCCACATCGGGTGGTCGTCGACGACCATCACGGTGACGGGCGGCTCGCTCATCGTTTTCCTCCTCTGCGGCGCTTGCCCGGGATCGCTTCCGGTCGGGGAACCCGGACCTCCCACTCCGTTCCCTCGCCGGGCGTGGTGTCGAGCGTGATCGTGCCACCCATCGACTCCACGCGGCCCCGAATCGACTTGGCCACGCCCAACCGTCCCTCGGCGGCGGCTTCTTCGAGGCGGCCCTCGGGGATGCCCGGGCCGTCGTCGCGAACGGTGAGCACGACCTCGTCCGGCAGCTCCTCCAGCAGCACCCACGCCTGGGCGTCCGCGCCGGCGTGCTTCTCGACGTTCGCCAGGGCTTCCCGCGCCACCGCGAACAGGTCGCTGCTCAGCGGCTCCGGCAACCGCACCGGATTGCCCGGTATCGACACGTTGATCCGGCCGGTGCGCAGCACCTGCAGCCGTGCGGCGAGGTCGACCTCGCCGTCCTCCGTGGTCTCCTGCGGCGTGGTGGCGACCAGCGCGCGCAGCGCGATCTCCTGCTCTCCCGCGAGTTTCGCCAGCTCGGCCGCTTCGCCGCCGAGCTCCCCGCCGCGTCGGCGCACGCGCGCGAGCACCTGCAGCACGCTGTCGTGGATGTTGCGCGCCAGCCGTTCCCGCTCCGCGGTCGCGGCCTCCGCGCGCAGCGCGCGGGCCAGCCGATCGGTGGACCGGCGCGCGGTGTCCGAAGCAAGGCCGATCACCAGGCCGGTGCCGACCAGCAGCAGGGTGTCCAGCGACATGGTCTGGTCGCTGAAGCCGCGGATCAGGTAGTTGCTGGCCGCCGCGATGATCCCGGTGGCCAGCCCGCCGAACACGCCCCACTGCGAGGCGGCGGCGGTGACCATCGTCGGGTGCCACACCGTCACCACCGTCGGGAGGTTGTCGAGCATCTGGTGCTCGGTGAGGATGAATTCGTTGCTGAGGAACAGCGCGGACACCACGACGCAGTCGATCAGCACCATCCGGTTGGTGCGCCCCGCGCGGGACCAGTACCGCCAGACGGTGAACGCGGTCCACACGCCCATCAGGAAGATGACCAACGCCGCCAGCCACGGCCGCTCGTAATCGCCGAACTGGTAGAAGAACCAGAAGCAGGCGTAGAGGAACGTGACCACGCGGAACACGTTGTGCCCGCGCCAAAGCGGCGAGCGGCCGTCGGCGACCTGCGGCTGGCGCGACGACTGTTGCGGATTGCCCACATTCGCTCCTTCCCCAGCGGACCATCCTGCCGTACATCGAGGTTGGCGGAGACCGCTGGATCGAGCACTCTGCGTGTTTGTGATCACGACGAGCATCGCCCCGAATGCCCCGAGTGGCGAGCTTCGGCCGGGCGGTCCGCTGTGCAAGGCTCGGCGGGGGAGGTGATCGGCTTGGTGGGGGGATGGCTGCTGTGGCGACTGCGGCCAGCGGCGATCGCCTACGTGCTCACCGTGCAAGCGATCGCATTGGTGCTGGTCGTGCTGGTCTTCGTGACGAGCCGGTCGCCGCTGCCGCGCGAGCTGCTGACCTTCGCGATGCTGGCCGCCACCGCCGGGACGGTCATCGTGATCACCTCGGTGTCGATCAAGGTGCAGCGGCAGGTGCGGCGGAACCCGTGGACGCTGCACATCGCCTACCTGGCGGCCGGAATCCTCACGCTGCCGCCGAACCTGCTGGTGCTCCTGCTGCTCGGGCCGACGCTGCACGGCGTGCTGGACGGCCGCCCGGAGCTGCACCGCTGGCTGTTCACCACGGCGGCCACCACGATCGCCACGCTGTCCGCGCGGTTCCTCATCGGCTGGTCGGAACCCGGCTGGTCGCCGGCACAGTTCGTGCTGACCGGCGCGGTGCTGCTGCTGGTGCGGGCCTTCGTGGTCGCCGGCGGCATCCGGCTGCGCAACCCGTCGGCGGCGCGGGCGGACGTGGTGGGCGAGCCGATCGACGTGCTGCTCGGCATCGTCGCGGCGAGCCTGGGCGGGCTGCTGGCGGTGGCGGTGCACAGCGAGCCGGGCAGCGCCCTGCTGGCCGGGCCGCCGCTGGTCCTGCTGGACCTGGCGGGCCAGCTGCCGCAGTGGCGGCGGTCCGCGCAGCGGGACGGCAAGACGGGCCTGGCCAACGCCGCGCACTGGGAGCGGTTGGCGCGCAACGAACTCCACCGGGGGCAGGCCCGCGGCCAGCCCGTCTCGCTGCTGCTGCTCGACCTCGACCACTTCAAGCGGGTCAACGACGAGATCGGGCACCTGGCGGGCGACACGGTGCTCGCGGCCGTCGCGATGATGCTGCGCAGCAGCGTGCGGCGGGAAGACGTGGTCGGCCGCTTCGGCGGCGAGGAGTTCGTGGTGCTGCTGCCGGGCACGGACACCGGCATCGCGTGCGCGGTGGCGGACCGGATCCGGGCGTCGACGGCCGCGTTGTCGGTGCCCGCCCGCGACGTCCACGGGCGGCACCGGGAGCTCGACGACCTGACGGTCAGCATCGGCGTGGCCACCACGTCCCGCTTCGGCTACGAGCTCACCGACCTGCTGGTCGCCGCCGACGCGGCCCTCCTCGCGGCGAAGTCCGGCGGCCGCAACGCGGTCACCCTCGCCTGAACCTCTGTTTCCAGGCTCGTCTTGCGTTGCGGTGCGGGTAGCGGAACCTCAGACGCCGCCTGGCTGTGGGATCCCCGACATCATGAATGCCAATTCACCACGTCGGGGCTGTCCTCGCCAGGCGACGTCTGAGAACCCGCGGCGGTGCTGGTTTCGTAGGTGGGCTAAGCGGCTGCGCCGCTTCAAAGACGAAGAACACCCCACGCCACGACATTCAGAACAGCCTCTTGAACCGCGTCAGACCTCGGAGTTCTGCGGCGCCTGTTCCGGCTTCTCGTCCGGGGTCTCGTCGGGCGGCGGTGGTTCCGCTTCGGCCTCCTCGGCGGGTTCGGCCGGTTGCTCCGGTTCCTCCTCCACCAGCGAGCGGATCGCCGAGTTCAGCACCGCGACCATCGGCACCGCGAGCAGCGCGCCGACGATGCCCGAGACCACCATGCCGATGCTGATCGCCAGCACCACGCCCAGCGCGTGGATCTGCACGGCGCGGCCCAGGATCAGCGGCTGCAGCACGTTGCCCTCGATCTGCTGCACCGCGAGCACGATGCCGACCACGATCAGCGCGACGACCCAGCCCTTGGTCACCAGCGCCACCAGCACCGCGACCGCGCCGGAGGCCACCGCGCCGACGATCGGCACGAAGCCACCGAGGAACACCAGCGCCGCCAGCGGGATCGCCAGCGGCACGCCCAGGATCATCAGGCCCGTTCCGATGCCGAGCGCGTCCACCACCGCGACCAGCGCGGTCGCCCGCACGAAGCCGACCAGCGACGCGAAGCCCTTGCAGCCGGCGACGTCGACCCGGTGCCGCACGTGCTTCGGCGCCAGCTTCGTCACGAACAGCCACACCCCGCGGCCGTCGTGCAGGAAGTAGATCAGCGTGAACAGCGCCAGCACCAACCCGGTGAGGAAGTTGCCGAAGGTGCCCGCGGTGGACAGCGCGCCGCTGGTCAGCGCCGCCTGGTTGGCGGCCAGCCACTCCTGGGCCTGGTTCAGGTACCGGCCTATCTGCTCCTCGTTGATGTGCAGCGGGCCCTGCGCCAGCGAGTCCTTCAGCTGGTTGAGGCTGGCGACGACCTGGCGCTGCAGGTCGGGGAAGCCTTCGATGAACGCGTTGATGACGAAGGTGAGGACGCCGCCGACGACCGCGAGGCCGCCGATCAGCACCATCGCGGTGGCCAGCGCCCGCGGCACGCCGCGCCGGGCCAGCCAGGACACGATCGGGGCCAGCAGTGCCGACAGCAGCAGCGCGATGGCCACCGGGATCACGACGACGTAGATCTGGCCGATGACCAGCCCCACCACGTACAGGGCGCCGAGTACCACCACCATCCGCCAGCTCAACGCCGCCGAGACGCGGAGCACGCGGGGAATCGACGCCGCGGCGTCGTCCCGGGTGGTGATCTTGAAGTCGTTCACCCTGCCACCGTAGCGCCGACCACCGGGCCCGGGGGCGAAATGACCACGGCGCGCAATCGGGTCGGAACACCAGTAACACGATGTAGCGAAGCTGTCGCTCTGTGCTTACGGAAGTGGCAGTTGTGGTGAAAGAGTGCGCGGCGGCGAGGAGGCAGTGTCCAACGGGAGTCGCCCGAAGCCGAGGAGGTTCTGGCACCGAGATGTCCGGCCGCTACCGCACGACGGGAGCCGCCCGACCGTGGCGGCTGCTGACCCGTGCCCTGGTGGTGGCGGGCGCGACGGCCGCCGGAACCTCCGCGGCTTGGCTCATCGGCACCGGGCTCCCGGCGGACGCCGCGAACCTCGCCCCGGCCGCGCCCGCCGACGAATCGGCCGCGCCGCCGGAATCGGCGAACCCACCGGCAGCGCCGGTGGGAGGTGCGACCACCGACCGGTCCGGCCCGGCGGAGTTCTCGCTCGGCCGCCTGAACCCGGTCGAGCTGGTCCGGTCCGAGCCGGCGGAGCAGTTGCTCGACGCGGCGAAGCCGGTGACCGGCGTGCTGCAGGAGTCCACCGACGGCGTCCAGCACGTCGCGGGCGACGCGCTGTCGGTCACCGAAGCCCAGGCCGGCGCGCTGTCCACGTCCGTCGACAATGGACTGGACGGGCTCGGCGGCCCGCTGCTGTCCGGGGAAACCAGCCCGCAGCAGGGTTTTTCGCCGTCCGCGCCGCTTCCGCAGGCCGCACCGGCGCCGGGCGTAGTGCCCGCCGTCCCGCAGCCGGCGCAGCTGGTCGAGCACCAGCGGTCGCCGGAGCAGGCGGACGCGGTCACCCGGCCGCGCGCGCCGGAACCCGCTGAGGCGCCCGGAAACCAGGGCTGGCCAAGGCCTTTCGCCCTGCCCACGCTGCCCGGCGCGCTCGGCTGCGGAGGCACCGGCGACGGGCAGCAGCACAACACCGCCGCGGTCGGCTGCTACCCGGCCGAACCGGCCCGCACCCCAGCCTCCGCCGGGGTGTCGACCCGCGACATCGCCAGCACGCTGATGAGCGCGCCCGAACCGCAGCCGGGCACCACGCCCGACTAGACCGCCGCGCGGCGCAGGCGACGGATCTCGTTGCCGCCGAAAGGAAATCCGCCGCGCGCAACCCGGCTCCACATTTCCGATGCCCGCCGTCTCCCGATGATCAAGTTCCGATGACGGTGTGGCGCCCGCAGTTGATTTTCCTCCCCGGCAGGGGGAAACCTTGTGAAGGAGAGATCCATGCAGTCTTGGGCGAAGCGCGGTGTGCAAGCCGCGCTGGTCACTGGTGGGATGTTGGCCGTCGGCACGGGGGTCGCGTCCGCCAGCCAGGCCTGCCCGGAGCGTCCGACCCCGCCGCTGGGCGAATCGATGCTCCCCCCAGTACTCGACGAGCTCGGAGACGATGCGGTGCCTGCCGATCGGTGCTTCGCGGGTGAGCTGTTCCCCGAGAGCTCCGGCACGCGGTACAACGCGCCGCTGGTGGAGTCGCGGACCAGCCACCCGGTCACCGCGATCGCGGGCACCATCGACCCGGTGCGCGACCTGCTGCCCGCCGTCGAGAACGAGCTGACCCGGGAGATGCCGGCGCTGCGCGACTGGCACATCCCGGCGCAGACCGCCCCGCTGCACCTGGCCGGCTGGGTCGCCGACCCCGCCGAAGCCCGGCCGCTGGACCTGGTGCCCGGCCTGTCGCCCTTCGACGGCGGCCGCCCGGTCACGCCCGCCGAGGGCTTCCACCGCTCGCTGAGCTGGGCAGGTCCCATCGGTGCCGTCATCCAGGGGGGTGCCAACACCCTCGACGAGGGTGCTTTTCACACGCGTGCGCTCCTGGATGTCCCTGCAGACCTCGTGATCCCGCACGACGACCTGGTCTACTTCGACGGCTTCAGCGCCCCGGCCGACGGCATCGTCGAGCTCTGGGAGGGCGCGCTGTCCCGCGGCCAGGGCGGCCTGGTGACGCCGGACCAGGTGGACCTCACCACCGCGGAGCTGCCCGGCCTGCGCAGCGACCTGCGCACCGTGCCGTACGAGGTGCTGGCGGGGGCGTTGTCCGCGGTCGCCGCCGAGCCGACGCCGCGCGCCGACCTCGTGCCGCTGGAGGTGCCGGGCGAGCACCAGGTGAAGGCCAACGAGATCCCGGACCTCACCGGAATCCCCCTGGTCAGCGTGTCCCGGACGCCGGGCACCACGCAGCGCGGTGAGTCCCCCGGCGTGACGGCGCCGCTGCCGGTGATGGGCGAGCTCAACGCGTTCAGCGGCGGCCAGACCTCGGTGCCGCAGGTCAGCCGGATCTCCTCCGCGCTGGACGGCACCGCGGCGCGCAGCGAGGAGCCGGCGTTCACGCCTGCGCCGCTGCGTTCCGACGTGGCGGTCACGGTGCTGGACGAGCTGGCCGCGGCGGTGCCCCCGGAGCAGGTCGTCACGCAGAACCCGTTCCGGCCGGTGCCCGCGCCGCGGACCGGCGGCATGGCGCTGCCGGTGCTCGGCGGCGGCGTCCCGGACATCACGGCGGTGCAGGGCCACACGCTCCCGACGCCGGGCCTGACCTCGGACAGTGCGCTGCGCTCCCTGGAGAACGCGGACACGGTCGTGTTCAACCGGATCTGATCCGAACGCGAAAAACCGGGGCGAGCGTGGTGCTCGCCCCGGTTTTTTCATGCAGATGGCCAGGGCTCGTGAGTGCTTTGGAGCGCCATAGCGATCCAAAGCACTCACGAACGGCTACGGCACCGGGGCGGTTCGGGGGGCTTCCGGGGCCGCTTCGCCCGGGTCGATCATCGTGCGCCGGGAGCGCCACCACAGCACCGCGTTGTAGAGCAGGAATGCCAGTCCGAAGTAGACGTAGAAATTGCCGATCAGCTGCTCGAAGAAGTTCCAGGTCAGCTCCAGGCCGTCGCCCTGGGGCATCTTCCAGTGCGGGCCCATCATGAAGAACCCGGCCGCCATGGCGGCCGCGAGCAGCAACCCCCAGTTCCGCCGGACGTAGCCCGCGCCGAGCAGCAGCATCAGGCCCGGGATCGCCCAAACCCAGTGGTGCGACCAGGAGATCGGCGACACCAGCAACCCGAGGATGGCGTTGATCGTCACCGCCGTCGGCAGGTCCCGCTGCCGGACCGCGTGCACCATCCCCACCACGGCCAGCACCAGCGCGAGGAGCGCGAGCAGCCCGAACACCACGGTCAGGCTCGGCGTGGACATCTTGCTCAGCAGCGAGCGCAGCGACTGGTTGCCCGCGTAGGTCGACGCGTCGCCGGTGAACTTCGGTCCGAAGGACACGTTGCTGCTGGCCAGCATCTCCTGCAGCCAGAACCGCCGGGCGTTGTCGAAGGTCAGCGCGAAGCCCAGCAGCGCGGTGCCCAGGAAGGTCAGCAGCGAGACCACGATCGTCCGGAAGTCCCGGCGCAGCAGCGGCAGCAGCAGGAACACCAGCGGCGTCAGCTTGATCCCGGCGGCCAGGCCGATCAGCAGGCCGCGCGGGTACGGCAGCTTCTTCGCGCCGTCGGTCCGCCACAGGCAGTCGATCGCGACCAGCGCCATCAGCACGATGTTGATCTGCGCGTAGGTGATCGTCTCCAGCACCGGCTCGCTGATCGTGGCCAGCGGCAGCACCGCCACCGTCACCAGCAGCACCTTGTCCCGGTGCGCGCGCAGGAACGTCGAGGCGCTGAGCACCACGTACAGCGTCGCGATGAGCGCGAGGTGGCTGACCAGCATGATCACTGCGGTCGAGCCGGCCTTCGGGATCAGCGCCAGCGGCGCGAACAGGATCGCCGCGAACGGCGGGTAGATGAACGGCAGCTCCAGCCCCGATTCGGTGGCCGGGAGGCCGTTGTAGAGGTCGCGCCCGGCCAGCAGCGCCTTCGCGCCGAGCCGGTAGACCTCGCCGTCGATGTGGTCGTGCGTGTTGACGGTGGAGACCACCATCACCGCGACCAGCTCCGCGACCGCGATCACGGCCAGCAGAGATCGGTGGTCGCGCAACCGCTCCCGCAGCGGCGGTCGACCCGCGGTCCCGTGCACCGGCATGCACCATCCTCTCGCCTGCGGCACCTCGACCAGAGTAGGGATCCGATCGGCCGAAGGGGCGGCGCGGGGCGTTTTGAGCGCAATGCCACCTAACGATGTTTCACCTGCTCGCTTCCTCAAGTCCCGGCCGTCGAGGTGACCTGGGCGGAAACGGTGCGTGAACAACTAACGCACAGTTATGTGCACAGCGTGAATACCACCATTACGGGTGGTCACTGAGGCCTTGAATTTCGCCCTGCACTGAGGGGAGGCTCAGACGGACTGCTCCGTTTGGTGGGGAGGAGGGGGCCGAATGAGTGTCCTCGAGGTGACCGCACCGGGCCAGTTGGCGCCGGTTTGGGACGAACTCATCAGCGGACTGAATCTCGGCGTGCTGCTGACCGATGACCGCGGCCAGGTGCTGGCCACCAACGACGTCGCCGCCGAGCTGATGCAGTTGGCCAAGGCCGACCTGCTCACCGGCGCCCGGCCCACCGGCTGGCAGGTGCGCGACGACACCGGCGCCCCGATGCCCGACTGGGCCGAGCTGGCCGGCCAGGTGCTGCGGGCCGGTTCGCCGCTGTCCATCCCGATGGTGATCGCCCGCAGCGGCCAACCGCTGAGCCGCATCTGGGCGGACTACCACGCGGTGCAGGTGCAGGGCCGCCGCCGGGTGCTGGTGCTGCTGCAGCCGGTGCACACCGACGTCCCGCACAGCCGCGGCCTGCTGGACCCGCTGACCGGCCTGCCGGCCCGCGTCCTCCTGCTGGACCGGCTGGAGCAGTCGCTGGTCCGCGCCCGCAGCCGCGGCACGCTGTCCACGCTGGTGCTCATCGACGTGCAGCGGCTGGCCGCCTTCAACGCCGAGTACGGCTTCGACCGGGGCGACGACCTGCTGACCACGCTGGCCGGGCGGCTCCGGGAGGGGCTCAGCGACGAGCACACCGTCGCCCGCTACGGCGGCGACGAGTTCGCGGTGGTCGCGGAGCACCCGAGCGGCACCGGCGAGGAGATCGCCGCGCAGGCGCGGGAGGTGGCCGGCTGGCCGGTGCGCATCGGCCGGAAGCGAGTTCGTCCCGGATTGCGGGTGAGCTGGGTGACCACCGACGGTCAAGCGTCGGTGCACGCGGTCCTCGCCCGGGCCGAACAACAGCTCCAACACTAGGAAAGGAGGTACCGCGTGGGTCTTGAGCAGACCCCGAGCAAGAAACAGGGGGCACCCGCCGCGTGAACTGGTCCCCGGAAGTTGGACTGAGAAATTCAGTTCTGGCTTCCGGGGAGCAGGTGTATGGCTGGGCCGAGTTCGTTGACCGCGGAGCAGCG
>NZ_JBWKKU010000025.1:0-124829 GCF_056431445.1 Saccharopolyspora sp. NPDC045941
GAGGACAAGCTGTCCGAGAAGATCCTGTTCGGCGAGATCCAGCCCGGTCAGATCGTGATCGTGGACGTCGAGGGCTGGGAGGGCGAAGGCGCCGATGACAAGGCGCACTTCACCTTCCGCGGCGAGCAGAAGCCGTCGCTGGTCCCGGACGCCCCGCCGGTCGCGGTCTCGGCCGCCTCCGATGAGAAGTCCGAGGGCACGGACTCCGAGTCCGCCTGACGCAAGACCCAGAAGGCCCCGCGCTCCACGCGCGGGGCCTTCTGCGTTGGGGCTCGTGAGCGTTCGAGAGCCGTTCCGCTGGCGTTGGGGCCCGTGAGTGCTTTGGGGCGCCATGGCACCCCAATACGCTCACGGGCCGCTGGCCTGCGGAGACGGTGGTCCTGGAGTTGTGGAGGAGTTCGGGTGCGGGCTGAACTGGCGGAGTTCCTCCGGGACCGGCGGTCCCGCATCGGGCCCGCGGATGTCGGGTTGGAGGCGCGCAGCGGCCGCCGGACGCCCGGGTTGCGGCGGGAGGAGGTCGCGCTGCTCGCCGGGATCTCCGTGGACTACTACATCCGCATGGAGCAGGGGCGTGGGCCGCGCCCGTCCCGGCAGGTGCTCAACGCGCTCGCCGACGCTCTGCGGCTGTCCGGCGACGAGCGGAACTACCTGTTCCGCCTGGTGGGCGAGGCCCCGTCGGTCGTGTCGTCGCGGGAGGTCCCGGCGAGCGTGCTGCGGCTGCTGGAGCGGTTCGACGACGTTCCCGCGCTGGTGCTCGACGTGAAGTACGACATCCTCGCCTGGAACCGGATGGCGGTGGGCCTGATGGGCGACTTCGGCCGCCGGTCGGAGGAGGAGCGAAACATGCTCTGGTGGATGTTCTGCCACCAGCCGTCGGTGCTGGAGACGGGGCACGGGCGGCGGTTCGCCGAGTCGTGCGTGGCGAGCGTGCGCGCCGCCGGCCGCTACCCGGGCGATCCCGGCGTTCGCGCGCTGGTCGACGAGCTGGGCGAGCGGAACCCCGCCTTCGCCGAGATGTGGGCCGCGCACGAGGTCCAGGTGCAGCGCAGCACGCCGAAGCGCGGCGTGCATCCGGTCTTCGGCGAGCTGGAGCTGGACTGCGAGGTCCTGCTGATCCCCGAGGTCGACCAGCGGCTGATGTTCTTCACCGCCCCCGAGGGCTCGCCCACCGGGAAGGCGCTGCAGGACCTCCGGAACTGGGATCGCCAGACCTAGGTTCGACCGGTCTCTCCCGCGCGCCCGCCGCTGCGGCGATCGTGGTGGCACATCGCTGGAAGGGAGATCAGATGACGATCCTGGTGACCGGAGGACGCGGCAGCGTGGCGCGCAGCGTGGTCGAGCAGCTGCTGAGCGCCGGGGAGAAGCCGCGGGTGATCAGCCGCGATCCCGCCGCCACCCGGCTGCCGGAGCAGGTCGAGGTGGTCCGCGGCGACCTCGCCGAACCGCCGGAGTCGGTGCTGGACGGGGTGTCCGCGGTGTTCCTCTACGCCGATCGCGGTGGGGTGGGCGGCTTCCTGGACGCCGCCCGGGCCGCCGGTGTCGAGCACGTCGTGCTGCTGTCGGCCAACGTCGTCACGACCCCGGGCGACCCCGACGACCCGCTGATCGGGCTGCACGCGTCGGCCGAGCGGGCGGTGCTCGACTCCGGGCTGGCCTGGACCTTCCTGCGGCCGGGCGGCTTCGCCACGAACACCCTGGCGTGGGCCGGGTCGATCCGCGCCCGAGGCATCGTGGCGGCGCCGTACCCCGACTCGCACGCCGACCTTATCCACGAAGCGGACATCGCGGCCGCGGCAGTGCGAGCGCTGACCGAGCCCGGCCACGAGGGCAGGGCCTACCCGCTGAGCGGGCCGCAGTCGATCACGCAGCGCGAGCAGGCCGAGGCGATCGGGGAAGCGATCGGCTGCCCCGTCGAGTTCGTGCCGCAGAGCCCGGACGAGTACCGCGCGGCGATGTCCGAGCACGGGATGGGGCACCTCGCCGACACCCTCCTGCGCTACCTCGCGGGCCAGGACGGCCGCCCGTTGCCGGTGGTGAACACGGTGGAGGTCCTGACCGGCCGTCCGGCCCGCCCCTTCGCCCAGTGGGCCGCCGACCACGCGTCGGACTTCCGCTGACCCCGGGGTGACGCTCCAGCGGCCACGACGCGCCGATCGTGATGCGGCGCAGTCGTCTGCCGCTGGGCTCACCCGGGGCGAGCACTCGCGAAATCGTGCCCGGCGCTGGTCAGCGGATGCGGCGGATCTCCTCGGTCGGGGCCTCGGCGGTCACCCGGGCGAGGCGGACCGTGGGGGCTTCCGAGAGCTGGCGTTCGCGGCGGTTGTTGCGGATGCGGATCGCGATGAACGCCGCGACCGTCAGGATCGCCGTGATCAGGACCGCGCGGGAGAACAGCCCCGCGTACTCCTCGACGAGGTACCAGCTCTGCCCCAGCAGGTAGCCCGCCAGCACGAAGACGGTGTTCCAGATCAGGCTGCCGAGCGTGGTGAACAGGGCGAACGTGGCCAGGCGCATGCGTTCGACGCCGGCCGGGAGCGAGATGAAGCTGCGGAACAGCGGGATCATCCGGCCGAAGAAGACCGCCTTGATGCCGTGCTTGGCGAACCACGCCTCGGTCCGGTCGATGTCGGAGATCTTCACCAGCGGGATCTTGGCGGCGATGGCGCGGGTGCGGTCGCGGCCCAGCGTCGCGCCGATGCCGTAGAGCGCCAGCGCGCCGATCAGCGAGCCGAGCGTCGTCCACAGGATCGCGCCGATCACGGACATGTTGCCCTGGCTGGCGGTGAATCCCGCCAGCGGCAGGATCACCTCGGACGGGATCGGCGGGAAGAGGTTCTCCAGGGCGACGATCATTCCCGCTCCCGGGCCGCCGAGGGCCTCCATCACGGAGATCACCCAGGCGGCGAAGCCGGTCGGTTCGGCGGAGGTGGCGGCCAAGATCGTCAGATCCATTCGAGCGGCTCCGGGTAGCGCCCCGCCCGGACGGTGTGGAGCACGTCGGCGTGCGAGCCGTGCCGGCGGAACATGATCGGTGGTATGTCCGTTTCTTCCATGATTCCAGCCCGCGGCGGCACTCCGGCCCGACGGGAGGTGATCTACCCCATAATTCGCGCCCGGGAGGTTTCCGGCTTTGCCTGAAATCGGAACGCGATGAACCAGGCAAAAAGGGCTTCGATCTTCCCCCGGTGCCGGCGGGATGCGCCCTGCCGGACGGCCGGTGATCTCCCGGGTTTCGCCGTGCGGAACGCCCGAAATGACGGGCATCGGGTCGGCCCCTTCTGCGAAGCTGGTGCGGTGCGCGTGGCGTTGCTGGGGCCCTTTCGGCTGAACGCACCCGACGGTCGGGCGATAGCGGTCGGCGGCCTCCGGGTGCGGATGCTCCTCGCGCGACTCGCGCTCGACGCCGGCCGCACCGTCTCCACCGAGCTCCTCATCGCCGACCTCTGGGGCTCCGCCCAGCCGGCCGGCGCGCTGAACGCGCTCCAGTCGCTGGTGTCTCGCGCGCGCCGCGCGCTCGCGGGCGAGCTGTCCTTGCGCTCCGACCAGTCGGGCTACGCCCTCTTGGTGGATCCCGACGACGTCGACGCCATCCGCTTCGCCGCGCTCGCGGCAGAGGGGCGCCGCCTGCTCCGCAGCGGCCGGCACGATGCTGCCGCTGCCACGCTCCGCGAGGCGCTGGAGTTGTGGCAGGGGGATGCGCTCGTCGACTTCGTCGACGCGCCGTTCGCCGAGGCGCAGGCGGCGCGGTTGGGGGAGCTGCGCATCGCCGCGGTCGAGGACCGGGCGGAGGCCGATCTCGGTGCCGGTCGGCATGCCGATCTGGTGCCCGAGCTGGAGGGGCTTTGCGCGCGTTTTCCGCTGCGCGAGCGGCTCACGGCGCTGCGCGTTCGCGCGCTCTACGCGAGCGGCAGGCAGGCCGATGCGCTTGCCGCTTATGAGGCATTGCGGCGACGCTTGGACCAGGAGCTCGGGGTGTCGCCGTCGCAAGAGCTCCGGGATCTGCAGGTCGCGCTGCTGCGCGGCGATCCCGGCCTGGCGCCGCGTCCGGCGCCGCGGCCGGAGCCGGATTCGCGCGATGAGCTGCGGTGGGAGCCGATCCGGCCGGTGCTGCCGACCCGGTTGAGCAGTTTCGTCGGCCGGGAGCGGGAGATCGAGCGGGTTCGCGCGGAGCTGGCGGATTCCCGGCTGGTCACCCTGTTCGGTCCCGGCGGCGCGGGGAAGACGCGGCTGGCGGTCGAGACCGCCGCCGGGATGTCGGATCGGCGGGTGTGGTTCGTCGAGCTCGCGCCGGTGCGGGACGGGCAGGACGTGACGGCGGCGGTGCTCGCCGCGCTCGGGGTGCGCGAGACCCGGCTGCTGGAATCGCCGATGAAGCACGCGGTGAACCGGGCGGCGGACCTGTTCTCGGCGGAGCCGGCGCTGCTGGTGCTGGACAACTGCGAGCAGGTGATCGAGGCCGCCGCCGAGTTCGTGCAGGAGGTGCTGAGCCGGGCTCCGCAGCTGCGGGTCGTGGCGACCAGCCGGGAGCCGTTGGCGCTCACCGGCGAGCGACTGCTGCCGGTCGGGCCGTTGGAGCTGCCGGAAGCCGAGGACGCGGCGCCGGAGGCCGCGGCGGTGCGGTTGTTCGTGGATCGGGCGGCCGCCGCCCGGCCCGGTTTCGCGCTCGACGACGGCAACACCCGCGACGTGGTGGAGATCTGCCGTCGGCTGGACGGCATGCCGCTGGCGATCGAGCTGGCGGCGGCCCGGCTGCGAGCCATGAGCGTCCGGCAGGTCGCCGACCGGCTCGACGACCGATTCCGGTTGCTCACCAGCGGAAATCGCACCGCCATGCCGCGGCACCGGACGCTGCGCGCGGTGGTGGAGTGGAGCTGGGACCTGCTGACCGAGCCGGAGCAGGTGCTGGCCAGGCGGATGTCGGTGTTCGCCGGGAACGCCTCGGCCGACGCGATCTCCGCGGTGTGCGCCGACACCGGGATGCCTGCCGCGGACGTGTCCTACGTGCTGGTCTCGCTGGTGGAGAAGTCCCTGGTGGAGGCGGTCGATTCGGAACTGGGCATGCGGTACCGGATGCTGGAGACGGTGCGCGCGTTCTGCGCCGAGAAGCTCGCCGCGGACGGGGAGAAGGACGCCCTGCGCAGCTCGCACGCGACGTACTTCGTCGAGTTCGCCGAATCCGCCGCGCCCCGGCTGCACGAAGCGGAGCAGATCGACTGGCTGAACCGGCTGGACGCCGACCACGACAACATCATCGCCGCGCTGCACTGGGCGACGGAGTCCGGCGACGCGGACCGGGGATTCCGGTTGAGCGCGGCGCTGAGCTGGTACTGGTCGATGTCCGCGCAGCACGACGAGCTGAAGGGCCGGCTGGAAGAGGTGGCCGCCCTGCCGGGCGCGGCGCCGCCGGAGAGCCGGGCGATCGTCGACCTGATGCTGGTGATGGCCGTCGACTCCGCCCCGGACTGGGCCGAGCGCCTGCGCGCCGCGGTGACCGCTGTCCGCGACACCGGCGCGCGCTTCCGCTACCTGTGGGCGTCGGTGATGGAACCGATCGGGTGGCTGCTGATCCGCGAACAGTCCGAATTGGACAGATGTGTCGAGCGGGCGCTGCAGCACCCGCACCCGTGGGCGCGGGCCGCCGGCCTGTTCTGCCGGGGATTCGGCGCGGAGCACAACGGGAATCCCATCGCCGGGGAGAAGGACATGCTCGCCGCGCGCACCGAATTCCGCGCCATCGGCGACCGGTGGGGCAGCGCGCAGACCACCACGAGCATCGCCGAGTTCCGGTCGCGGCGCGGCGACCACGAGGGCGCGATCGAGGCGTTCCAGGAATCCGTCGAGACGTTCCGCGAACTGCGCGCCACCGAGGACCTGGTGCCCGCGCTGGCGCGGATCGGCATGGAGCGGCTGCGCGGCGGCGACCTCGAAGGGGCGCGCGCCGACCTGCTGCGCGCCGAACGCATCGGCCGGAACAGGTTCCTCTACCACCAGATCGCGGCGCTGACCGGACTCGCCGAGGTCGCCCGGCATGCCGGCGACCGGGACCAGGCCCGCGACTACCTGGCCGCAGCGCGCGCGGCGCTGGCGGAGGCGTCGACGGCGCCGGAGCCGCTGCGGCAGATGGAACTGCTCGTCGAAGCGCGGCTGCGCCTCGACGAAGGCGAGCTCGACGAGGCGCGGGCGTCGCTCGCCGAAGCTTTGACCGCGGGACTGGAACTCCGCGACATGCCGCTGAACGCGACCATCGCGGAGCAGGCGGCACGCGTGGAGTTCGCCGTCGGCCGGCCGCAGCGGGCGGCACGCCTGATCGGCATCGCCACCGTGCTGCGCGGCCTGGTCGACGAAGGAGACCCCGAAGTGCGAGCGCTGCTGCGCGAGCTGGCCGAGGAGCACCGCGAAGAGCGCGACGGCGCAGCCGCGCTCTCGCGGGACGACGCCTTCGCGGAGCTCCGCGACGCGTTGGGGTGTTGAGGGGCGTCAGCCCCGAATCGGGCGGAGGCCCTGCCGGACCTGCGGTCGGTCCCTCCCGCCCCCGACGCGGGAGGGCACGACCGCAGGTGGTCGTGAGGATTATTCCGCTTCGGCCGGGGACACCTCCCGGCGACCACCGATAACGCCGTCGTCACCGCTGGTCAGGCACCATTCGCGCGTTGCGGGGCAGGGCGTTCGAGGTCCGGTTTCCGCTGGTCACTCCGGTCGTGAGTGGTTTGGACTGCTATGGCAGTCCAAACCACTCACGAGCACCTGCCTGCGGAAACGCCGCTCCGGAGTGCGGCGCCGACGGTCACATCCGGCGGCGGTACGCCCACATCGCCAGCGGGAAGAACACCGCCACGATCGCGACCATCCAGATCAGCGTCGCCGTCAACGGCCCGGCGACCGGCCCGCCGATCATCAGGCCGCGCGCGGTGTCCGCGAGCTTGGTGACCGGGTTGATGGTCACCCACGCCTGCAGCCAGCCCGGCATCGTCTCGGTCGGCACGAACACGTTGCTGCCCATGGTCAGCGGGAACATGAACGCCATGGCCACGCCGGGCAGCGCCTGCTGGTTCTTGATCAGCATCCCGAGGAACACCGTGATCCAGCACATCGCCAGCGCGAAGGCGATCACCACCACGATCGCGGCCAGCGCGGACAGCGGATCGGTCTGGATCCGGAAGCCCATGATGGTGGCGAAGACCAGCAGCACGGCCAGCGCCACCAGGTAGCGCACGATGTCGCCCAGCACCGCGCCGATCAGCGGCGCCGACCGCGCCACCGGCAGGCTGCGGAACCGGTCGAACACGCCCTTGGAGATGTCGGTGTTGAGCGCCCAGCCGGTGCCGAGGCTGGCGAAGACCATGTTCATCGCCATCACGCCGGGCAGCGTGAGCTGCAGGTAGGAGCCGGTGTCCCCGACGATCGCCCCGCCGAAGAGGTAGACGAACATGACCAGGAACAGGATCGGCTGGATGGTGACGTCGATCAGGCCCTCGGGCGACTTGCGGATCTTGAGGATGCTGCGCCCGGCCAGCGTCAGGCCGTGCCGCAGCGCGCGGATCGGGCCGATGCGCTCCGAGGCGGTCGTCGGCGCGGCCGGCGGGCGTTCGATCGTGGCGGTCATGCGGCGGTCTCCTCCTCGGCGGCCTTGCCGGTGATGGCCAGGAACACCTCGTCCAGGCTGGGCAGGCGCAGCGCGAGCTCGTCGGCGGTGATCCCGGCGTCGTCGAGCCGGCGGACCAGGGTGGACAGCAGCACCGGGTCGTCGACCGGCGTGGTCAGCAGCCCGCTGTCGTCGTTCGTGGCCGGTTCGACGCCGGTCAATTCGGCGAGGATCCGGCGCACCGCGGGCACGTTCGCCAGATCGGTCGGCCGCACCTGCAGGGTCTGGCCACCGACGCGGCGCTTGAGCTCGTCGGCGCGGCCGTCGGCGACCACCCGGCCGTGGTCGATCACGTTGATCCGGTCGGCCAGCTGATCGGCCTCCTCCAGGTACTGGGTGGTCAGCAGCACCGTCACGCCCTCGGCGGAGAGCGTGCGCACCATGTCCCACACCTGGTTGCGGCTGCGCGGGTCGAGCCCGGTGGTGGGCTCGTCGAGGTAGAGGATCTCGGGGCGGCCGACCAGGCTCGCCGCGAGGTCCAGGCGGCGCCGCATGCCGCCGGAGTAGGTCTTGATCGCGCGGCCGCCGGCGTCGGTGAGGCCGAACCGCTCCAGCAGTTCGGCCGCCCGCGCCTTGGCGTCGCGCTTCGGCATTTCCAGCAACCGGCCGATGAGCACCAGGTTCTCGATGCCGGTGAGCTCCTCGTCGACCGAGGCGTACTGGCCGGTGAGCCCGATGCGGCTGCGCACCGCGACCGGCTGGCGGAGCACGTCGTAGCCCGCGACGGTCGCAGTGCCCGCATCCGGCCGCAGCAATGTGGCCAGGATCCGGACCGCGGTGGTCTTGCCCGCACCGTTGGGACCGAGCACGCCGAGGATCGTTCCCGCCGGCACGGCTAGATCCACCCCGGCCAGCGCGGTGGTGGAGCCGAATCGTTTGACCAGGCCCTCGGCCTGGATCGCGAATGACATGCTTTCACTTTCCGGGGGGACGCTGACAGCCCGCGCACAGCTCGCTGACAGGCTGGGTGACGCGGACGACATGGGGAGCCAGGATGGATCGGACGTTGGTCGTCGAGCCGGAGCGGGACGACCCGCCGCGGCGCAAGCCCGGTGGCCGCGTGGTCACGGTGCTGCTGGTGCTGGCCGCGATCGGCCTGCTGGCCTGGGCGACGCTGCCGCTGTCGGGCTGGGACAGCGGCCGGTACCTGGTGGCGCTGGCGGCGTTGACCCAGTACGCGGCGCTGTCCGGCATCGTGCTGGCGCTGCTCGCCGTGATCCTGCGGCGCTGGTTGACCGTGCTCGTCGTCGGCCTGGCGACCGCGATCCTGGTGCTCTCCGTCGCGCCGCGCGCCATTCCCGACGCGACTCCGGCGCAGGGCGTTGCGCTGCGGGTGATGTCGCTGAACGGCTTCTTCGGCGGGGCGGATGCCGCGCAGGTCGTGGACATCGTGCGGCAGAACCAGGTCGACGTGCTGAGCCTGCAGGAACTCACGCCCGAGCTGGTGGCCGCGCTGGACGGCGCCGGGCTCGCCGAGACGCTGCCGCACCGGGTGTTCCAGCCGGGGCCCAAGGCGGACGGCTCCGGGATCGCGTCGCGCTACCCGCTGCAGGAACTGTCGCTGGTGCCGGATTCGACGCTGGCCCAGCCATCGGCGCGGGTGCAGCGGCCGGGCTCACCGGCTTTCGAGATCGTCGCGGTGCACCCGCTGTACCCGATGGGCCGGGGCACGGCCGAGGTCTGGGACCGCGAGCTGCGCGAGCTGCCGGCGCCGGCCACCGACGGCACGCCCCGGATGCTGGTCGGCGACTTCAACGCCACCCTCGACCACACCCGGCTCAAGTACTTGATCGGCCAGGGCTACACCGACGTCGCCGCGGCCACCGGCGACGGCCTGCACCCGACCTGGCCGGGCCCGGGCGCCTGGTTCCCGCCGCCGGTCACGATCGACCACGTGCTCACCGGCGGCGGCATCGCGCCCCAGTCGTTCCGCACCATCGACGTGGCCGGCGCCGACCACCGCGCGATCCTCGCCACGGTCGTCCTGACCGGCTGATCGTCAGTGCCCGTGAGTGTTCTGGGGTGTTGTAGCGCCCCAGAACACTCACGGGTCCTGAGCAGCCGGAACGGCTGCCCGGCCGGTCACTTGCCGGGGTGGGACTCCTGGACGAGCTCGAACTCCAGCAGGCTGGACCCGCTGGCCACCGGGTTCTTGGCCTCGCCCGCGTGCGCCTCCTTCGCCGGGCCGCTGGCCCACGCCTGGAACGCCTCCTCGGACTCCCACTTCGTGTACACGAAGTAGCGGTTCTCGCCCTTCACCGGGCGCAGCAGCTCGAACCCGAGGAACCCGGGAGCGCTGTCCACCGAGCCGTGCCGCGAAGCGAACCGCTTCTCCAGCTCCGGGCCGGCACCTTCAGGGATCTCGATCGCATTGATCTTCACAACAGCCATGCAGCCAGCCTACGAGCCCGCTGCGACCACCGGCGACCGCACGGCCCGAGGCATCCGCCGGCCCGCCCCTACCCGACCGGTTCTGCCTCGCCGTCGTGCTCGTCGTCGTCCGACTCGGGCTCCTCGAACCTGCTGAACTCGCCGTTCTGGTACCAGTAGGTGCCGTCGCCGATGTCGTAGCCGATTTCGGCCGCATCGACGTGGTCGCGCGCCACCGCCGAGACTGCGGTGACGACCAGGTCCAGCATGTCGGGCTCGGGCACCTCCGCCACGAGCACGGCGTCCTGCGCGGGAACGGCCAGCACCACTCCGCGCTCCGCCAACTCCGGCTCGATCTCGTCGAGCAGCAGCGCCCACGGGGCGTTCTCGGCGGTCAGCACCGTGATCGTCGCGACCGGCTCGTCGTCCTCATCGGACAGCTCGACGGACATCTCACCCCACGCCGGGGCCTCCTCCTCCCGGCGCAGGTTCGCGAGAGCCGCCTCGACCAGCTGCTCGGGCTCCACGCCCCAGGCGTGCACCGCCGCGTTGTGCACCTGGGTGTCGATCTCGGGCTCGTCCTCGTCCGACGATGGCGCGTCCGCTACGACCAGCCCGATCCAGAGCCCGTCGGCCAGCGGCAGCCGGAACCACTCCTCGGACTCGTCGGGCTCCTCCGGCTCATCTGTTCCGGAGCGCGGGCTTCCGTCGAACAGGTGGATCCGCAGGAGATCCCGCACTTGCTCGAAGGATGCCTGCTCCAGCCATTCCGACTGGGCCTCCGCCATGCTCCACGCGTCGATCTGGCCGAAGCAGATGCCCTCCCAGTCCTCCCGCGGTGCTTCCGCGCACCGCTTGGCGAGCCGTTCGAGCCGGAACTCGTAGCCGTCGGAGTAGGCCCCCGAGACCAACTCGACGAAGCCCGATTCGAGGTACTGCCCTCCGGCGCCGAAGCAGTCGCAAGCGTCGTCGACCTCTTGGCGGAACGCCTCGAACTGCTCGGCGTCGAAGAAGCCGCACCACTCCGGGATTTCCACCGCAGCAAAAGTTTGTGCCATGTGGCCGAACGCTAGCGAAGCCCGATGACAATTCGACCCGGTACCGCGAGATCGGCTCTGCAGCGGCTGTTCGGGATGTCGTGGTGTGAGGTGTGGTAACGCGGGGTTGTGTCTTTGAAGCGGCGAAGCCGCTTGGCCCACCCTCGCAACCGGCACCGCCGCGGGTTCTCAGGTGTCTTCTCGCGAGGACAGTCCCGATGTGGTGAATTGGCATTCATGAGTCGGGGATCCCACAGCGAGAAGGCGCCTGAGGTTCCGCTACCGGCCCCGCCACGCAGAACGAGTTTGGAAACAGGTACTACAGCTCGATCTGCGGGTGCAGGCGGCCGATGTTCCAGACCCGTTGGCGCTGGACGACCAGCGTTGTCAGGGCCAGGAAGACGACCAGGAAGCTCGTCAGCACCGCCACGTCGCGGAGCAGGTGCTCGGTGACGCCGCCCGAGATCGTCACGCGCAGCCCGTCCACCAGGTAGGTCATCGGCAGGAACGGGTGCACGGCCTGGAACGGCGCCGGGGCGGTCTCCATCGGGTACAGCCCGCCGGACGCGGTGAGCTGGATGATCAGCAGCACCAGCGACAGCAGGTCGCCGACCGCGCCGAGCGCGGTGCGCAGGAAGTGGTCGATGGCCACGAACGCGACCGCGGCGAGGGAGACCAGCCCGATCGTCCACCAGACGTGCACCGGGTCGAGCCCCAGCCCGAAGTCGACCACCGCGTACAGCACCAGCCCGCCGACGATGCCCAGCACCGCCGCGGGCAGGAAACCGGCGAACGCGATGGTGAACGCCCCGACGCGATCCGCGAGCGCGCGCAGGTTCACCGGCTTGAGCAGCAGGTACGCGAACAGCCCGAAGACCCAGAGGGCGATCGCGAAGAAGAACGGCGCCAGCCCGCGCCCGTAGACGTGCGCCGGGTTCAGGTTGTCGGTGTGGATCTCGGTCGGCGATCCGAGGACGTCGGCGGCCTGCGCGACCTCGGTGGGGTTCGTCGGCGGGATCTTGCCCAGCGTGTCGTCGACCAGGCCCTGCAGGTTCTTCGCGCCGTCGTTGAGCTGCCCGGCGCCGGTCTCCAGCACCCCGCTGCTCGCCGCCAGCGTGTCCAGGCCGTTGGTGATGCCGTTGGCGCCGCCGGAGAGTTCCGCGACACCCGCGCGCAGCGTGTCCGCCGGTGCGGTGAACGCGCGGATCTGGTTCTGCAGCGGGCCCATGTTGTTCTGCAGCGTCAGCGCCTGCGAGTTGGCGTCCTGCGCCGTGGCCAGGGCCTGCTGGGCGTCCTTGTCCGCGGTGCTCGCGGAATCGGCCAGCTTCTGGGCGTTGTCCAGGGCGCGCTGGTAGGCGGCGTCCTGGGCGATCTCGGGGTGCCGCTTGCCGAGTTCCTCGATCGCCGAGCGGCCCTCGGCGGCGCGCTGGCCGAGGAACCCGGTGGTGGTCTTGATCGTGCTCAGGCTGTTGACCGCGATGTTGCTCGCGTTGACCAGGGCGTTGACCGCGCCGGGCAGCCGCTCGGCGGTGAAGTTGCTGACCCCGGACAGCTGCTTGCTCAGCTGCGCGGTGGCGTCCGAGATGTCCTGCACGCCGCGCGAGACCTGGCCGGTGCCGTCGCGAACTCCGCCCAGGCCCTTGGAAAGCGCCGCGGTGCCCTGCTTGCTCAGGTCGGTGCCCTCGACGAGCTGCTTCGACGCTTCCGAAGCCAGCTGCAGCTTCTCCCGCGCCTGGTCGAGTTCGCCGTAGAGCGCGCGGGCGTAGGTGGCGTGCGCGGCGGCGTTGATCTGGTTCTGCAGCTCGGTCTGCACCGTGTCGGCCATGATCCCGGCGATGTAGCCGTTGGCGTCGTTCTTGACGATCTGCAGCGCGGCGCGCTCCGGGTTGCGGTCGGCCGCGGTCGCGAGCTTCGCGCTGAAGTCCGAGGGGACCTCGATCGTGAAGTAGTACCGGCCTTCCACGAGGCCGTGCCGGGCCTCGGCGGAATCCACGAAGTTCCAGTCGAAGGTGTCGGTCGCCTTGAGCTGCTGGACGAACTGCGCACCGGCGTTGATGTGCTCGCCGCGCGCGTCGACCGCCAGGTCGGAGTTGACCACCGCGACCGGCACCCGGTTCAACTGGCCGTAGGGATCCCAGTTCGACCACAGGTACAGCGACCCGTACAGCAGCGGGACCAGGATCAGCACGAGCGGCACGAAGCGGCGCAGCGGCCCGCGGAAGCGCCGCAGCTCCAGCCAGGCCAGCTTGAACGCTTTCACCGGGCGACCTCTTCTTCCTGCCGGTCGAGCACCTTCGTGGGCCGTTCCGGCTCGCGGACGGGCAGCGGGATCACCTCGACGTCGCCGGACGGCGGATCGGTCGCGCTGGCCAGCACCGTCATCCCGGTGCGGGTCACCTCGCGCAACCCGGCCCACACCTGCGCGCGGGCCGCCCGGGGGAGGCCCGCGTCGACGTCGTCGACGAGGATCCCGGCGGGGGAGCCGGCGATCGTCAGCGCCACCGCGAACAGCAGCCGCTCGGCGGGGTGCAGTTCGTCGATCAGCGCGGTGCGGTCCGGGGCGATCCGGACCCGGTCGAGCGCGGCTTCGACGGCGCGCTCGGAGACGCCGCTGATCAGGCGGCGTTCCGCGATCGCCTCGCGGACCCGGTGTTTGTTCTCCAGCTCGTAGCCGGGGCGCAGCCGCGCGGGGCGGATCAGCTGCCGCACTGCCTTGGCCTGCGCGGGCAGCACGTGCCCGGAGACGTCCAGGTGCCCGGTGACGAGCGGGAGCCTGCCGGACAGCGCGAGCAGCAGCGAGGTGCGGCCCGTGCCGGAAGGCCCGGCGATCACGGCCAGCGCGCCCGGTTCGACGCGCAGGTCGAGGTTGGCGAACACGATGCCCTCCGGGCCCCTGGCGGCGATTCCGCGGGCGAGGATGGCCACGCCGTCGACGTCCATTCACCCTCCTGCGTGCGCGATTTGCTGCTCCAAAGTGGCGGCTCGCGCGGAGGTCGGCAACTCGTGATCGACGCTAGTCCACTGTGGATCGGATGTCGCGGACCCGGGCGTGTCGAGCGCGTTCGGGCCGCGCGGCGGAAACCGGGCCGGAAACGGCAGTTTCAATTGAAACTGCCGCGGGTGACGATGCCGCTCACGATCGGAGGGTCAGCGGGTGGTGACGGTCTCGGCCTCGCCGGTCTTGGTGTCGACGATGGCGATCTCGCCGATCCCGGCGCGCACCGGCTCCGGCGGTTGCAGCGTCCGGAAACCCGCCGCCAGCTGGTCGTCGGTGATGCCCTGGGCGAGCGTGCAGTGCGGGATCCACGCGCCAGGGAAGTAGTAGGCGGAGGGGTGCTGCACCCGTCCGGCCAGCGCGTCGTGCACCGCCGAGTGCACTGCCAGCAGCTCGGTGTCCACGACCGCGCCCAGCAGCAGCACCCGCTCCTCGCCGGGGAACGTTCCCAGGGTGTGCAGCCAGAGGTCCGGAATGGACAGCAGCTCCAGCTCGGAGCGCAGCGCCTTGCGCGCCGCGGTCGGCATGGCGCGGGCCGCGGCGAAGATGACGTGCGGGCGGTGCTTGCGCGCGGCGACGCTCGGCACCCCGGCCGCGTCCAAGCGCCGCCACAGCGCCCGGACCGCGGAATCCGCGGCGTCGTCGAAGAACGCCACCACCGCCTGCGCCATCAGTGCTCGCCGGGCAGTGCGAAGCGGCCGTCGTCGGTCTGCTCGATCAGCCCGTCCACCAGCAGGGAATCCAGGCAGCGGTCGCGCTGCCCGGCGTCCGACCAGACCGCGTCCAGCTGCTCGCGCAGCACCGGGCCGGTCGAGCCGCGCAGGACGTCCAGCAGCTTGCCGCGCACCTGGCGATCGGTGCCGGCGAACTTCTGCACCTTCTTCGGCGGTCCGGCGTAGGCCGGGCGGCCGGCGTGCTGCCAGGCGCAGTCGTGCGCGATCGGGCAGGACTCGCACAGCGGCGACCGCACAGTGCACACCATCTGGCCGAGCTCCATCAGCGCCGCCGAGAGCTTCGCGGCGCTCGCGTCGTCGGCCGGGAGCAGGGCGTCGACGTCGTTGAGGTCGCGCTTGGTCGACGGCGGACCGGCGTCGCCCGCGCCGTGCACGGCGCGCGCCACCACCCGGCGGACGTTCGTGTCGACCACCGGAGCCCGCTTGCCGTAGGCGAAGGCCGCCACCGCTCGGGCCGTGTAGGCGCCGATGCCCGGCAGGGCCAGCAGCGTGTCGACATCGGACGGCACGACGTCGCCGTGCTCGGCGGCGATCGTCGCGGCGGCCTCGTGCAGCCGCAGGGCCCGGCGCGGGTAGCCGAGCTTCCCCCAGGCGCGCACCACCTCGCCCTGCGGCTCGGCGGCCAGGTCGGAGGGGCGCGGCCAGCGGCGCATCCACTCCTCCCAGATCGGCTGGACCCGGTTGACCGGGGTCTGCTGCAGCATCGTCTCGCTGACCAGCACGCCCCAGCCCGTGGTGCCGGGCGCGCGCCACGGCAGCGGCCGGGCGGTGGCGGCGAACCAGTCGATGAGCTCGACCGGATCCAGGGGCGGGGCGGGATGCGCGGCGGTGGTCTTCATGGCACCACCGATCCTGCCAGGCCCCCGGTGCGCAGGAGAACACGCCCGAAAGGAATCCCGGCCGTCGCGCGAACCTCCACCTAAATAGATCCAGAACAGCCTTACCCACCTGCGAATATGACCTCGTGTCCCGGCGTGATGCGCAATTGCCCGAGAAATCGACCGGTCGCCCGGATGAACGTCGATTTCGCGAGGAATCGCGCCGCTCCACGCGGCGGCCGGGAGCGCGTTCGGCGGGCGCACGTTCCCGGTCGCCGGGGCCTGATCGGCCGTGATACGCCCGATTGGGTGATCGTTGGTAACGCTCTTCGGAGTAGTCGCCGGGTTACTGTCGTTGCCGTGCTTGATCCGACCGGACCGCTCCCGCCCACGGTGTACTGGCGTCGCCGCGCGGTGGCGATCGGTGCGGTCGTGCTGGTGGTGGCGCTCCTCGGCTGGGGCGCGATCGCCCTGTTGGGCGGGGCCTCGGGGCCGCAAGCCGTCCCGGCGCCGCCGCCGGGGCCGCCGGTCGCGGTGGCGGCCGACGCGCCGCCGCAGCCGTGCGCGGACGAGTCGATGCGCGTCGTGGCCGAGGTGGCCCGCCCGGAGTTCAAGGTGGGCGAGCGGGTCGGCATGAGCGTCGTGGTGACCAACGCGAGCGACCGTGCCTGCGTGCGCGACATCAACCGCCTGCTGCGCGACCTGACGGTGTCGACCCCGGGCGGGAAGCACGTGTGGTCGAGCAACGACTGCTACTCGGAGTCGACGAACGAGCAGCCGCTGCTGCAGCCGGGCCAGTCGGTGCGCAACGACATCCAGTGGTCGGGCCAGACGTCCACATCGGACTGCGAAGACGGCCAGGCGAAGGCCCAGGCGGGCGACTACCAGGTGGTGGCCAGGCTGGCGGCGCTCAACAGCTCCCCGACCCCGTTCCGCCTGACCGCGGCCAACTGACCCGGTCCTCGAAATCCCCTGATTTCAGGCAAATTGGGAGCCCTCGTGGCGGGCCGGAGATCGTCAGGCGAAGCGGTCCACTATGGAGGATTCCGCCAGGCGGGAGAGGCCCTCCCGGATCGCGCTCGCCCTCGCCTCGCCGATCGAATCCACCTCGCGCAGCTCGGCCACCGTCGCCGCGAGCAGCCGCTGCAGCGAGCCGAAGTGCTCCACCAGCTGCCGCCGCACCGCCATCGGCAGGCGCGGCACCCTCGCGAGCAGTCGGTAGCCGCGCGGGCTCAGGTGCTCCTCCAACGCCTCCGGATTGTCCGAGTAGCCGAAGGCGCCGGCGATCGCCGTCAGGTCCAGCAGCTCCGTGCCGTCGAGCTCGTGCAGCGCCGCCTCGACCTGCTCCGAGGTCGGCATCGCGCCGCTGGTCGGCAGGTACTCCTGCACGATCAGCTCGCGGTCCAGGTCGATGCCGTCCCGGGCGCGGCCGCCGCGCGCCTCCCGCGAGGAACCGACCAGCTCGTCCAGCTGCAGCTCGATCAGCCGGCCGTCCTTGCCGAGCTCGACGACATCGCCCTCGATCTCGTCGGCGATCCGCCGCACCATCTCCATCCGCTGCACGACGGTCATCGCGTCGCGCAACGTCACGTAGTCCTCGATCTCCAGCGCCGACAGCGCCTGCGCGACCTCGGCCAGCCGGGCGGTGTAGCGCTCCAGGGTCGCCAGCGCCTGGTTGGCGCGGGAGAGGATCTCCGGCGAGCCGATCAGCACGTGCCGGTGGCCCTGCGTGTAGACGCTGATGATGCTCATCGACTGGCTCACCGACACCACCGGGTAGCCGGTCTGGATCGCGGTGCGCTCCGCCGTGCGGTGCCGGGTGCCGGACTCCTCGGTGGGCGTGCTCGCGTCGGGCACCAGGTGCACGTTCGCCCGCATGATCCGCGTCGCGTCCGTGGACAGCACCACCGCGCCGTCCATCTTGGACAGCTCGCGCAGCCGGGTCGCGCTGAACTCGATGTCCAGGTGGAAACCGCCGTCGCAGAGCGCCTCCACCGCCGGGTCGTAGCCGAGCACGATCAGGCCGCCGGTGCGGCCGCGCAGGATGCGCTCCAGCCCGTCCCGCAGCGCGGTTCCGGGAGCCAGCCGGGCGAGCGTGCCGCGCAGCTGCTCGTGGCTCATTTGACACCCACGATCTTGAGCGCCTCGCTGACGTTCGACACCACCGTGGCGCGCACGCCCTTCGGCAGCGGGCCCGCATCCGGCGGCACCAGCGCCCGGTCGAACCCGAGTCTGGCCGCTTCGGCCAGCCGCCGCCCGACGCTGCTGACCCGCCGGATCTCCCCGGCGAGCCCCACCTCGCCGACCGCGATCAGGTTCGGCGGCAGCGGCTTGCCCTTCTGCGACGAGGCGATGGCCAGCGCGATCGCGAGGTCCGCGGCGGGTTCGTGCACCTTCGTGCCGCCGACCGTCGCCGCGAACACGTCGTACTCGCCGGTGGGCACCTTGCCGTGCTTGCCCAGCACCGCGAGCATCATCGACACCCGGGCCGAGTCCAGGCCGCTGACCGACCGCCGCGGCATGGCCATCTGGGTCTTCATCACCAGCGACTGGACCTCCACCAGCAGCGGGCGCTTGCCCTCGACCATCACGGTCACCGCGGTGCCGTCGACCTGGGTCTCGTTGCGGTTGATGAACAGCCCGGACGGGTCCGGGACCTCGGCGATGCCGTCGTCGCGCTGCTCGAAGCAGCCGACCTCGTCGGCGGGCCCGAACCGGTTCTTCACGCCGCGCAGCATCCGCAGCGCCGAGTGCCGGTCGCCCTCGAAGTGCAGCACCACGTCGACCAGGTGCTCCAGCACGCGCGGACCGGCCACCGCGCCGTCCTTCGTGACGTGTCCCACCAACACCACCGGCAGCCCACGTTCCTTGGCCAGCGACACCAGCGCCGTGGTCACCGCGCGGACCTGCGTGACGCCGCCGGGGCTGCCGTCGGCCTCGGGCGACTGCACGGTCTGCACCGAGTCGACGATCAGCAGGCCCGGCCGCACCGCGTCGACATGTCCGAGCACGGCGGACAGGTTGCTCTCGGCGCCGAGGTACAGCTCCGGGTGCACCGAATCGGTGCGCTCCGCACGAAGCCGCACCTGACCTGCGGATTCCTCACCCGTGACGTAGAGCGACGGGCCGGGCGAGGCGCCCGCGGCCCAGCGGTGCGCGACCTCCAGCAGAAGTGTGGACTTTCCCACTCCGGGCTCGCCGGCCAGCAGCACGACCGCGCCGGGCACGATCCCGCCGCCCAGCACCCGGTCCAGCTCCGCGATGCCGGTGGACACCGCGCGGGCGGAATCGAGGTCGACCTCGGCGATCGGCCGGGCTGGGGTGGACGGGGCGCCCGCCGCCACCTTCGTCAGCACGGGTCGGGCGGCGGCGGTCTCGTCGATGGTGCCCCACGCCTGGCAGTTCGGGCAGCGGCCGACCCACTTGGCGACCTCGTGGCCGCAGTCGGCGCAGCGGTATCCGGGACGGGCGGTGCGGGTGTTCTTCGGGGGCACGCGGCGAGGCTATCCGCCCGCGACGACAGGCCCGGTCACCGGCATCGCGCGCCGGTCCCGAGGTCGTGCCGGATTCCCCGCGATCGAGTGGATCAGGCGGCCCACAGCCCGGCCCGCCATCCGTGGTGCCGCAATTTCAATGGAAATCGGACCTTCGATTTCAATGGAAATTGCGGCACCACGAGACGCGAGAACGGGCCGCCCGCGCGTGCGGACGGCCCGTTCCGGCGAAACCTGCGGTCAGTGACCGCCGCCCTGCTCGGCGCCCGACGCCGGGCTGCCGTGCTCGGGGCGCGGCGAGTGGTCGGCACCCACCGGCACCTGCACGGTGACCGAGCCGGCCTTCTCGAAGACGAAGGTCACCGGGACGGTCACGCCCGGCGTGATGTCCTGCTTGAACCCGTTCAGCGTGATCTGCACCACGCGATCCGCGGCCGTCTCGCCCTGCTGGACCTGCGCGGACTTGCCGGTGGCGTGCAGCGCGGTCCGGCTCGGCAGGTCGGTGATCCCACCGAGGGTCGCCGACGCGGCGTACGGGCTGGTGACCTGGACCAGCTTGTCGTTCGGCCCCTCGTTGGCGATCACCAGCTGCAGCGGCGCGGACGAACCGGCCGGGTAGCGCGCGTCGGTGGTCGGGAAGGCGAAGGAGGCGTCGCGGATCGAGATCTGCTTGAGGTCACCACTGCCGCCGTTGACGGCGGCGACCTGGGTGTCGGTCTCGGTCACCTGACCGGCACTGCACCCGGCGAGGGCGACGACGGCGCCGAGCCCGATGACGGCCGGGATCAACCGCAGGCGAACGGCCTTGAGGTGCTGAGGGCGGCTCACGGATGCAGCGTCCTTCCTGATTGCCGGACAACCGCTGGAAGCTTAATCCCCACCCCGCGCGGCCGTTCCAGGGGCTAGCCGAACTACCTATTTCCGGGTCCCCGAAGGCCTGGATGGCACTCCGGCCAGACTATCCATAGTGGACGATTTCAGTGGGCCGAAAGGTGCCTCCTTGCACGTTCGGGGCATCCTTGTCAACCCCTGTCCGCCGCCTGACCTGCGAATACGGATGGCGAGGTGGTCGAGGTCCGGTTGCCCGACGTGCTAAACTGGGCATAGCGAAAGGGGCAGAGGACACATGGTTTTCAAGGTCGGAGAGACCGTCGTCTACCCGCATCACGGTGCCGCGCTCATCGAAGCAATCGAGACTCGTGTGATCAAGGGCGAGGAAAAGCAGTACCTCGTCCTCAAGGTCGCGCAGGGCGACCTGACCGTGCGCGTTCCCGCGGACAACGCCGAGATCGTCGGCGTCCGGGACGTTGTCGGCCAGGAGGGGCTCGATCGGGTCTTCGACGTGCTGCGGGCCCCGCACACCGAAGAGCCCACCAACTGGTCTCGACGGTACAAGGCCAACTTGGAGAAGCTCGCCTCCGGCGATGTGAACAAGGTGGCCGAAGTGGTGCGCGACCTCTGGCGACGCGAGAAGGATCGTGGCCTGTCCGCAGGCGAGAAGCGAATGCTCGCGAAGGCGCGGCAGATCCTGGTCAGCGAGTTGGCATTGGCCGAAGGTACTGACGAAGGCAAGGCGGAAACCCTGCTGGACGAAGTCCTCGCCACCGCAGTGTGATCATCGGGAATAGACGAGCGTGAGCGTTGTCGCGCTGGTACCCGCGGCTGGCCGCGGGGTGCGCCTGGGTGCCGGGATGCCGAAGGCGCTGGTTCCGGTGATCGGTGAATCGTTGTTGTTGCGCGCGGTCCGCGGCCTGTTGGCCTCGGGCCGCGTGCAGCACGTCGTGGTCGCGGCCCCGGCCGATCAGGTCGAGGTCGTGACCGCGGAGCTGGCCGCGTTGCCGTCCGCGCACGTGGTCGCCGGGGGAGCGGAGCGGACCGACTCCGTGCGGCGCGCGCTCGACGCGGTCGAGCGGATCGCGCCGGATGCGCGGGTCGTGCTGGTGCACGACGCCGCACGTGCTTTCACCCCGGCTTCGATGATCCGGGATGTCGTGTCCGCGGTCGAGGAGGGCGCTCCCGCGGTGATCCCGGTGCTGCCGGTGACCGACACGATCAAGCAGGTCGACGACGCGGGCGACGTCGTCTCGACCGTGGACCGCTCCCAGCTGCGGGCGGTGCAGACGCCCCAAGGTTTCGCCATCGACGTGCTGCGGGCGGCCTACGCCGCGGCCGGTGACGTGGCCACCGACGACGCCGGGCTCGTGGAGCGGGTCGGCGGCAAGGTGCACACCGTCGCCGGCCACCCGCACGCCCTGAAGATCACCACCGCCTTCGATCTGGCCATCGCCGAGTCGGTGCTGGCCGTGGCTGGAGAACCCGAGTGACCGAGCTGCTGCCCCGAGTCGGCCAGGGCGTCGACGTCCACCCCGTCGAAGCCGGGCGCGACTGCTGGATGGCGGGCTTGCTCTGGCCGGGCGTGGACGGCTGCGCCGGGCACTCCGACGGCGACGTCGCGGCGCACGCGCTGTGCGACGCGCTGCTGTCGGCGGCGGGCCTCGGCGATCTCGGCGCGGTGTTCGGCACCGACGACGACCGCTGGGCCGGCGCCCACGGCGCGGACTTCCTGGTCGAGGTGCGGAACCGGGTCGCTGCGGCGGGCTTTCGGATCGGCAACGCGACCGTGCAGGTGATCGGCAACGCGCCGCGCATCGGCAAGCGCCGCGAGGAAGCGCAGCAGGTGCTCTCGGAGGCGATCGGCGCGCCGGTGTCGGTGTCCGGCACGACCTCGGACGGCCTGGGCCTCACCGGCCGCGGCGAAGGCATCGCCGCTGTGGCCACCGCCCTGGTCTTCCCGGCGGCCTGACGGTTCCGGCTGGCCAGTGCGCACGGCACCTGATCGGCGGTTGCGCCTGGCCTGTCGAGTAACGGGCGGATAGCTGGGCGTAACGGGTTGGCGGAGTCAGGGAAAACTCAGGGCTCGCGGTCTGGAATGCCGGGGTCGGTGCGCGCCATGCTCGACGCATGGTGATCGAGCGGAACCGGTGGGTGCGTCGGCTGCTCGTAGTGCAGCCGGTGTTGGTGTGGCCAGTGTCGTTCGTGTTGTGGTCCGGGGGCAGCGGCCTCGGCCTGGCGGCGGCCGTGATCCTGTTGTGGGTGAGTGCGGCCATCTGCATCGCGGGCATCGTCGTCCCGATGCGCAGCCACCAGGCGCGGCGCTGCTGACTGCGGCGGAGGGGTGGTCCGGGTCGTGAGCTTGGCCGCATGTCGGTGCCCGGCCCGGTCCAGTCCACTTACCGTTGGTGGCGTGACTTCGCGCGCGGTGCTCTTCGATTTCTCCGGCACGCTGTTCCGTCTCGAAGAAGACGAGTCCTGGTTCACCGACCTCGCCGACGCCGACGGCGCCCCGTTCGACCTGCAGGCGCAGGCCGAGGTGATGCGCCGGATGACGGCGCCGGTCGGACAGATCGTGCAGCTCGGCCCGGAATTCCAGGACGCGTGGGAGAACCGCGACCTCGATCCGGCCCTGCACCGCAAGGTCTACGTGGAGGTGCTGCGCAGCTCCGGGGTGCAGGACGGCCAGGCCACGGGCCTCTACGAGCGGTTGATCGACCCCGACTTCTGGACGGTGTACCCGGACACCGTCGAGGTGATGCGCCGGCTGCACGAGGCGGGCACCAAGATCGGCGTGATCAGCAACATCGCCTTCGACATCCGGCCCGCGTTCGAGCGGATCGGCGTCACCGGCTTCGTCGACGAGTTCCTGCTGTCGTACCTCGAAGGCGTCATCAAGCCGGACCCGAAGATCTTCCTGCGCGCCTGCGAGCGGCTCGGCGTCGCGCCGGAGGAGGCGCTGATGGTCGGCGACAGCGAGGAGGCCGACGGCGGCGCGGCGGCGGTCGGCTGCCGGGTGGCGATCGTCGACCCCGTGTCCACCGCCGAGCGGCCGGACGGATTGCTGACCGCCGTCGCCGACGTACTGCGCTGACGATCACTACCCCTTGACGCGCCAGCCCCTGTCGTGATTGCGCGCCGACCTGTCCCCGTACCATCAGGGGCGTGAGCCTGCACCTGCATGACACCGCGACCCGCACGACGCGCGAATTCCACCCGCGCTGCGACGGAGTGGCGTCGATCTACGTCTGTGGTGCCACCGTGCAGGGCATTCCGCACGTCGGCCACGTCCGCAGCGGGCTGAACTTCGACGTGCTGCGCCGCTGGATGCAGCGGGTCGGCTACGACGTGCGCCTGGTCCGCAACGTCACCGACATCGACGACAAGATCCTCACCAAGGCCGGCGAAGCCGGTCGCCCGTGGTGGGAGTGGGCCGCGACGCACGAGCGCGCCTTCGAGCTGGCGTACGACCAGCTCGGCTGCCAGCCGCCGTCGGTGCTGCCGCGCGCGACCGGGCACGTCACGCAGATGGTCGACCTGATCCAGCGGCTGATCGACAAGGGCCACGCCTACGCGGCGGGCGGCGACGTGTACTTCGCGGTGGCCTCCTACGCCGACCACTACGGCAAGCTGTCCGGGCAGCGCCTCGAAGAGGTGCAGCAGGGCGAGACCCTGGCCAGCGGCAAGCGCGACCCGCGCGACTTCACGCTGTGGAAGGGCGCGAAGCCGGGCGAGCCGAGCTGGCCGACGCCGTGGGGCCACGGCCGCCCGGGCTGGCACCTGGAATGCTCCGCGATGGCCACCTTCTACCTCGGCAGCGAGTTCGACATCCACGGCGGCGGCCTGGACCTGGTGTTCCCGCACCACGAGAACGAGCTGGCCCAGTCGAACGCGGCCGGGGACGGCTTCGCGCAGTACTGGATGCACAACGCCTGGGTGACCATGAGCGGCGAGAAGATGTCGAAGTCGCTCGGCAACACGCTGTCCATCCCGGCGGTGCTCCAGCGCGCCCGCGCGGCCGAGCTGCGCTACTACCTGGTCACGCCGCACTACCGGTCGACGATCGAGTTCTCCGAGGGTGGGCTGGCCGAGGCGGTCGCCGCGTACCGGCGCATCGAGTCGTTCGTGCGCCGCGTCGGGCAGCGCGCCGGCAACGTCGAGCCCGGCGAGCTGGCCGCGGAGTTCACCGAGGCGATGGACGACGACCTGTCGACGCCGCAGGCGATCGCGGCGGTGCACAACGCGGTCCGGGAGGGCAACGCGGCGCTGGACCGCGGCGACGACGAGGCGGCTCGCGACGCGGCGGCGTCGGTGCGGGCCATGATGGACGTGCTCGGGTTGGACCCGCTGTCCGAGAAGTGGGCCGAGGAAGCCGGTTCGGACGATGCCGCGCACGCCGCGCTGGCCGACCTGGTCCAGGCGATGCTCGACCAGCGCCAGCAGGCCCGCAAGGAGCGCGACTTCGCCACCGCCGACCTGCTGCGCGATCGGTTGCAGGACAGCGGGATTGCCGTCGAGGACACCCCCGACGGTCCGATGTGGACATTGAAAGACGGGTAACACGTGGCCGGCAACGACAAACGCCGCGGCGGCATGCGCAAGAGCAACAAGAAGGGCATGGTCGTCGGATCCGGCGGGCAGCGCCGCCGGGGGCTGATCGGCAAGGGGCCGACGCCGAAGGCGGAGGACCGGGTCAGCCACCCCGCGAAGCGGCGCGCCGACGCGCGCAGCAAGGCGGAGCAGCAGCGCGCGAAGCGCAAGGCGCAGCAGGACACCCAGCCGGAGCTGGTGGCCGGGCGCAACCCGGTGGTGGAGTGCATCCGGGCCGGCGTGCCGGCGACCGGGCTGTACGTGGCGCAGGGCATCGACATCGACGACCGGGTCACCGAGGCGGTGCGGGAGGCGAAGTCGCGCGGGATCTCCGTGCTGGACGTGCCGCGCATCGAGCTCGACCGGATGACGAACAACGCGATGCACCAGGGGGTCGCGCTCCAGGTGCCGCAGTTCTCCTACGCGCACCCGGAGGACGTGCTCGCGGCGGCGCATGATTCCGGCATGCCGCCGCTGATCGTCGCGCTCGACGGCGTGACCGACCCGCGCAACCTGGGTGCGGTGATCCGCTCCGCGGCGGCGTTCGGCGCGCACGGCGTGATCGTGCCGCAGCGGCGCAGCGCCGGGATCACGGCCGTCGCCTGGCGCACCAGCGCGGGCACGGCCGCGAAGCTGCCGGTGGCCAAGGCGGTCAACCTCACCCGCACGCTGAAGGACCTGAAGGAAGCCGGGCTGATGGTCATCGGCCTGGACGCCGATGCCGACGTCACCTCGGACGAGCTGGAGCTGGCGACGGGACCGCTGGTGGTCGTCGTGGGCTCGGAGGGGCGCGGACTGTCCCGGCTGGTCCGGGAAACCTGCGATCAGACGGTGTCGATCCCGATGGCGGGAGGAGTGGAGTCGCTCAACGCCTCGGTCGCCGCGGGCGTGGTCCTCGCCGAGGTCGCCCGCCGCCGCAGGAACTGACCCCGGCCGAGACACCACCCTCGGGCCGGGCCGACTGGGAACGGTCCGTTGGTCCGCAATTTCAATGGAAATCGAAGGTCCGATTTCCATTGAAATTGCGGAAGTTGTCCACAGCCGTACGAGGTTGTCCACACCCTCCGGCGTGTCGTGACCCCGACACGCCGGGAGGGGTGCAGTTTCAATTGAAACTTGAGGATCAGTTTCAATTGAGGGTTTTCATCCTGGTCGACCCGCAGCCGCGGCGTCTGACCTGGGCCTGAGTGCGCCATGTCGCCAAGCGCCGTCAGGCGCTTTCGGGCCCACCTTCGCAACTCGCACCGCCGCGGGTTCTCAGCGTTCGCCTGGCGAGAACGGCCCTGACGCCGTGTATTGGCATGCATAAGTCAGGGCACCCACAGCCAGGCGGGCGCTGTGACTCCCGCAGGGGGGCCGCTAACCGCACCGCCACGCAGAACGAGGTTGGAAAACCTCATTGAAACTGCGGGTGGGGACGTCAGGACTGGTTCTGGCTGAGGATGGTGTCGACCGTCAGGGCCGATGCGACGACCATGCTCAGCAGCGGGTCCTGGAGCGGTCTGTGGATCTGCAGGACGTAGTTGTCCGCGGTCGTGAACGCCGCCTTCGCCAGGCCTTGCCAGGTCTTGGTGATCTGCCCGATCTCGGTGTCGGCGTGGTCTAGGACCTTGATGTCCCAGGCGCGCAGGTTCTCCGCGCGCATGCCGCCGATGCGCTGCCCGTTGACCTCGAAGTCGAACCTGGCCTTGCCCCAGACGTTCGCCAGCTTGATGTCCCCGACCGGCGACTGGTCCGGCCGCTGCACGTGCACCGTGCCCTTCCACATGGTCGCCGGGCGGGTCAGCACCAACATCGGCCGACCGGTGGCGTCGCGGATCTCCAGCGTCACGGTCATCAGCGAGTCGAGCTTGGTGAACATCCGCAGCGCCTTCTGCGCGCCGCTCTGGCCGACCTGCATGACCGAGCCGAGTTGGCGGCCGTGCTGGTCGTAGACGGCGTACTCGTTCGCCACCTCGATCAGCTTCGCCTTCTGGTTGATCACCAGCACCGGCTCGGTGAACAGCGTGCCACCGCCGCCGGCGATCGTGCCGCCGACACCAGCGCGCTGCTGCACCTGCTGCTGGACGGACGCGGCGTCGCCGGTGCCACCCATCGCCAGCTCGATGGCTGAGGCGTCGTTCTGCTGCGCGTACTGCGGCTGCTGCTGGACGTGGGCGGGCTGGGCGGGCTGGACGTGCGGGGTCCACTGGCGGCCGTCCCACCAGCGCACGTAACGCGGATCTGCCTGGTCCGGGTACCAGCCGGGCGGCGGAGCGTTCATGGGCCCAGGCTAGGCGATCGTCGCGGCGGCCGTCCCGGGTTTGCACTCATCGCGTTCCGGGCCGGACACGGTCCGGGCTCGGCTAGAGTCCGACGGAGCAATTCAGCACCAGCGAGGAGGCGAGGGCCTCCCGTACCCCGAGGCCCCCGATGTCGTTCGCAAGTCCGCTGTTCCTCTGGTACTTCCTGCCGGCCGTGCTCGCGGCCGTGCTGATCGCACCGCGCAGCGGACGCAATGTCGTGATCGCCGTGGCGAGCCTGCTGTTCTACGTCAGCGGCGCGGGCGGGACGACGCTGCTGCTGCTCGCCTGCATCGTGGTGAACTACTTCGCCGGCCGGCGGCTGGAGCCCGACGACTGGGGTTTCGAGCAGAACCGGCGGAAGTGGCTGCTGATCGGCACGATCTCGTTCAACCTCGCGATCCTGGCGATCTGGAAGTACGCCGGGTTCGCCACCGCGCAGCTCGCGGTGCTCGGCCAGTGGTTCGGCGGCGACTTCCCAGTGCTGCACCTGGCGTTGCCGATCGGGATCTCGTTCTACACGTTCCACCACATCTCCTACGTGGTGGACATCTACCGGGGCGAGCGCCCGGCGCTGCGCGATCCGGTCTCGTTCATCACCTACATCGCGATGTTCCCGCAGCTGGTGGCCGGTCCGATCGTGCGCTACCGGGAGATCGCCGACCAGCTCCCGCAGCAGCGGACGCACCGGCTCGACGACATCGCGGCGGGTTTCCCGCGGTTCGCGTGGGGACTGACGAAGAAGGTCGTCATCGCGGACACGCTGGCGCCGATGGTGGACGCCTGCTTCGCCACCCCGAACGAGGACATGACGTTCGCGATCGCCTGGCTCGGCGCGATCGGGTACACGATGCAGCTGTACTTCGACTTCTCCGGCTACTCGGACATGGCGATCGGGCTGGGCCGGATGCTCGGGTTCCGGCTGCCGGAGAACTTCGCCCGGCCGTACTCGTCGGTGACCGTCACGGAGTTCTGGCGCCGCTGGCACATGTCCCTGTCCCGCTGGTTCCGGGACTACGTCTACATCCCGCTGGGCGGCAACCGCGGAGGCACGGCGCGCACCTACCGGAACCTGGCGATCATCTTCGTGCTGACCGGTTTCTGGCACGGCGCGGCGTGGACGTACTTGGTGTGGGGGCTGTTCCACGGCGCGCTGCTGGTGGTGGAGCGCGCCTTCGGCTGGTCGCACGCGCCGAGCACCACCCGGGCCCGGCTCGGCCGCCGCGCGCTGACGATGCTGCTGGTGGTGATCGGCTGGGTGTTCTTCCGGTCGCCGGACCTGGGCAGCGCGTTCGTGATGCTGGGCCACATGCTGCTGCCGGACTTCGCCGGCCTGACGGACATCGTCGCGGCGTCGGTGACGAACCAGCGCCTGGTGTTCCTGCTGCTGGCGCTGGTGGTCGTGGCCCTGCCGGCGAACTCGGGCACGGGCCCGTTCCTGGAGGCGGTCCGGACCCCGCAGGCCTACGCGCTCCGGATCGGCGTCCTGGCCCTCGGCCTCGGCTACGCGGGCCTGCTCGTCGCCACCGGCTCCTTCAGCCCGTTCCTGTACTACCAGTTCTGACCATCATCAGGGCCCCGACCAGACGTTTGCTCGTTGGGACTTTCTGCTCTGTCGGACCACGAATCGATGTGGCGTGGACTGGGGAGTGGAGATTCCCGGCCTGTCGGGGACCGGCTGCACCACATGGGGTCCCGGCCGGAAGGCGGCCGCTGGCGCAGCCCTCTCTTCGGACGAGCACGTGGAGGATCCGGAGGCGGGACGAATGGTCACCACGAAGCAGCAGGTCGTCCAGAAGGCGATCGACAACTACATCGAAGACCAGGAGAGGGGCCTGGAGGTCGCCCAGAAGGCGCTGGCGATGCACCAGAAGATGCATCGGCCGGAGGTGCAGGAGGCCGAGGCCCTCGGAAAACCGGTGTCGGAGGTCGAGTACCTCGATGAGGAAGCACGCGGGCTGAGCGACGAACTCCGGGACGGTCAGCGGGAGATCGAGGCGACCAGGCAACGCATCGAGGAGGCGCGGACCGCTCGCCTCAACGGATCCCGCGCGAGCGAGGATTTCCTGAACGGCCACCAAGGGGACAACTGGGCGGACCAGACCGCTCTGGACGAGTTCGGCGTGACGCCGCCTGAAGATTCCGCTCTGGGGCCGGTCGAGGGTTACGAACCGGGGCGGCCGACCGGTGATGACGTTCCGGAGTTGCCGGTCACCGAGCCTGCGGAGCCGATGCCGAGTGCCGGCGAGCAGCCGGCGGTGGAGGTGGGTGCCGGCAAGACGCCCACGTTCCGCACCGGTGAGAAAAAGCCGGACTGGACCCTGAAGCCAGGTCAGGCCGGGCCGTCCGCGCCGTCGCCCGTAGGACCTGACGGTGAGCCGGGTGATCAGCTGTCTCCGCCGGGACCGGGTGGAGCGGAGCCTTCCGGAGGCCCGGGCGTGGTGAGCCGGATCGTGAAGTGGCTGGCAGGCACGAGTCTGGTCAAGGCGACGCAAGTCGGGTTCGAGGTCGTCAAAGGTCGTTTCAAGAAGGTTGTCGCCGTGGTGGGCACAGTGGTCGCCGTCGGTGGCCTGATCTACACGTTCTGGCCGAGCGGGGGTGCTCCCGAGCCACGCCCTCCCGAACCTCCCGGAGTGCAGGCCCCGTCGACGCCGGCAGCACCGGAACCGCCGCCGCCGAACCCGTTCATGCCACCTCATGCTCCGGAACCGGTGCCGCCGAACCCGTTCGGCGGACCTGAATCCGCGCCGCCGAACCCGTTCGGTGGGCCCGAATCCCCGCCCCCGAACCCGTACGTTCCGCCTCACGTCCCGGAACCGGCACCGCCGGCCCCCTTCGAGCCCGGTGGGGGCACGAACAGTGAGCCGGCGGTGCCCCCGGCAGCACCCGCACCCCCGAATCCGTTCGAGCCTGGGCAGCACGGCAGCAACCCCGGCACTGACACCGGCGGCGGTACCGACACCGGCGGCCACAGCGGCACCGGCGGTACCGGCAGCGGCACTGGCAGCGACAGCGGCACCGGCGCCGGCGGCGACACCGGCACGGGTACCGGCAGCGACAGCGGCACCGGTAGCGGCAGTGATACCGGCACTGGTAGCGACACCGGCACGGGTACCGGCAGCGACAGCGGCACCGGTAGCGGCAGTGATACCGGCACTGGTAGCGATACCGGCACGGGTACGGGCAGCGACAGCGGCACCGGCACCGGCACTGATAGCGATACCGGCACGGGCACCGGCACCGGCACCGGCGGCGACACCGACACCGGCATCGGTACGGGCAGCGACAGCAGTACTGGCAGCGACAGCAGCACGGGCACCGGCGGCGACACCGGCGGCACCGGTACCGGCACGGGCGGCCACGGCGACACCGGCACCGACACCGATACTGGCGGCCACAGCGACACCGGCGGCAGCGGCAGCGGTACTGGCGGCGGCTGAGCGCACCGCGCACATGAAGATGGCGAATGAGATCGGCCGGATGGTCGTCCGGTGGGTGATTTCCGCCGGTCCCGGACTTTCATTCTCAGTACTACTGAGCCTTTTTCATCCTGGTCGGCCCGCAGCCGCGGGTCGCAAAGCCACACGTCGATGGGCTGTCGCATGCGCCGCAGGCGCATAGCCCACCTACGACACCTGCACCGCCGCGGGTTCACGGTGCCCACCCCTCCGGGGTTCCCTTGGCGAGGACGGCCCCTCCGCCGTGTATTGGGCATACATCAGGAGGGGCACCCACAGTCCAGGGAGCCTCTGAGGTTCCGCTACCCGCACCGCCACGCAGAACGAGGTTGGAAAAGCCTCACTGGTTCTGATGATCAGAATGCGGCGCGGTACGGGGTCAGGAATTCGGTCAGGGCGGCGAGCATTTCCTGCGGGGCTTCTTCGGCCGGGTAGTGCCCGCAGTCGGCCAGGACGACGCTCGCGACGTCTTCGGCCGCGGGGGCCAGGGTTTCGCCGACCAGGTCGCCGACGGAGCGAGTGCCGGCGATGGTCAGCACGGGCATGGTCAGCTTCCGCGCCTTGCGACGGGCGTTCTGCTCGATCGTCGTGTCGATCGCGCGGTAGAACTCGAAGCTGGCGCGCAGGGCCTCGCGATCGGTGGCCAGGGCCTCGATGTACAGGTCGACGGCGTGCTCCGGCAGTTGGCGGGCCGCTTTGGTCGCGAACTGGTACCCGAAGAAGAGCCGTTCCCGGCCTGCGACGAGTTCCTCGTTCAGCGAGCCGAGCCGGTTGAACCCGAAGTGCCACAGCCGATCGACGGCCTCCTGCGGCGCGAACAGCGGTGGGGAGGGCGCTAAACCGGGGATCACGGCCTCGGCGAGGGCCAGGCGTTCCACGCGCTCCGGGTGGTCCGCGGCCAGCGCGTATCCGGTCCACATGCCGACGTCGTGGCCGACCATCGCGAAGCGGTCGTGGCCCAGTGCGCTCATCAGGCCGGCCATGTCGGCGGCGAGGGTGCCGGTGTCGTAGCCGGCGTCCGGCTTGTCGGACAGGCCCACGCCCCGGGGATCGGGTGCGACGACCGTGAAGTCCCGCGCCAGCGCCGGCATCAGCTCGCGCCATGCGTACCAGGTCTGCGGCCAGCCGGCGAGCAGCAGCAACGGCGGCCCGTCGCCGCCGGTCACGGCGTGCAGGCGCAGGTCGCCGACCTGCACCCAGCGGCTGCGGAACGTGTCGGTGAACCCGGCGGGCAGCCCGGGGGCGCCGCTCGCGGAGCCTCGGCCAGCGGGCTCGGTTGTTTCTCCCATGCTCCGACCGTAACCATCTTGGAACGATCAGTCCATGATTCTTGTACCGTTCGGTCCAAGAAGTAGGTAGGCTCACGTCGAAGCGGGAGGAGGCGCATGTCGGGTCGCAAGCAGTTCGACGTCGACGAAGCCCTGGACAAGGCCATGGCGGTGTTCTGGCAGCGGGGATACGCCGACGCATCGCTGGACATGCTCGGCACTGCCACCGGGCTGGGCCGGGGATCGCTCTACGGCGCGTTCGGCGGCAAGGACGAGTTGTTCCGCCGAGCGCTGGACCGGTACTCCGCGACGTACGGCTCCCGCTACGAGGACGCGCTCACCGCGCACCCGGGCGATCCGGCCCGTGCCGTCGAGGCGTTCTTCGGCGTCATCCTGGACAGGATCAACGACCCCGCTGTGCCGGAGGGCTGCCTCGTTGCCCAGTCGGTCGCCCAGTCGTCCGCGCTGACGCCCGAAAGCGCCGCGCACGTCCGCCGCTTGCTCGACATCCAGCAGGCGCGCGTCCGAGCCGCGCTCGACGATCCGCGCGCCGATCCGGCGACGCTCGACGACCTCGCCATCTACGTCGTCGCGATCAACCAATCCCTCGCGGTGCTCAGCCGCGCCGGTGCGTCGGATCGGGAGCTGCGGGCCGTGGTGCGCTTCGCCTGCGAGACCGTCGCGAGCCGGTTCGCCCCTGCCCGTTCTTGAAAAGAAGCACCCCCGGGGTGCGGGTTCAATGCGCCTGTTGAACCCGCACCCCGGGGGTGTGCGTCTTGGTGCGCCGCCTTCTTCGGATGTGGGACGGCGCTTGGAAGTCAGTTCGTTCAGTCGGTCCAGACCCACATGAGGATCGGGTCGCCCATGCCGGCCTCGATCGAGCAGTCGGTCCAGCGACCCTGGGCCTTCCCGGCGTCGCACGCCGCCACAGCCGCTTCGTACGACGGGTAAACACCTGCAAAGTACGTCTCACCGGCGGCCATGGCCGGGGCGCTGAAGGCGAGGAGTCCGGCGACGGCCGCGACCCCGATGGTGATCTTGCGAAGCACGATGATTCCTCCGAGACAGTAGGAATGTTGCGCGGATCCGCTTTCGTGGAAAACGCTATCCGGGTGCGGAGTGCCGCCCAAGAATCCGGAGGACAAACTGCCCGAAGAGGACACCCGCCTTCCCCTATGGCACCGCGAATGCGAGCCGGTCGTTTTTCGGCAGGCCGGCGGAAAGCGGTGCCGGTCAGGTGATCGCTGCGCCGAGATGGATCTGGTTGTCGTCCGGGTCGGCGGCCGTGGCGATGCGCTCGCGCCATGGCATGTCCTGGGGTATCGGGACGCCTGTGGCTCGGAGGCGGCCCACCGCTTCGTCGACGCCGTCGGTGTAGAGCCACAGGGCGAAATGGTGCCCTGGCCGCACTCCGGGATCCGCGCCGAGGCTGAGCTTGAGTGATTCCAGGCGGAGCGAGCCCGGAAATTCCACCGCTGCGCATCGGGGTGCCGGAATCCGCGAGTTCTGGGCCGGTTGCGGTGCGTGCCCGGTTAACGTGGTGCCGTGTCGCGGCAGGAGCATTCCGATCTTCCCCCGGTCCACGAGGCGTGGTTGCCGCGGGAACACCCGCTGCACCGGCCCCGGCACGGCAGGCGCCAGCTGGCCGCGCTGGTGTGCGCGGTGCTGTTCTTCACCGCGCCGGTGGTGACCTGGGTCTTCGGCGCGCGCGCCGAGCAGCTGGAGAACCGCCCGCTCGCGGCCTTCCCCAGCGTCACCGAAGGCTGGGGGTTCTTCACCGGGCTGAACGCGTGGGCCACTGAAAACCTGCCGTTCCGCAAGGGCGCTGTGCAGTCGGTCGACGCGCTCAGCCGCGGCGTGTTCGGCGAGCCCGCGCGGCTGGCCGGCGGCTCGCACACGTCGCCGATAGGTGCCGGGCAGGTGGACGAGAAACCGCCGATCAACGAGAACGTGTTCCCCACCGTCATCGAGGGCAAGAACGGCTGGCTGTACCTCGGCCACGACGTGGCGTACCGGTGCGTGCCGAAGCGGACGCTGGACGAGGTGATCGCCGGGCTGCGCCGCTGGCGCGCCGTGGTGGAGGCGTCGGGCCGGAAGTTCCAGCTGGTCATCGCCCCGGACAAGTCCACCGTCTACCCGGAGAACATGCCGGACGGCTATGCGGGGAAGGACTGCTCGACGCAGGTCCGCGACGAGTTCTGGCGCCGGGTGCCCGCCGCGACCGGCGCGGTGGACCTGCGCGCCCAGTTGCGCGAGGTCGCGGCGCGCAACCAGCGGCCGATCTACCACGACATCGATACGCACTGGACCCACGAGGGCGGCATCGCCATGACCTACCAGCTCGCGGAACGCCTGCAGCCGGGCGTGACGAGCAGCTGGCTGGTCCGGCCGTCCCGGCAGTACCCGCACAGCGCCGACATCCCGGACCTGCTCGGGCAGGACCGGACCGTGCCGATCCAGGCGTACTCGCTGGCGCCCGACGGCGGGCCGGAGGACAACACGCAGTTCAAGCCCAGCGACTTCCACCAGCCGCTGCACCTGGAGTCGCCGGCGCTGCCGGGCATGATCGACCGGCCGGTGCGGATGGTCGGCGACTCGTTCACCCAGTTCGCGAGCCCGTACCTGGCGGCGGTGTTCGCCAACATCACGGTCACGCACCCGGACAACGTCGCGGTGGACCCGGTGGCGGCGGGCCGGTTGCTGGCGGAAGGCGAAGTGGTCACCTTCGAGCTCTCGGAGCGCTTCGTAGCGGGAGGCCGCTACCCGATGCTCGACCCGGAGGTGGCCGACCAGGTCGGCGCGATCCTCGCAGCCCACCCCGTCCGCTGACCTGATGGCGAGCTGAAAGCACCGTGGGCCATTTCGGGCAGTTGTAGCCGGACGCACGTCCTGTTTTTGCCGATCGCAGTGCCGCGCAAGCCCGGGATCCGCTAACCTAACCGCGCAGTGCGATTGCGGATCAACCGTCCGTAGCTGCACGTGCACGATGTGCCGTTTGCGGCGCATCGGCTGGGACGGGGCGGGCCGAAGGTGCCACTTCAACCCGCCCCCAGAAGGGATTAGCTGTGGTCGTCGAACCAGGTGACGATCCACCACAGCGAGACCCGCAGAATCAGCAGCAGAAGTGCCCGGGCCGTCCCGCGCGGGCGGGCCGGGCACTTTGCTGCACCCCGCCGCCGACGAGTCTGACGAGCCTTCCGGGCCTGCTTGCGGTTCACCTGTGCATGTTCCTTTCGTTGTTGAACCCAACGCTCGGCGACCGCCGAACGCGGCCCGACTGCTGTCAGGCCTGACAACAACAGGACGAGTCCTGTTGAAGCGCTGCGACAGGACTCAAGCCAGGTGGTACCGCAGGGCCTCCCTTCTGATCCCCAGGTTGGAAAATTCCGGTTACTACCGGCTTTTTCGATAACGGACACCATAGGCCACGGCGTGTAACCGACGCCACCCCACCTCCGGGTGTGTCGGACCAATTTCTCGCCGGAATATTCCACTCGCAATTACTTACTGTTGGGTAAACCTGCTGGACCTCGACGTCTATGAGATTGCGTTAGTCGAAATGGAGTAATGATGCGCCTCCGGAACCGGGTGATCACACAGCGTCGCCAGTGGCTTGTGATTCACGTCGCCGCTTGCCAACCGAATGCGCTTCCCGGCGTCAAAAGAAGAGGGGCGCCCGCGACCGATGTGTCGCGGGTGCCCCTCTTGCCTCAGCCGGTCAGCGTTGGATTGGGGTCGTTCTTCTGGAGGCGACGAAGTCCGGGCGGGGGTTGCTCGCCGCGAACGGCTCCACCAGCTCGTTCTCCACGCTGTTGAACACCACGAAGATGTTCGAGCGCGGGAACGGCGTGATGTTGTTCCCCGAGCCGTGCATGCAGTTCGAGTCGAACCACAGCGCCGACCCCGCTTGGCCCGTGAACTGCTCGATGCCGTGCTCGTAGGCCAGCTTCGTGATGTCGTCCTCCGTCGGCACCCCGATGCGCTGCTGCTTCAGCGACGACTTGTAGTTGTCGTCCGGCGTTTCGCCCACGCAGGACACGAACGTCCGGTGCGAGCCCGGCATGATCATCAGCCCGCCGTTGTACGGGTAGTTGTCGGTCAGCGCGATCGAGATGCTCACCGCGCGCATCGCCGGCATGCCGTCCTCGGCGTGCCAGGTCTCGAAATCGGAGTGCCAGTAGAAGCCCGTGCCCCGGTAGCCGGGCATGTAGTTGATCCGGCTCTGGTGCACGTACACGTCCGAGCCGAGGATCTGCCTGGCCCGGTCCAGCACTCGCGGATCACGCACCAGCTCCGCGATCAGCTCGCTCATCCGGTGCACCTCGAAGATCGAGCGGACCTCGTCGGAGCTGCGCTCCACGATGGTCCGCTCATCGGCCCGCACCGCCGGGTCCCTGGTGAGCCGTTCCAGCTCCTGCCAGTAGGTCTGGACTTCGGCAGGCGACAGCAGGCCCTCGACGACGTGGAAGCCCTTGGCCTGGTGGGCCGCGAGCTCTTCCGCGGTCGCCGGGCCGGCCGTCACGCCGGGCCAGACGGTGGGGTCCTCTCGCCGGATCAACGCCGGCTCGGCGCTCACCCGGGTCGGATAGCGATCCTGGGTGCTCAGATCAGCGACGGTCATGGTTTGCGCCTCCTTCGCGAATTCCCGCCGGAGCGGTCGGTGCAGGTGGCACCGCCGCCATTTCTCGGTTCCTCGGTTAGAAGCGGCGCACGTATGCGCCCGCAACTCCCCACGTCATCACGTGGAAAGACCCGTCAACGCACGTGGCGGGCAACCACTTCCGGTTACCCGCCACGTGCGGTTCACAAGCTCGAACAGCGAGTTCAGCCGGCGACCGGCGTCTCGTCGTCCTCCACGACCAGCGGGTACACGCCGTTCTCGTCGTGCACCTCGCGCCCGGTCACCGGCGGGTTGAACACGCACACCGTGCGCATGGTCGTCCGCGGCCGGACCTGGTGCTTGTCGTGGTTGTTCAGCAGGTACAGCGAGCCCGGCTTGAGCTGGTGGACTTCGCCGGTCGCCTTGTCCTCGATCTCGCCCTCACCTTCGGTGATGAAGACCGCCTCGATGTGGTTGGCGTACCAGAAGTCGTTCACCGTGCCGGCGTAGAGGGTGGTCTCGTGCACCGAGAAGCCGACCTTCTCCTTGGCCAGCACGATGCGCTTGCTGCGCCAGTTCTCCGTCTTGATGTCGGCGTCGGTTTCCTCGATTTCCGACAGGTGCCGGACGATCACAGTTCCTCCAGTGGATCAACTTGCAGTTCTGCCGCGGCGGGGCGAACGGCCCGTTCACGCCTCTTGACGAGGCGAACGGTCCGTTCGCGCCACGACGCGGCGTGCCGGATCAGGCCAGGACAGACTGGGCCGAGTCGCGGATGATCTGAAGACCCTGCTCCAGTTCGTCATCCGAAACGGTCAACGGCGGCATGATCTTGATGACCTCGCTGCTCGGGCCCGAGGTCTCCAGCAGCAGCTTGCGGTCGAAGGCGGCCTTGGAGACCTTGCCCGCCACGTCGGTGTCCTCGAAGCCGAGCCCGCGCGCCAGCCCGCGGCCCTTGGCCACCGCGCCGTACTTGGCGGCGAGCTCCTCGAGCACCTCGCCGACCCGCTCGCCCTTGGCGATGGTGGACTTCTCCAGCGAGTCGTCGGCCCAGTACTGCTTCAGGGCCTCGGTGGCGGTGACGAACGCCGGGTTGTTGCCGCGGAACGTGCCGTTGTGCTCGCCCGGCTCCCAGACGTCGTGCTCCGGCTTGATGAGGGTCAGCGCCAGCGGCAGCCCGTAGCCGCCGATGGACTTGGACAGGCAGACGATGTCCGGCTGGATGCCGGCCTCTTCGAAGCTGAAGAACGGACCGGTGCGGCCGCAGCCCATCTGCACGTCGTCGACGATCATCAGGATGCCGTGCTTCTGGCAGAGCTCGTAGAGCCCGCGCAGCCACGCCGGGCGCGACGAGTTGATGCCGCCTTCGCCCTGCAGCGTCTCGACGATCACCGCGGCGGGCTCGTTGAGGCCGCTGCCGCTGTCCTCCAGCATCTTCTCGAAGTACAGGAAGTCCGGGACCTGGCCGTCGAAGTAGTCGTCGTAGGGCATCGGCGTGGCGTGCACCAGCGGGATGCCTGCGCCGCCGCGCTTCATCGAGTTGCCGGTCACCGACAGCGAACCCAGCGTCATGCCGTGGAAGGCGTTGGTGAAGCTGATGATCGATTCCCGGCCGGTGATCTTGCGAGCCAGCTTCAGCGCCGACTCCACCGAGTTGGTGCCGGTCGGGCCGGGGAACTGGACCTTGTAGTTCAGCCCGCGCGGTTTGAGCACGTTGTCCTGGAAGGTCTCCAGGAACGCGCGTTTGGCCACAGTGGACTGGTCCAGGCCGTGCGTGACGCCGTCGCGCTCGATGTACTCGATCAGTTTTCGTTTCAGCAACGGGTTGTTGTGCCCGTAGTTGAGCGCGCCGGCACCGGCGAAGAAGTCCAGGTAACCGGTGCCGTCCTCGTCGTAGAGGTAGCTGCCGACGGCGCGGTCGAAGACCGTCGGCCAGGTGCGGCTGTAGCTGCGTACTTCCGATTCCAGGGTTGCGAAGATGTCGTTCACGATCCTCCGTTCGGCCAGGCAGCGCGTTGTGCGCGCGCCCGGCACTTCAAGAACAAGATTTCGTGCCAGGACGGCGGCCGTCAGGCTCCGGCGGCGGCCGCCGGAACGGGCTCGAAAGGCCCGATGCGGTACAGGTCCTCCCCCAGGTGCGCATCAGGGAACAGGTCGGCGGTGAACAGCTCGCTGCGCTCCAGGCCGGCCGAGCGCTTGCGCGCCAGCGCCGTGAACAGGTTGATCGATGCAGCGTTGTCAGCCGTGATCGTCGTCTCCAGGTACCGCACACCGCGCGGCAGCACGCGGTCCACCAGGTGGCCGAGGAGTCGGCCCGCCACGCCACCACCGCGCTGGGATGCATCGACGGCGATCTGCCACACGACGAGCGTGTCGGGGGCGTCCGGCCGGATGTAACCGGTCACGAATCCCACGACCGCACCGTCGGTGCGTGCCACCGCGGAGGTCTGCGCGAAGTCCCGGCACCACAACAAATATGCGTAGGACGAGTTCACATCGAGCACTGCCGAATCACGGGTGATTCGGTAGAGCTCAGGGCCGTCCGAGACGACCGGAGTATCGATCTCCAACCGTCCGGCTGAACCGCTGTCGCCATTCCGTTTGTCGATGTTATGGCTCGGTTTGTCGCCGGTCATGCTTTGCCAACTTAACAGAACATCCGTAACGCGTCAGGCTCTCGACGCGATAACTATCCGTCTACCAGGCGAGACGCGATTTTACACGTGAGAAGCACTACACAAACGTTGCAATGCGCTTCGGCGCGATGCTACCGATCGTCTCCGGATTGCTAGATCAATCCATTCAGTGCGGCCTTGACCTGCGCAAACGCTGAATTTCAGGGCGTCGTCGGGATGCATCAAGAAGAAGTTCTCGGATAGTCCGAAAAACTGCTCGGATCAGGTGAACATCAATGCACGAGCGGTCCGCCCGGGGCCTGCAGGCGCCCGGGCGGACCGCTTCGCGATCTTGATCTACACGCCCGCGATGGACTGGATCCAGTCGCGGTACTCGGTGATGTTGGTGTAGGCCGTGTTGTACTGGCGGTCGCTGGTCGAAGCCACGCCCACCTGCACGTTCCCGGAGAACATCGGGCCGCCGGAGTCGCCGCCGGCCGGGATGCCGTCGCCGCGGGTGGCGCACACCGCGGTGCCGCCGCGGTAGTCGCTGCACGCGATGTCGGTCACGTTCACGTCGGCGACCTTGAGGATCTGCGACTGGCAATTGATCTCGGGCTGGTCGGTGCAGGTCGCGCCCCAGCCGTAGGTCTGCACGGTCTGGCCGACCTGGACGTCGCCGGTCGAGCCCAGGGGGGCGTACTCGGTCTGGACCGCGTGGTCGATGTTCACCAGCGCGAGGTCGGCGGAGTCGTGGATGTGGACTCCGCCGGGCTTGGCGTTGGCGCTCTCGCCCTGCGTCTGGTCGACGTTGCCGATGTTGAAGCTGAGGGAGCCGCCGCCGGCGACGCAGTGCTGGGCGGTGAGCACCCACTCCGGGGCGATGATGGTGGCGCTGCAGTTCTCCTGGCCGTTGGCGAACAGCCGCGCCGCCCAGGGAGCGCTGTCCACCTCCCGGCCGTCGATGATCTTGGTGGAGACGTCCGACGGCGGGGTCTCCGCTTGGGCTGGGGCGGCGAAGGCGGCGACGGCCAACACGGCTCCGGCGAGTCCGGCGAGGTTTCGGGCGAGCGACACGCTGATCTCCTTCGGTTCACGAGGGCACAGCTGGTTCGAACCGAGAGGAGACTCTTCACTCGATCGAGTGAAGATGTCCATCGCTTGGGCACAATTCGCCAATTGCTGGTGAAAGATCGAAATTGATCAAGATGTCCGGAGGTCGCAGAAGTCGATCCGCCGCCGCGAATTCCCGTATTTCGCGGATCCGCGAAACGCGATCGAGATCGATTCCCTTTTCGCCGGAGCGGGTCGGGCTCGCGGGGCCCGGCGCCGGGCGGGCGCTGCCGAACCGCGCATGATCGCTCCGGTAGGTGGGCTCGCGAGTCGAAGTGGTTGCCCGCGCAATGGGACATGTTCGCTGGTCAGTGGGGCCTATTAGGGCACCTGCGCTGCCGGGCGACACCTGCCCGCCCGGCCCCGATCCGACGGATGACGTCACGCTGCCGGGCGGCTGGCAGCCGGGTCCGGGCGGCGGTGATGGCGGATCGACGTCGAACCCGCACCGCCTTGCGTCCATCGGCTCGCTGGCGGGTCCGCTGAGCATCGCCGGTGCTGCGCTACTGCTGGCCGGGATCCTGCTGCTCCTGGTGCTGCGCAAGCGCCGGGTCACGAGCACGATGATCACCACGTCCAGCGCCGCGAACAGCGGCAGCACCACCGACCAGCTGTACAGCGCCGTCCGGACTGGGCCCGGCCCCGACGCTCGTCGTTCTCCTCCTGCGTTTGCCGCGCTGCGGACTTTCAAGGTAGTTTGAAAGTATGTCGAGCATCGCTGCGGAGACTCCGTTCTCGGAGCTCATCAACCATCCGAAGGCCACGGTCGCGAAGCTTTCATCGGCCCGTGAGCTGCTGTTACGCCGTCGCGATGCCGACGATCTCGTGCTGACCACCGCCACACGCGCCGAGCAGGAAAGCGAGATGGTCTCGGCGACCACGCGGATCTTCATCGCCATGATGCGGCACGACGGCGCCGCCCTGTCGCTGCTGGTCGATGTCGTTCCGGAAGCATTCCCCTGGGTCAAGTTCCTTCCTGCGGAAGACGTGCGGGCCTTCGTGGTGGAACTGGTGGAAACGCTTCGCGCGGCGGATGCTGTCGACAACCCTGCCCCGGTGGTCAACGTAATCGCGGCGTGGCGGCACACAGCCGAGGTTTATGCAGACCCCGAGTTGTACGCGCAGTTGACTGCCGGGATCACCGACCACGGCCTGGCGACGGAACCTACGAGGACATGACCACGAAGCGAAAGCAGCGGGTCGCGCCGCCTGCCGGTCCTGATCACTGGGAAGTGCGGTGTGGCAGCAACGATGCCGGAAAAGGGTGGGACGAGTTGTGTCAACAGGCTCCCGGGAACACTCGGCGGGCCTGGGAGCAGATGAGCGCCGACCCGGCACCGGCAGTCGAAACACCGCGGCAGCACAGACTTCGCGGCTCGCTCGGAAGCGGCGCGTTCGAAGGTCGAATGCTGCCCAGGTGGCAGATCGAAGTAACCGGCGGCGGTCGGATCTGGTATCTCGTCGACGCGCAGCAACGCACGGTATGGATCGTCGTCGCAGGAAACGCCCACCCCAAAGCCACCGAGTGAGCCGCTCGATCCGCTACCGGCGGCGCAATTCGAGGTATTCGCGGAGCACGAGCACGATGATCGCCACGTCCAGCGCTGCGAACAGCGGCAGCACCACCGACTTCGTCTGCACCGCACGCAGCACCTCGAAGACGACGAACAGGCCCAGCGCCGCCATCGCCACCGGGTACAGCGGCATGATCTTGCGGAGCAGGCCGATCACCAGGCCGATCTTGATGACGCCGTGGACGATCAGGTAGGTGATCACGAACGTCCGGTTGCCGCCGGCGAAGTGCTGCAGGGCCTCCTCCTGCTCCTGGTGCTGCGCAAGCGCCGGGTCGGCGACGAGTCCTGATGACGTCGTCAAATATCGATCTGGTCGTGGTGGCGGTCCTCGATTTCGGGGCCGCCACCGCGCTTTGCGCGGGGCTTGCCGCGCCGGGACGTGCGGTCGTTGGCGAGGACGACGGCGATCCACGGCAGCGCGCCCGTGACGACCACGATGCCGAGCGCCAGCAACCAGAAGTGCGCCAGCAGCCCGGCGGCGGTGAAGCCGATCAGGTGCACCACCATCAGCACGGCGTAGACCCGCTTGCGGTGCCGCTGCTCGTCGTCGAGGGACGGTGCCGCATCGGTGATCAACACGGCTTCATCACGCCGTCGTCGCATGGCCCACCTCCGGAGCCGGCTCCGCAGTTTCAATTGAAACTGCGGAGGTCCCGGCGCTTCCAGCGTGGCGCAATTCGACGGCCCGGTCACTGGTTCCGGCGGCGCAATTCGAGGTATTCGCGGAGCACGAGCACGATGATCGCCACGTCCAGCGCCGCGAACAGCGGCAGCACCACCGACTTCGTCTGCACCGCACGCAGCACCTCGAAGACGACGAACAGGCCCAGCGCCGCCATCGCCACCGGGTACAGCGGCATGATCTTGCGGAGCAGGCCGATCACCAGGCCGATCTTGATGACGCCGTGGGCGATCAGGTAGGTGATCACGAACGTCCGGTTGCCGCCGGCGAAGTGCTGCAGGGCCTCCTCGAAGTGCCCGGCCAGCGGCCCGGCCGGCGGCCCCAGCAGGTCCCGCGTGACGATGGCGTGGGCGAGCCGCGTGATGGTGTTGGGGGACAAGAAGATCAGCAGCACCCCGGCGATCAGCTGCACGGCGCCGTCCAGGCCCTTGAGCAGCACGGCGACGCGGAAGAGTTTGTCGGTCAACGTGGTTCGGGTGCCCATGGCGCCATCATGCGGCCCCGGGCCGGGCCCGGCGATCTCGCGCGACTTTCGGTCAAATTGGTAAATACCACTTTTTCCGAAATCTTGTTTCCGGCCGCGAAATTTGTCATAAAGTTCTTGATGGCGATCGGCTGAACACCGGACCAATTGCGGAATTGGTCCTGTCGCGAAGGGATTCGGGAATGAGCGGTCGGACGAAACGTCTGCTGAGAACCGGGCTGGTGGCGGCGTTCGTCGCCGCGCTGTCGATCCCGCAGGTCGCGGCAGGGACCGAGGCGCAGCCGGTGGCGAACGCCGCGAACCCGGTTTCCGCGGCGGCCGAGACGTGCCCGGTGAAGTCGAAGCCCGCGGGCAAGGTGCTGCACGGCTACTGGGAGAACTGGGACGGCGCGGCCAACGGCGTGCACCCGCCGTTCGGCTGGACGCCGATCACCGACCCTGCCATCCGCGAGCACGGCTACAACGTGATCAACGCGGCGTTCCCGGTCATCCGCTCGGACGGCACCGTCCTGTGGGAAGACGGGATGGACAGCACGGTGAAGGTGGCCACGCCCGCCGAGATGTGCGAGGCCAAGGCGAACGGGCTGACGATCCTGATGTCGATCGGCGGCGCCACGGCGGGCATCGACCTGTCGTCCAGCGCCGTCGCCGACCGGTTCGTCGAGACGGTGGTCCCGCTCCTGCAGAAGTACAACTTCGACGGCATCGACATCGACATCGAGACCGGGCTCAGCGGCAGCGGCAACATCAACGAGCTCTCGCCGTCGCAGGCCAACCTGATCCGCATCATCGACGGCGTGCTAGCCAAGATGCCCGCCAACTTCGGCCTGACGATGGCGCCGGAGACCGCGTACGTCACCGGCGGCAGCGTGACCTACGGATCGATCTGGGGCGCGTACCTGCCGATCGTGAAGAAGTACGCGGACAACGGCCGGCTGTGGTGGCTGAACATGCAGTACTACAACGGCAGCATGTACGGCTGCTCCGGCGATTCGTACCAGGCGGGCACGGTCGAGGGCTTCGTGGTGCAGACGGACTGCCTGAACAACGGCCTGGTCATCCAGGGCACCACGATCAAGGTGCCCTACGACAAGCAGGTTCCCGGCCTGCCCGCCCAGCCGGGCGCGGGCGGCGGCTACATGTCGCCGAACTTGGTGGCTCAGGCGTGGAACAACTACAACGGCGGCCTGAAGGGCCTGATGACCTGGTCGATCAACTGGGACGGCTCGAAGTCCTGGACTCTCGGCAACAACGTCAAGTCCCTGCAGGGCCGCTGACGGTCCTGCGTGCGGGTCGCGAGTCCGTCCGGTTGGCGCAGCAGCCCGGGACCCGCGGCCGGAGGACCTGGACGCAGGTCCTACCCGGGTGGCCGGTCGGCGCGGGGCATGCGCCGACCGGCCGTCCGCTCGATGCCTCGGGGTCGGGGGGGAGGTGGCATCGGGCGGGATCTCGGGTCACGCCGTTCGGCGGTGGGGATTGGCCTTGTGGCGCAACCAGGTCCGGAGCTGGGCGGCCACGTCGGCCTCGTCCGCCCAGTCGTGACCTATGTGGACGGTGTCGATCAGGTGGGCGTCGTCGGGGGAGCTGCCGATGTCGCCGCGGTGGACGGTGAAGTAGCCCGCGCCGCGCCCCCAGCGGATGGTGTAGGCCTCGGTGGGCGAGAGCCGCTCGACGCGCCAGGCCATCGGCAGGAACCGATTCGGCTTGGTGTGCTTCACCCGGACCACGCGCGGTGGCTTGGAATTCGCGGCCACGGCTACACCGCCACCCGGAACAGACCCGGATCGCGCAGAGCGTGCCTGCCGTAGCAATCCGTTGACACCTGGTCGTTTTCGACGCGCGCGATGAGGAGCTCGACGGTCAGCGCACCGTCGCCGGAGCCGGAGTGCTGACCGGTCGGCTCGCGTCCGTGCAGTCGGCACAACGCGATGACCAGCACGGCGAGTCCGGGCACATATCCCGCGAAGAACCACAGCAGCCAGGTCATCCCATTCCTCCGTTCCGAAGCAGGTCATCGCCGGGAAGCCACAGCGACCGCGACCGCGCCAAGCTAGGCGCGCCGGGCGAGCCGTGCGGCGGCAGCTCAAGCAGCGCGTAGACGGCATCGACGACCGGCCCGTACCGGTGCCAAATCGCTTGCGGGGAGCTGCTTTCCAGGTCCTCGACGCGGAACCGTGCCGCGAGCGCATCGTCGGCCGAACTCGCCCGGAACATGTCCATCGCCCCGTGCGCGATCCGAAGTCCTTGCAGGACAAGAACATCGTCGAACCGAGGCAGGTGCAAGAACCGAAACCCGGCCAGAACGCTCGCCCGCAACGCATCCAGATGCGGAACCAACCACGGATCGGGTCCCGTCTCGTTCGCAACCAACACTGTCTCTCCTCGCGATCCGCCCGTCATCGCATGTGCCCCAATTGCCTCGGCAGGCTCACCTGACCAACAGTGACACCAAACTACAACTTGCAATTGCAGGTTTGGTATTACCTGGACGGGCGATCTTGGAGACTTCGGCGAGCGCACGCGGCAAGATGCGGTTCGACGGCACGATGAGAGGACGAGATGGTTACTCCGGAGAAGAACCCGGCAGTTCGGCGTGTTCAGCTAGGCCTGCTGCTGCGCGAACTCCGCGAGCGAAACGACATCAAGCCGAAGGTGATCGCCGACCGGCTCGACTGGTACGCAGGCAAGCTGACTCGTGTTGAGAAGGGCGAGCTCACGATTGCCGCAGCCGAGATCGATGTCCTGATCGACCTGTTCGGCGTTGCGGATGCGGACGAGATTGAGAAGCTCCGTCGGCTGGCGTCGGATGCCCGCAAACGGGATCGCCCGAGTCGCGTTCCCGACTGGGCGAGGACCTACACGGCGTTGGAAGCCGCCGCTGCTGAAGTCAAGGCGTTCAAGGTCGATCTCGTACCAGGAATCATGCAGACCGAGGACTACGCGCGTGCGGTTCTTTCGACGTCACTGCTCACGCCAGCGTCGGAGATCGACGAGCGAGCAGCCGAACGCACCCAGCGTGGCGAGATGATCGTGCGCAACGATTCCCGCGAGATCTCGGTTGTTCTTGGTGAAGGCGTCTTGTACTGCGAGGTCGGCGGCCGGGATGTCTTACGCGCGCAGCTGCGGCGCATCCGCGAGCTAGTGGATCTCCGGCATGTCACCGTTCAGATCTTGCCGTACAGCCGGGGCGAGCACGTCGCCATCGGCACTCCGTTCACAGTGCTCCACCTCGCTGACCCGGTTGCGACCTACGCGTGCCTCGAAGGCTTGACCGATGCCGATTACCTGGATCGCCCAAGTCACACCAACGTGTACGTTCAAGCTTTCGATAGGCTCAGAGTTGCGGCGCTTGATGACAAGGAGTCAGCGCGGCTACTCGAACAACGAGCCAACGAGCTCGAGTGAGGGAGCAGTGCCATGCGTGCCCCTGGCCTGGGACCGGTGACCTGGCGCAAGTCCAGCTACAGCAGCGGGAACGACAACTGCGTTGAAGTCGCTGAACTCTTGGACTCCAACGATGTTTGGCACAAGTCCAGCTACAGCGGGAACGACGGCGGCAACTGCGTCGAGGTCGGCGTTGCGCCCGGCGCTCGTGGCGTTCGGGACTCCAAGCTCGGCGAGTCGAGTCCGGTCCTGGCGTTCAGCCGTGACGCCTTCGACGCCTTCCTCGGCAAGGTCAAGGCGGGTGGGTTCCGCAGGTAGGTGGCCGTGAGTGTTTTGGGGCGCTATGACACCCCAAACCACTCACGGGACATGAGCTGCCGAAACTTCAGCGTCGGCCGTTCGAACCCAATGCGCCCCGCTCGGCCGATGCCGGGCGGGGCGTTTTTGTGCTGCAATCGACAGATCGTCTGATTTCGTCAAAAGCGCAGGTCAGGTACCTTTGGAGCCGCTGAGGGGACTCGAACCCCTGACCGTCCGCTTACAAGGCGGGCGCTCTACCAACTGAGCTACAGCGGCATGCACTTCCGTCGTGCGGGGACATCGTATGCGTCCATCCGCCCGGGGTGGAAAGCGGCCGCGCGACCGGCGCCGGGCGGTGACTCCCGGTGCGGTCGACGACTGACCGGAAACCAGTGATGGACGACACAGAACGAGGGTGCAACGGTCGGCTCATGACAGGCGATGCCCGAGGGGAAGATCAGGCACGGCGGCCCGCTCGCAAGGCGGCCCGGCAGGAAGGAAGACCAGCAGTGGGAATCACGCACCGCGCCCGCGGTGTGCTGCGGCGGCGCGACCCGGAACTGACCATGCCGCCCGGGACTCGCAACGTCGTCTACGGGCCGGCTCTGCCCGATGAGTCCACCGTCCACCTCGTGCTCGACCTCGGGCTGCGCATCGGCGAGGTGCAGATGGCCAGCGGGGCCGGCGCCTCGGATGTGACCGCGACGATCATCGCCGTGGTCAGCGCCTACGGTCTGCCGCACACCGAGGTCGACGTCATCTACACGTCGATCACGGTGTCCACCTACCGGGGCACCGACCTGCCGCCGATCACCTCGCTGCGAGTGGTCCGCAACCGCTCCCTCGACTACACGCGCCTCGACGACGTCGAGACGCTGCTGCGGCGGATCACCGCCAACGAGCTGACCGCCGCCGAGGCCTACGCCGAGCTGGACCGGATCACCACTGCGCCGCACCCGTTCCCGCGCTGGGTCGCCACGCTGTCCTGGGCCGGCATGGCCGCCTCGCTGGCCGTGCTGCTCGGCGGCGGCGCCACCCCGCTGCTGCCGCTGGTCGCCGCCGGATCGACCGCGCTGGTGGACCGCGTCGGGCGGTTGCTGAACAAGCGCGCGCTGCCGTTCTTCTTCCAACAGGCCGTCGGCGGGGCGATCGCCACCGCGGTCGCGCTGGGCTGCTACGCCACCGGCATGCTCGACAACGCCGCGCTGGCGATCGCGGCGAGCATCATCGTGTTGTTGTCCGGTATGACCGTGGTCGGTTCCATGCAGGACGCCATCACCGGCTACAACGTCACCGCCGCCGGACGGATCGCCGAGCTGGCCCTGATGTCCGCCGGCCTGATCGCCGGCGTCGTGCTCTCGCTGTACATCGGCTTGCGCATCGGCGGTGAGTCCGTCGCCAGCCTGGACGCGCAGAGCCTCGGACGCGTCGAAGTGCTGGCGCCGGCCCTGCACCTGCCCGTGCAGATGCTCGCCGGTGCGTCCACGTCGGCCTGCTTCGCGCTCGCCAGCTACGCGCCGCCGCGGCCGCTGCTCGCGGCCGGGATCGGCGGTGGCGTGGCCGCCGCGGTGCACTCGCTGCTGACGCTGGTCGACGTGCACACCGTGCTGGCCGGCGCCGTGGCGACCACCGTGGTCGGCTTCATCGGCGGGATCATCGCACGGCGGCTGGGGATTCCCGCGCTGGTGATCGCCGTTTCCGGCGTCGCGCCGCTGCTGCCCGGCTTCGCGACCTACCGCGGGCTGTACGAGCTGTCCGTGCTGGGCAGCCCGACCGGCATCTCCACGCTGATGCTCGCCGTCGCCACCGGGCTCGCGCTCGGCGCCGGCGTGGTGCTCGGCGAATATCTCGCGCAGCCGGTCCGCTCCCGGCTCGGTAGGTTGGAACGCCGGTTCGCCGGGCCGCGGATGTCCGGCCCGCTGCGCCCCGCCAAGCGCCGGATCGACTGATCGGTTGCGGGTCTTCCGGCGGCGTTCCGACGGGCCGGACGACCCACGGGCAGGCCGGGTCGGTTTGCACCACACGCAGCACGCAGCGGCAGGTTGGATTGGCTAGCCTCGCGACAGGTGGCCGACACGGCGGGAGGAATACCGGTGAGCAAGGGCAGCACGCCCGATCGAGCGGACTTCGTCGTGGTCGCGAACCGGCTGCCGGTGGATCTGGAACGCCTCGACGACGGCACGGAACGCTGGCGGCACAGCCCCGGCGGGCTGGTCACCGCGCTGGAGCCGTTCCTGCGCGCCCGGCGCGGCGCGTGGGTCGGCTGGCCCGGCGTCGCCGACATCGAGGTCGAACCGTTCAGCGACGACGGCCTGCAGCTGCACCCAGTGCCGCTGTCGGCGGACGAATTCGCCGAGTACTACGAGGGGTTCTCCAACGCCACGCTGTGGCCGCTGTACCACGACGTGGTCGTGCCGCCGGTTTACAACCGCGCCTGGTGGAACTCCTACCGACGGGTCAACAAGCGGTTCGCGGAGGCCGCCGCCGCGGTCAGCGCCGAAGGCGCGACGGTGTGGGTGCAGGACTACCAGCTGCAGCTGGTCCCGGCGATGCTCCGGGAGCTCCGGCCCGACCTGCGCATCGGGTTCTTCCTGCACATCCCGTTCCCGCCGGTCGAGCTGTTCATGCAGCTGCCGTGGCGCACCGAGATCGTGCGCGGGCTGCTCGGCGCCGACCTGGTCGGCTTCCACCGGCCCGGCGGCGCGCAGAACTTCCTGTGGCTGGCCCGCCGGCTGGCCGGCTTCGAACCCAGCCGCGGCCAGGTCGGCGTCCGCTCCCGGCCCGGCGTCGTGCAGGTCGGCGACCGCACCGTGAGCGTCGGCGCGTTCCCGATCTCCATCGCCGCCGCCGGGCTCGACAAGCTGGCGCGCACCAAGGAGATCCAGCAGCGCGTGAAGACGCTGCGCGCCGAGCTCGGCAACCCGAAGAAGATCATGCTCGGCGTCGACCGCCTCGACTACACCAAGGGCATCGACGTGCGGCTGCACGCGATGCACGAGCTGCTCGCCGAAGGCCACGTCAAGGCCGAGGACGTGACGATGATCCAGATCGCCACGCCCAGCCGGGAACGCGTCGAGCACTACAAGCAGATGCGCGAGGACATCGAGCGCGAGGTCGGGCGGATCAACGGCGAGTTCGGCCGCGTCGGCCACCCGGCCGTGCACTACCTGCACACCTCGGTGGACCGCAGGGACCTGGTGACCTTCTACTGCGCCGCCGATGTCATGGTCGTGACGCCGGTGCGGGACGGCATGAACCTGGTGTGCAAGGAGTACGTGGCCTGCCGCCACGACCTCGGCGGCGCGCTGGTGCTGAGCGAATTCGCCGGGGCTGCGGCGGAACTCACGAGCGCGTTCCTGGTGAACCCGCATAACCTGGACGGGGTCAAGGACGCGTTGCTCGCGGCCCTCGACATCGACGAGGCCGAAGGACGCCGTAGGATGCGCGCACTGCGTAGGCAGGTGCTCACGCACGATGTCGACCGCTGGGCGCGGTCGTTCCTCGAAGCGTTGGGCGCACCGCTCGTGGAGTAGCCGCGAGTAACCGGTCCACAACACGGGCGGCCCGGCCTCAGCGATACTTGTTCGAACCGCTCGCCGTCGACGGTCACCACCGTGGCGCGAACGGGATCGATCCACAAACGACTTGACCGCGCCCCCCTGAGGAGTATGGCGTTGACCGCCGAAGCCCTTCCTGCCGAGCTGCGACGCGTGATCGTGCAGCTCGCGCGGACGCCTCGACTTCTGGTCGCCTGCGACTACGACGGCACCCTCGCCCCCATCGTGGCGGACCCCACCCAGGCCAAACCGCTGCCCGAATCGGTGCACGCCCTGCGGTCGCTGGCCGCGCTGCCGGCGACCACCACGGCGGTGATCTCCGGCCGCGCGCTGCGCGACCTCGCCACCCTGTCCCGGCTGCCCGCCGAGGTCTACCTCGTCGGCAGCCACGGCTCGGAGTTCGACGTCGGGTTCGTGCACGAACTCGAACCCGAAGCCACCCAGCTGCGCACGGAGCTGCAGATCGCCCTGCAGGACATCGTGCGCGGCAAACCCGGCGTCACGCTGGAGAACAAACCCGCCAGCGTCGCGGTGCACGTCCGGCGCGCCGAAGCCGAGGTGGCCGAGGAGGTGCTGGACACCGTCCGCACCGGCCCGGCGGCCTGGGAAGGCGTGCAGGTCACCGAGGGCAAGGCGGTCATCGAGCTGGCCGTGGTGCAGACCGACAAGGGCAACGCGCTCGACGCGCTGCGCCACCAGGTCGGCGCCACCGCGGCCATCTTCCTCGGCGACGACGTCACCGACGAGAAGGCCTTCGCCCGGCTGCACGGCCCCGACCTGGGCATCAAGGTCGGCGACGGGGACACGCTGGCGGCCAACCGGATCGACAGCACCACCGAGGTCGCGACCGTGCTGGCGTTCCTGATGGAGGAACGGCGCACCTGGCTCTACGGCGAGCAGGCCCCGCCGATCGAGCGGCTGACGATGCTGTCCAACGAGCGCACCGTCGCCCTGGTCACCCCCGACGCGCGGCTGACCTGGATGTGCCACCCCGGCCCCGACTCGGCCGCGGTGTTCGCCGACCTGCTCGGCGGCCCCGGCGCCGGGCACTTCACGGTCCGCCCGCAGGGCGGCAACGGCGCCCAGCGCAGCCCGCTGCCGCTGGGCCAGCGGTACGTGCCGAACACCATGATCGTGGAAACCCGCTGGTCGCGGCTGCTGGTCACGGACTACCTCGCGCACGGCACCGACAGCCACCGCACCGACCTGGTGCGGGTGATCAGCGGCGGCGTGCCGGCGGCGGTGGAGTTCGCGCCGCGCCCCGAGTTCGGGCAGGTGCCGGTGCGGCTGACCGCCGAGGCCGGCGGGCTGCGGGTGCAGGGCACGGCCGAGCCGATGGTGCTGTACTCGCCGGGCGTGCAGTGGGAGATCACCTCCGACGGCATGCACGAATCCGCGCACGCGGTCGTCGACCCGCGCGAGGACAACCCGGTCGTGCTGGAGCTGCGCTGCGGCACCGAAGACCTGTCGTCGGCGGACACCGAGGCCGAACGCCGCGACGTCGCCGACCGGTACTGGTCGGAGTGGATGAAGACCCTGTCGCTGCCCGACGTGGAGCGCGACCTGGTCGCCCGCTCGGCGCTGACGCTGCGCGGACTGTGCAACACCGACACCGGCGGGATCATGGCGGCCGCCACCACCTCGTTGCCGGAGGAGATCGGCGGCGTCCGCAACTGGGACTACCGGTACTGCTGGCTGCGCGACGGCGCGATGACCGCGCAGGCGCTGGTCACGCTCGGCTCCACCGGCGAGGCCGAGGCGTTCCTGAACTGGCTGCACCGGGTGCTGGAGACGCTGCCCGGCCCGGAGCGGCTGCACCCGCTGTACACGCTGCAGGGCACCGGGCTCGGCCCGGAGGCCGTGATCGACAGCCTGCCCGGCTACGCCGGATCGCGGCCGGTCCGCGTCGGCAACCTCGCCGACCAGCAGGTGCAGCTGGACGTGTTCGGGCCCGTGGTGGAGCTGATCGCGCACCTCGCGCAGGCCACCGGCCGGATCCGGGACGTGGACTGGGACCTGGTGAAGGCGATGGCCGAGGCCGTCTCGCACCGCTGGTTCGAGCCCGACCACGGCATCTGGGAAGAGCGCGACGTGCCGCGCCACCACGTGTACTCCAAGGTCATGTGCTGGGTGACGCTGGACCGCGCGGTGAAGCTGGCGACCGCGTACGGCCGCGAGGCCGACCCGTCGTGGGCGCCGCTGCGCGACCAGATCGGCCAGGACGTGGTCAAGAACGGCTGGCACCCGGACGTGCAGGCGTTCACCACCGCCTACGAGGGCTCGGACCTGGACGCGGCGTCGCTGCATGTCGGGCTGTCCGGGCTGATCGACCCGTCCGACGAGCGGTTCCAGGCCACCGTCACGGCGATCGAGGCGGAGCTGCGCAGCGGGTCCACCGTGTACCGCTACCGCCGCGACGACGGGCTGCCGGGCGACGAGGGCGGCTTCCACCTGTGCGCGGCCTGGCTGATCGAGGCGTACCTGCTGATCGGCCGCCGCACCGAGGCGGAGGAGCTGTTCCAGCAGATCGTCGACACGGCCGGTCCGACGGGGCTGCTGTCGGAGGAGTACGACCCGATCGCGGAGCGCTCCCTGGGCAACCACCCGCAGGCGTACTCCCACCTGGGCCTGATCCGCTGCGCCCAGCTGCTGTCCGCCTAGTTCTGTCGAGGAGAGGCGAACGGCCTGTTCGCCTCGTTCTACGGCGCAAACGGTCCGTTCGCTTCCGCCTGCCGGGTGGGGTGAACGGACCGTTCGCTTTGTTCGGTGGGGTGAATGGCCTGTTCGCCTCGTTCTGCGGCGTGATCGGTCCGTTCGCTTCCGCCTGCCGGGTGGGGTGAACGGACCGTTCGCCACTCAGCGCGTTGATTGGTCCGTTCAACGTTCAACTGGTCACGATTTGGGCGATTGATGTCATCCCGTCGGGGGCGGGCTAATACGCTCTGTGCCGGACGCTCGCACGAGGGGAAGGCGGACGGGTGAACGGACTGACCGCAACGCTGATCGTCGTGATCATCGTGCTGATCGTCGTCGCGGTGTTCGCCGTGATCATGGGGGTGCGGGCCAAGCGCTCCGCCGCGAAACCGCAAACCCGGCCCGGCGATCCGTTCCACACCGGTGACCAGGACTCGCTGCGCGGCGACCCGCGGGCGCTGAAGGCCGGCGACATCGTCGAGGTGCGCGGCAGCACCTACACCGTCCGCGGCACCCTCCGGCTCGACGAAGGCGGCTGGACCTGGGCGGAGCACCTGCTCGACGACGCCAAGGGCGGGCAGGTGTGGCTGGCCGTGGAAGAGGACCCGGACCTGATCCTCTCGCTGTGGACGCCCGTCGCCGAGGCCGGCGAGCCCGGCCCGAAGACGATCGACTTCGGCGGCCGCACCTACCACTCCGAGGAATCCGGCAGCGCCGAGTTCCGCAGCGAGGCCACCACCGGCCTGGCCGAGCGGGGCACCGTGCGCTACCACGACTACGAGGCCTCGGACGGATCGATGCTGGGCTTCGAGTCCTACGGCGGCGCCGACTGGGAAGCGAGCAGCGGCGAAGCGCTCAGCCGCTACGACGTGCTCATCTACCCGACGGCGGGCTGACCGGTGAAACCTCGCTTCTGGTTCGTGATCGCCGGCGCGGCCGCGGTATTGGCCCTGATCATCGGGCTGGTGACGATCTTCTCCACCGGCACCGGGCCGCACGGCTACGTCGCGAAGAACTACACCCGCGCCGCCCACCTCGACCTGTCCGGCGACTCCGACAACCGGGCCTACACCAGCCCGAAACCGCCGAGCGTCGTCGCCGCCGAGATCACCTCGAAGTGGCGCCCGCAGTCCCAGTACGCCGACTCGTCGGGCATCTACCTGCGGTACTCCGGCGACGCGGTGATCATCCAGCCGCAGGCACCCGGATCGGTGATCCACCTGATGGACTCCGACCGCGCCTACCGCCGCTACCACAGCCACGTCGGCGGCGTCTGGGGCTGGAGCAGCCCGCACGGCGAGAGCTTCCGCGGCCGGGGGCCGGGAGCGGGCAAATGAGCGGCAGCAAGGCCAAGTTCGCCGTGACCGCGGGCGCCGTCCTCATCGTCGGCCTGGCGGTCGCCGGGACGGTCGGCGGCGAGTCCGCGCAGAACACCTTCACCTCGGAGGAAACCACCTACTACCTGGGCGGCACGAGCTACTCGGGGCCGCCGATCGAGCGGTTCACCCCCGCCGATGCGCAGCAGCTCGCGCAGCGGCTCGCGGAGGCGGAGCGGGCGCACGGGGTGTGCTTCGGCTGGAAGCTGGTCGACGGCTCGACGGAGCAGTTCGACCAGGGCTCCAGCCGCGGCCCCGGCGTGCCGGCCGACAGCTGCCCGCGCTGGGCCGAGACCCAGGTGTTCGTGGCCGCCGCCGGCGAAACCGACGACGCTGATTCGGCCGACATCAAGGTGGTGGCGTCCGGCGACCTCGACGCGCAGCTGGACGCGGACGACTTCGTGAACCTCGGCGTCACCGCCGACTCGCTGGCCGAGGAAACGGTGACCGCGACCGGGCAGGCCGCGCTCGGATTGCCCTTGCTGCTGGTGGAGAACGGCGTGCTGACGGCGCCGAAGGCGACCGAGGACGCGTCGGGCACCGCCTCGGTCCCGCCGCTGCCGAAGGGCGACGGTTCGGGCTCGGACTGGGTGCCCTGGGCGTGGCTCGGCGGGCTGGGCGTCGTCGTGGTGCTCGGTCTGCTGCTGGGCTTCCGGGGCCGCGCGAAGCAGAAGTCCACATCGGACACTCCGCCTGCGCCGCCACCGGGACCGCAGGGCGGACCGCCACTGCAGGGGGCTCCGGTTGGGCCGCCGCAGGGTGGACCGCCTGGTCCGGGATCGCCGCCGCCCGCGCCGCAGGGTCCGCCACCGGGCGGATCACAAGGGCCGCCGCCTGCACCGCCGCTGCAGGGTCCGCCGCCGAGCGGACCGCACCCGCCGCGAGGACCCTCGGCGCCGGGGCAGCAGGGGTGGCCTCCGCCGCCCGGGGGTCCGCGACAGTCCTGGCCACCGCCGCCGCAGGGGCCGCCGCCGGCAGGCCCCCGTCGCTGACCGCACCGAACACGACACCAGAAGGGCCTCACCTTGCTCCAGGAAATGCTCGCCGGCCTGATCGCCGCCGTCGCCTACGGGGTGATCGGTGTGGCGATGATGGCGCTCGGCTACGTGCTCGTCGACCTGGCCACGCCGGGCAAGCTCCGCGACCTGATCTGGGTCCAGCGCAACCCGAATGCGGCGTTGCTGCTGGTCTCCGGCCTGATCGGGGTCGGGATCATCCTGACCACCGCGATCGTGGGCAGCGCCGACGACCTGATCGCCGGGCTGATCGACACCCTCGTCTTCGGTCTCCTCGGGCTCATCCTGATGAGCCTGTCGTTCCTGCTGATCGACGCGGTCACGCCCGGCAAGCTCGGCGACGAGCTCTCGTCCCCGAACATGCACCCGGCGACCTGGGTCTCGGCGACCACGCACGTGGTGATCGCGGTGATCATCGCCGCCTCGATCTGGTGAGCAGCGCGTGTCGGTGAGCGCCGAGCCCGCCGCCGAGCCCGCCGATCCGGTCAAGCCGCGCGGCCGGGTCGCCAGGACCGCGGTGCTGGTGGCCGTCTTCATCTGCGCCGCCTGCGGTCTGGTCTACGAGCTGGCGCTGGTCGCGCTCGGCAGCTACCTGATCGGCGACACTGTCGGCCAGGCGTCGATCGTGCTGTCGCTGATGGTGTTCGCGATGGGCGTCGGCGCGCTCGCCGCGAAACCCCTGCAGCGCTGGGCGGCTCCGGCGTTCGCGGGCATCGAACTGCTGCTCGCTCTGCTCGGCGGGATCAGCGTGCTCGGGCTGTACGCCGCGTTCGCGTGGCTGAGCCTGTACATGCCCGCGCTGATCGCCACCGCGCTCGTGCTCGGCGTGCTGATCGGCGCGGAGATCCCGCTGCTGATGGTGCTGCTGCAGCGGATCCGGCGACAGGACGCGGGTTCCGCGGTCGCCGACCTGTTCGCGGCCGACTACGTCGGCGGTCTCGTCGGCGGGCTGGCGTTCCCGTTCCTGCTGCTGCCGCTGTTCGGGCAGGTGCAGGGCGCATTGCTGGTCGGCATGGTCAACGCCGCCGCCGGCATCGGGCTGGTGCTCACCGTCTTCCGCCGGGAGCTCTCCAAGCGCGCGACGTTGCTGCTGACCGGGGCGACCGTGCTGGTCGGCGGCGTGCTCGTCGGGGCTTACGCGTTCGCCGACGACTTCGAGGTCACCGCGCGCCAGGCGCTGTACGCGGACCCGGTGGTGCATTCGGAGCGCACGCCGTACCAGGACGTCGTGCTGACCGAGTCGGTTTCGTTGAACGGGAACAGCGACACCCGGCTGTACCTCAACGGAGACCTGCAGTTCAGCTCGATGGACGAGTACCGGTACCACGAGGCGCTGGTGCACCCGGCGATGGCAGGGCCGCGGGAGCGGGTGCTCGTGCTGGGCGGCGGCGACGGCCTGGCGCTGCGCGAGGTGCTGCGGTACCCGGATGTCCGCGAGGCCACGCTGGTGGACCTCGACCCGGCGGTGCTGGAGCTGGCGCGCACCGACCCCCGAGTGTCCGCTTTGAACAAAGACGCCTTCGCGGATCCGCGGGTGCGGGCGATCGCGGCGGATGCCTTCAGCTGGCTGCGGGACAACCGCGAACGCTACGACGTGGTGCTCGTGGACATGCCCGACGCGGACTCCACGGCGACGGCGAAGCTGTACTCGACGGAGTTCTACGGCCTGGTCCGGCAGGCGATGTCGGACAACGCGCGAGTGGTGGTGCAGGCGGGTTCGCCGTTCTTCGCGCCGAAGGCATTCTGGTGCATCGAGTCGACGATGAGGTCGGCGGGCCTGAACACGGTCCCGTACCAGATCGCGATGCCCAGCTTCGGCGAATGGGGCTTCCACCTGGCCAACGCAACCCCCACCCAACCACCCCCAACCACCCCGGGTTCCGCCTCGCCCACCCCGGGTTCCGCCCCGGGGTCCGCAATTTCAATGGAAATTGGACCTTCGATTTCAATGGAAATTGCGGACGATCACACGACGGGCGGACCCTCGATAGTCGCGTCCGGCCCGACACCGCTCGTCGCGTCCGGCCCGACACCGCTCGTCGCGTCCGGCCCGACACCGCTCGCCTCGCCCGGGGCGCCGCCGCTGCGGCTCGCGGCCGACGCTCCGCCGCTGCGGTCCCTGGATGCGGCGACGTTGCAAGCGGCGGCGACGTTTTCGCCGGACCGCACCAGGATCCCGGGCCTGGAACCGTCGACCCTGATGCACCCGACGATCCTCCAGTACGCCCAGGGCGAGTGGGCGAACTACTGACCCACCAGGCCGAGGAGACTTCCGATTTCAGGCGGAGTCGGGAAGCCCCGTGCCCGACGCCGACGGCGGTTTCGCGCGAAATCGCCACCTCGCCTTCACACCGTGCGCCGGCTTCGCCCGAAACCGACCCTTGCGTCCCAGACAGTCGGTGCGGCCAACGACATGTTGGCCAGGATGCTCGCCGTCGAACTCGGGCAGCGCGGCATCCGGGTGAACATCGTGGCGCGCGGATTCGTGCCCACCGACGCCAACGCCGGTGCGCAGCAGCGGGCGATGATCGACGGGACCGGGGCGCGCACGCCGCTGGGCCGGGTCGCCGGGGTCGAGGACGTGGCCGCCGCGATCGTCGCCTACGCCGGCGACCTCACCAGGCACGTCACCGGCGGCTGCACCGCCGTGGACGGCGGCCTGCCCGGAACGTGATCACGGGCCGAACCAGCGCTCCTCCGCCGAGCGGGGCGGGGCCGAGGTGGCACCGGTGATCAGCTGGGTTTCCAGCTGGATGTGGCGGGGGCGGCCCGGCTCGCTGGCCTCCAGCAGCAGGCGCCCGGCCGCACGGCCCTTCTCCAGCCACGGCTGGCGCACCGTCGTCAGGCCCGCCCGCTCCGCGTCCGGGATGCCGTCGAAGCCCGTGATGGTCAGGTCCTCCGGCACCCGCAGGCCGCGGTTGCGGGCCTCGCTCAGCGCGCCGAGGGCGAGGATGTCCGAGGTGCACACGATGGCGGTGATCTCGGGGTCGATCTCCAGCAGCTGCGCCGCCGCCGACGCCCCGGAGGCCGTGGTGTGGTCGAAGCGCTCCACCACCGGCACCTTCGTCCAGTCCACGCCCGCCTCGCTGAACACCTCGGCCAGCGCGGTCAGCCTGGCCTTCTGCACGTGGAAGCTGGCGTTGGCCTGCCGCTGCACCGACGCGGGCCCGTCGTTGCGGCCCCGGGCCAGGCGCATGCACAGCACGCCGATGCGGCGGTGGCCTAGCCCGATCAGGTGGTCGGCGACGCTCTTGATGGCCTTCCCGTCGTCCGGGCCGACCCAGTCCAGGTTGTCCAGGCGCGGCTGGTCGCAGACCACCACCGGGACGGGTCGTTCGAGCACCGCGGCCAGGTGCGGGTCGTCCTCGGGCACGGAGTACACGACGAAGCCGTCGACGCCGGCGCGGTGCACCGAGGCGACATCTTCGCGCTCCGGGCTCGCCGGGATCAGCAGCAGGCCCTGGCCGGCGTCTTCGCAGGCCAGCGCGAGTCCTTCGAGGAAGCCGACGGCGCCCGGGTCGCGGAACGCGTAGGAGAGGTTCTCGGTGAGCAGCAGGCCGACCGCGCCCGCCTTCCTGGTCCGCAACGACCTCGCGACCGGATCCGGACCCGGGTAGCCAAGCCGGCGAGCGGTCTCCAGGACTCGCTTGCGCAGCTCCGGGGAGAGCTGGTCCGGACGGTTGTACGCGTTGGAAACCGTAGTCCGGGAGACCCCGAGTTCTGCAGCGAGCGATGCGAGCGTCGCAGGCCGCCGGGCATTCGTTGACCGCGCCATGGAGGAACCGTAACGGTTCAGTACCCCTCGGTGAAGTGAGCATGATGCAGATCCCACTCACGTTCGAATCATGAACACGGAGCGACGTAGAGTGATCACTCTCCGAGTTGGTTCATTCGAGGGGCTGACCCGAAGCGATTTTGCGGTTACGTTTTCATGACCGATTCCGTGAAAGGTGTCACAGATGGCTGAGGTTGCGTACGTCAACGCCTCGCGCGTTTACCAGGGGAGTCCACCGGTACGGGCGGTGGACAAGCTCGCCTTGGACATCGCCGATGGTGAGTTCCTGGTGCTGGTGGGGCCGTCGGGGTCCGGCAAGTCGACGGCGTTGCGGATGCTGGCCGGGCTGGAGGACGTCGACGAGGGCGGCATCACCATCGGTGGCAACGATGTCACCAACACGCCGCCGAAGTCGCGGGACATCGCGATGGTGTTCCAGTCCTACGCCCTGTACCCGCACATGACGGTCGCGGAGAACATGGGCTTCGCGCTGAAGCTGCGCAAGACGCCCAAGGGCGTCATCAAGGAGAAGGTCACCGAGGCCGCGCGGATGCTGGACCTCGAGAAGTACCTGGACCGCAAGCCCAAGGCGCTCTCCGGCGGTCAGCGGCAGCGGGTCGCGATGGGTCGCGCGATCGTCCGCGAGCCCAGTGTGTTCCTGATGGACGAGCCGCTGTCCAACCTCGACGCCAAGCTGCGGGTGGAGACCCGCGCGAACATCGCGGCGCTGCAGAAGCGGCTGGGCACCACCACGATCTACGTCACCCACGACCAGGTCGAGGCGATGACGATGGGGCACCGCGTCGCGGTGCTCAAGGACGGGCTGCTGCAGCAGTGCGCCAGTCCGCGGGAGCTGTACGAGAACCCGGCCAACGCCTTCGTCGCCGGCTTCATCGGATCGCCCGCGATGAACCTCAAGACGGTGCCGCTGACCAGCGACGGCGCGGTACTCGACGGTGCCACGATCCCGCTGCCGCGCGAGGCCGTGGCCGCCGCGGGCGACCTCAAGGAGATCACCTTCGGCGTGCGCCCCGAAGCGCTGTCGCTGACCTCCAGCGAGGACGACGGCATGGCCATGACCGTCGAGCTGGTCGAGGAGCTGGGCGCGGACGCGCTGATCCACGGCGCCATCGACGTCAACGGTTCGCAGGAGCGCTTCGTCGTCCGCGCCGACGGCCGCACCCCGCCCGCGCTCGGCCAGCAGGTCAAGGTCGCCCTGCGCGACCACAGTGAGATCCACCTCTTCCACCCCGAGACCGGAGATCGCCTGGTCGCCTGATCGCGAACCGATCGTGGCTGCTCAGGCGGCCACCGCCGGTCGCGGCCCCCATGCCGACGCCCCCGCTGGTCCTGGCGGGGGCGTCGTTGCGCGCGCAACAGGAATAACCCGGTCGGTGGAGTGTTGTGCGGAGACGTGCTTAGACTGTAGTTGACAACGGTTTCCGTTACCGTTCGCAGTTAGCCGTCAGTCTGCTGCGCAAGCGGCCTATCGCCGAGGAGTGCAACCGATGACCGTCCGCAGCCGCTCTGCTGCCACCGCCTTAGCCGGCCTCGCCGCCACCGCCATCGCCCTGACCGCCTGCGGCACCGGCGAGCAGGCAGCCGGCGGCGGCGACAAGATCAAGGTCGTCGCCTCCACCAGCGCGTGGGCCAGCGTCGTGCAGGCGGTCGGCGGCGACGCCGTCGACGTCGAGGCGATCATCAGTGACCCCAGCGCCGATCCGCACTCCTACGAGAGCACCCCGCAGGACGCCGCGAAGGTCACCGACGCGGACCTGGTCGTGTTCAACGGCGGCGGATACGACGAGTTCATGGAGAAGATCCTCGGCAGCAGCGGCCAGGGCAAGCCCACCATCGAGGCCGTCAAGGACGAGCACGAGGGCGAGCCCGCGGGTGAACCCGCAGGTGAGCACGGCGGGCACGAGGAACACGGCGGGCACGAGGAGCCTGGGCACGAGGGCCACGACCATTCGGTGAACGAGCACGTCTGGTACGACCTGCACGTCGTGCAGGAGGTGGCGGCCCAGGTCAACGCCGAGCTGAGCAAGCTGCAGCCGGCCAAGGCCGAGCAGTTCGGCAAGGCCGCGGGCCTCTTCGCGGAGGACATCGGCAAGCTGCAGGGGCGGGTCGGCGAGCTGGGCGACCAGAACCGGGGCAAGCCGGTGATCGTCACCGAGCCGGTCGCGCACTACCTGGTGGAAGCGGCGAGCCTGCAGGACATCACGCCGCCGGAGTTCGTCAAGGCCGTCGAGGCCGAGAGCGACCCGTCGGCGGCCGCGGTCGCCGCGATCCAGAACGCCGTGAACTCCAAGCAGGCCGCGGCGGTCATCTACAACCCGCAGACCGAATCGCCGGTCACCCGCAACGTGCGCAGCGCCGCCGAGCAGAATCAGATCCCGGTCGTGGAGATGACCGAGACCCTGCCGCAGGGCAAGACCTACGTGCAGTGGATGGACGCCCAGATCACGGCCCTGCAGGCCGCCCTGACCCAGAATCGCTGAGATATGACCGCCAAACCCGAGACCGAGACCGTCCTCGCGCCCACCGCCACGGCCCCCGCCGTGCGGCTGCGCGGCGCGGAGCTCTCCTACGGCCCCCGAGTCCTGTGGTCCGGCCTGGACCTGGACGTCGCGCCGGGGGAGTTCCTGGCCGTGCTCGGGCCGAACGGCTCCGGCAAGACGAGCCTCCTGCGCGTGCTGCTGGGCTTGCAGCAGCTTTCCGCGGGCAGCGTCGAGATCGCCGGCGGGCCGGCCCGCCGGGGCAGCAACCGGATCGGCTACATCCCGCAGCAGCGGGCGCTGGACGCGACCGTGATGGTGCGCGGTAGCGATCTCGTCGGTCTCGGGTTGGACGGTCACCACTGGGGCACGGGCCTGCGCGGCCGCCGCGAGCGCAAGCAGCGGGTCGCCGCGGCGCTTCGCGCGGTCGAGGCGACCGAGTACGCCCGGATGCCGCTGGGCCTGCTCTCCGGTGGCGAGCAGCAGCGGCTCCGGGTGGCGCAGGCGCTGGTCAGCGATCCGGCGGTGCTGCTGTGCGACGAGCCGCTGCTGTCGCTGGACATCGCGCACCAGCGCAAGGTCAGCCGGCTGATCGCGAACCAGGCGCGGGAGGCCGGGGCCGCGGTCCTGTTCGTCACCCACGAGATCAACCCGGTGCTGCCGCTGGTCGACCGGGTCCTCTACCTGGTCGACGGCCGGTTCCGGATCGGCCCGCCGGACGAGGTGATGACCTCCGCGACGCTGTCCGAGCTGTACCGCACCGACGTCGAGGTCGCCCGCGTCGGCGGGCGGCTGGTGGTCGCCGGCACCGACGAGCACGAGCACGACCACCACGTGCAAGAGGCGGAAGAAGCGTGAACGCGATCATCGACGGGCTGGGCAAGATCCTGGACTTCTCGACCACGATCGACCTGCTCGGCTACCCGTTCGTCCAGCAGGCGCTGCTGGCCGCGGCGGCGCTGGGGCTGGTCTCCGGCTGCCTGGCGCCGCTGGTCGTCGCGCGGAAGATGTCCTTCGCCGTGCACGGCACGGCCGAGCTCGCGTTCACCGGTGCCGCCGCGGCGCTGCTGATCGGCGTGGGCGTCGGCGTCGGGGCGCTGGCCGGGGCCGTGGTCGCCGCGCTGCTGCTCGGGCTGCTGGGGCAGCGCGGGACCGAACGCGATTCGGTGATCGGCGCGATCCTGTCCTTCGGGCTCGGCGTCGGCGTGCTGCTGCTGTGGCTCAACCCGGAGCGGACCTCGAACAAGTTCAGCCTGCTGGTGGGGCAGATCGTCGGCGTCGATTCCGCGGACGTGCTGCTGCTGGCCGGATGCGCGGCGGCGGTCCTGGTCGTGCTGGCCTTCGTGTACCGGCCGCTGCTGTTCGCCAGCGTCGACCCGGACGTCGCGGCGGCCCGCGGTGTTCCGGCGCGACTGCTGACGCCGCTGTTCGCGGTGCTGGTTGGCGTGGCGACCGCGCTCGGCGTCTACACCGTCGGCGCGTTGCTGGTGCTGGCGCTGATGGTGACGCCGGGAGCCGCGGCGGCGCGGGTGACCGCGAGCCCGGTCAAGGCGACGGTGCTGGCCGTCGTGTTCGCCGAGGTGGCGGTGCTGGGCGGCATCCTGCTGTCGCTGGCGCCGGGGGCGCCGGTGAGCGCCTTCGTCACGATCATCTCGTTCGTGATCTACCTGGTGTGCCGCGTGGTCGGCAACCGCCGGCTCCGCCGCCTGTCCCGGACCCCGGTCACCGCCTGACGACAGTTTCAATTGAAACTGCGGTCACGTGGTGGCAGTTCCAATGGACATACATCAGGAGGGGCCCCACAGTCCAGGGAGCCTCTGAGGTTCCGCCACCCGCACCGCCACCCAAAACGCGGTTGGAAAAACCTCAGTGAAACCGCGGGTCGAGCACGGGGCTCGAATGGCGGTGGGTCCGGGGTTGGCCGAAGCTGGCGGTCGTGCCTGGGAGCGGCCGGAAGCGGGTCCTGATCAACCTGGCGACTTCGCTGGGCGCGGTGGTGGCGTGCACCGTCGTCTACTACCTCCTGCCGGTCGACCGGTTCGGCCTCGTCGGCACCGTGAACGCGGTCGTGGTCTTCGCGGTCGGGCTGGCCGCGGTCTCCTCGCTGATCCTGTTCCAGGTGCGCCGGTTCCGGATCGGCGGCGCGCGCCACGGCAGCTCCATGGCCGGGGTGGCCGCGGCGTTGTACCTGGCAGTGCTGTTCTTCGCGGCTGTCTACTTCGGACTGGTCCGGCACGATCCGGGCTCGGTCGCGTCGTTGCGCACCAAGACCGACGCGCTCTACTTCTCGCTGACGATCACCAGCACCGTCGGCTTCGGCGACGTGTACGCGGTGTCCCAGCTCGCCCGCGCGGTCGTTTCGGTGCAGCTGGCCTTCAACATCGGGTTCCTCGCCGTGGCCGTCGCCGTCGTCCGGGCCAAGGCCGCCCGGCCGGACGACGCCTGAGCGATCAGTCTCCGCTGGTCAGGTGCCGTGCGTGTTTCGCGTCGCGATGGCAGCACAACATGCGCACGGGTGTGCACCAGCGGAAACCGTGCGTCAGGCGAGGCCGAGGTAGCGGCGTTCGTTGAACTGCTCGCCGACGCAGGAGGCCCCGAGGTCGTGGCCGATGCGCTCGATCACGTCCGCCAGTTCCAGCCGCGCCAGCCACGAGCGGGGCAGCACCGCCGTGCCGTGCCGGGCGCCGAGGATGCTGCCGGTCACGGCGGCGGTGGTGTCGCTGTTCCCGGAGTGGTTCACCGCCAGCCGCAGGGCGTCGGCGAACTGGTCGGGCTTGGGCATCGCGAGCGCGCAGTAGACGCCGATGGCCAGCGCCTCCGGGCCGATCCAGCCCTGACCGAGCCGCTCGATGTGCCCGACGCTCGCGCCCAGCCGCGCCAGCGTCGAAGCCTCCGCGAGGGCCGTGGCGGCCTCGCCGTCCTCGCGCAGCACGCGGCCCGCCGCCTGGTCCACCGCGGCGGGCAGCTTCCGCTCCTGCACGGCCACCAGGTGCACGATGAGCGACAGCGCCCCGGCCGAGGCCCAGCCGCCGACGCCGCCGTGGGTGAGCGCCGCGCATTGGCAGGCCAGCTGGTAGGCCATCTCGGCGGTGGGCGCGAAGCCGAGCGGCGCGCTGCGATCCACTCCGCCGCAGCCCTTGGAGGTGTTCCGCGGCCGGTCCGGCGTGCCGAGCTCGGGTTCCTGCAGCGCGCGCAGGCTGGTCAGGCCGGGCGCCCGGCTGGCGTACAGCTCGGGCTCGGCGAGCAGGCCGGTCGCGCCGGGCTGCGGCTTGTCTTCCTGCTGGGTGGTCAACCACCGTCGGTAGGCGGCGGCGGTGGACTCGACCGGCCGCCAATTGCCGCCGTTGTTACCGGTGGTCCAGGCGTGCAGGTAACCCTCGCCGGTGAACAGCGCCAGCTGCGTCGCGTCGCCGAGCAGCGCCTGCGGCGGCGGTTCGGCCACGCCTGCCTGGCCGAACTCGGCGCGGATGCCGTCCAGCTGCGCGTACTCGACCGGACTGCCGAGCGCATCGCCGAGCGCCCCGCCGAGCAGGCAGGCCACCGCGCGATCGACCACTGTGGACGGGGTCGGCACGGGTGCGGCTCTCCTTCCACAGTGTCCTCGTACGAGTGATCGCCGTGTCCAGACTTTACTTGGCGTATCCGGTCGCCGGGAGATGTTCACCGCAACAGCGGCGTGGGCCGGACGCCGAGGGAGGAATCGGACATGGCTCCATTGGAGTGAATCGTCGGCCGGTGATCGACATGCGTTCGGGTGCGCCTCGTTACGGTGTGTCGGGTTTTGGGCGGCGGACCGGCTGCCGCGTGGGCTTTCCGGGGGTGTGGACTCGCCGTGCGCGGTACCCGAGACTGTCTGAAGGCTCAACAAACATGAGTGAGAGTCGGAATTGGAGATGATGGCGGGGCAGGGCAGCTCGACCGAGGCACCGGGCGCGGGGTTCGAGTTCCGCCTGCTCGGTCCTCTCGAGGTGCGCGTCGACGGCAGCTCGCAACCGCTGGGCAGCGCCCCGGTCCGCGCGCTGCTGGCCTGCCTGCTGCTGGAACCGAACCAGGTCGTCTCGATGGACCGGCTGATCGACACGCTGTGGGAGCACGAGCCGCCGGCCAGCGCCCGGACCATCATCCACGGCTACGTCTCCCGGCTGCGCAAGCTCTTCGGCGCCGGCTCGGAATCTGCCGAGATCGTCACCCGCCCGCCCGGCTACCTGCTGCGGGTCGACAGCGACCGGATCGACGCGCACCGCGCGCGGGCGCTGATCAACCGCGCGCACGGCATGGAACCGGCGGCGCGGTCGCGGATGCTGGCCGAGGCGCTGACCTTGTGGCGCGGCCCGGTGCTCTCCGACCTCGCCAGCAGCCGGCTGTACCGGATGGTCGCGCCGAACCTGGACGAGCTGCGGTTGCTGGCGCTGGAGGAGCGCGTCGCCGCCGACCTGGATCTCGGCAGGCACCACCAGCTGGTGCTGGAACTGTCCACCCTGGTCGACCGGAATCCGCTGCGGGAACGGCTCACCAGCCAGCTGATGCTGGCCCACTACCGCGCGGGGCACCGCGCCGAGGCGCAGGCCCGCTACCACGCCCTGCGCCACCGGCTGTCCCACGAACTCGGCCTCGATCCCGGCCCCGAGCTGCGCGAACTCTACGAGAAGCTGCTCCGCGACGACCCGGCGCTGCGCAGCCCGCAGCGCCGACCGGAACCGGGGCCCGAGCTCAAGCGCCCGATCCCGGCGGAGCTGCCGCCGGCCCCGGCCGGATTCGTGGGTCGCCAGGGCGAACTCGCCGCGCTCGACGACCTGCTGGCCGAACGCGAACACGGCTCCACCCTGCTCGCCGTGCTCACCGGCACCGCGGGCGTCGGCAAGAGCGCCCTCGCGCTGACCTGGGCGCACCGCGTCGAGCACGAGTTCCCCGACGGGCAGCTGTACGCGTCGCTGCGCGGTTACGACTCGGAGCGCGAGCCGCTGACGCCCGGCGAGGTGCTGACCAGCATGCTCAAAGCGCTCGGCGTCGCGGCGAATGCGATCCCCGTCGAGCTGGACGACCGCACCGCGCTGTACCGGTCGCTGCTGGCCAAGCGCCGGGTGCTGGTGCTGCTGGACAACGCGCGGGACTCCGAGCAGGTACGGCCGCTGCTGCCTGGCAGCGCCGAGTCGCTGGTGCTGGTCACCAGCAGGCGGCGGCTGGACGGGCTGGTGGTGCGCAGCGGGGCGCGGGTGCTGCCGCTGGAAACGCTGCCGACCGAGACCGCGATCGAGCTGCTCGACCGGGCGGGCGTGCCCGGCAAGTCGGCCTCCGAGCCGGCGGCCGCGGCCGCGCTGGCGGAGCTGTGCGGCGGGCTGCCGCTGGCGCTGCGGATCGCCGCTGCGCGGCTCGCGGCGAACCCGGCGCGCGGCGTGTCCGACCTGGTGCACGAGCTGACCGACGAGCGCAACCGGCTGCACGCGCTGGACATCGACGACGTCGACACCAGCGTCCGCCGCGCGTTCGACATCTCCTACCGCAGCCTGCACCCGGTGCACGCCGACACGTTCCGGCTGTTGGGGCTGGTGCCCGGCCACACCTTCACCTCGCACGCCGTCGCCGCGCTGTGCGGCACCGACGCGCCCAACGCGCAGCGCAGGCTGCGGGCCTTGGCGCTCGCGCACCTGGTCACCGAGACCGAGCCGGACCGGTTCGGCATGCACGACCTGCTGCGCGTCTACGCCCGCGACCTGCTGGCCGAGCCGGCCCCGGTCGACACCGAGGCCCTGCGCAGGCTGCTGAACCACTACCTCGTCACGGCCGACCACGCGCGCCGCTTCCTCCGCCCGGCCCGGGACGACCTGGACTTCTCCAGCGGGCCCGAGGTGCCCCGGCCGGAGATCACCGACCGTTCGCAGGCGCTGGAGTGGTTCGACGCGGAGTGGACGAACCTGGTCGCCGCCGTCCGGGCGGCCAACGCCGAGGGCATGCACGAGCTGGCCTGGCCGCTGGCCCGCCTGCAGTTCAACTACCTGATGGTGCGCTGCCCGTGGGAGGACTGGATCCGGATCTACCGCGACGGGCTCGACTCGGCCAGGGCGGTGGACGACCCGGCGGGCAAGGTGCTGATGCCGGCCGGGCTCGGGGTCGCGTACTCGCGGTCGGGCCGGCTGGACGCCGCGCTGGCGCACTACGACGAGTCGTACCAGGCCGCGGTGCGGACCGGCGATTCCGCGCGATTGGCGATGACCCAGGTCAACATGGGCAGCGTGCTGTTCCGCCTGAAGCGCTACGAAGAGGCGAAAGTGCACTGCCAGGACGCGTTGAGGGTCTACCGTTCGCTGGGCGACCGGTACTTCGTGGCGGGGGCGCTGAACAACCTCGCCATGGTCGAGCAGGTCAACGGCGAGCTGGAGGAGGCGCTGGCGCACCTGCGCGAGGCCGAGGCGCTGTACCGGGACGCCGACGACCTGGAGACGCTGGCGATGGTGCTGAACAACTGCGGCGAGGTGAGCATCGAGCTGGGCCGGATCGCCGACGGCGAGCGGTTCCACCACGAGGCGCTGGACATGGCGCTGAAGTGCGGTTCCGCGATGCGGCAGGCGTCCGCGTACCTGGGCCTCGGCGACGCCGCCCGGTCCCGCGGCGACCTGGCGGTGGCCCGAACCCGCTGGGACACCGCGCTGGCGATCTTCGAATCGGAGGGCTCGCCGCGCTCGACCGAGGTCCGCGCGCGGCTGGAAGACCTCTCCGCGGCCGCCTGCTGAGGGGCGTTTAGCCGACGTTTAGCGGCCGTGTAGCGCCCGCTGGGAACTTTCATCATGTGCGGATCAAGCCGTGCATGGTTCGCACACGGGCGGCTCTGGGGGGAGTCCAGGGGGGATTGTCGCCCGGTCGTCCCGGTCGGCACACGTGGCCGGCCGGGGCGGCCGCAAGGGGGGCTTGGCATTCGGGACGGGTTCATCCCGGATGGACGTGGGGGTGAGTGCGGGCTTTCGGCGCCAGGAGTGGGTGATCCTGCCGGAGGCCCGCACTTCGTCTTGTACGTGTAGTTGTGGTCGCCTTGCTCATCGGTGCGGGTGGCGGCCCTCTGCGGGAGTTGCTGCGGTCTTCTCGCTGCGGGATCCCCGACATCATGGATGACCAATTCACGACGTCGGGGCTGTCCTCGCCGGGAGAACCCCGGAGGGGTGGGCACCGAGAACCCGCGGCGGTGCTGGGCTGAGCGGCTGCGCCGCTTCAAAGACGAGGACCGTGGGTCGGTTGGTCTTCGCTTCGTCAGCACAGGCGTTACTACCAGGTGAAACGGCACCACACAGAGCTCAGGCCGAGGGGTGCCCGGCGGTGAGCTTCTCCAGCTGGGGGCGCTTCGCGGTGCGGCCGTCGCCGCTGGACACGCCCCGCAGGCGGCGGCTGATCCACGGCGCCAGGTACTCGCGGGCCCAGCGGATGTCCTGGGCGCGCTGCTCCCGCCAGGGCATTCCGGGGACCACGGGCCAGGGCTCGCGCCAGTCGGCGGCGACCGGAACGCCCAGCGCCTCGCACGCGCGCAGGGCGACTCGCCGATGACCCGCCGCGGACAGGTGCAGCCGGTCCTCGCTCCAGGCCCGGTTGTCCCGCAGTACCCGCATCGACCACAGGTCCATCACGTAGCAGCCGTGCTTGTCGGCGATCGCCCGCAGGTGCGAGTTGTAGGTCCCGACCTTGCCGCGCACGTGCCGCAGCACCGGGGTGTCGCGGGTGTCGAAGCCGGTGCCGATCAGCACGTCGGCGCCGGTGGCCCGCAGCTCGCCGACCGCGGATTCGAAGAGCTCCGCGACCGCGTCCGGGTTGCTGCCGGGGCGGATGATGTCGTTGCCGCCGGCGGTCAGGGCGACCAGCCCGGGCCGCAGCGCCACCGCCTGGGGCACCTGCTCGTCGACGATCTGGCGGATCAGCTTGCCGCGCACCGCGAGGTTGGCGTACCGCAGCTCGGGGTCGTGGGCGGTCAGGTGCTCGGCCAGCCGGTCCGCCCAGCCGCGGAAGCTCCCGTTCGGATCCGCGTCGGCGAGCCCCTCGGTGAAGCTGTCCCCCAGCGCGACGAAGCTGCCCCAGCGCGCCGAGTCGGCGTTGCGCTGCGATTCCATTGACTCTTTCCCTCCTGGTCTTTTCTCCCGCACGCGCGGTGACCGGGAACCAGATTGGCGCTCGAACGGCTACCTACGCCACCGTCGGTTCCGCACTAGTGACTAACGGCACTGAACGGTCTAGTATTTCTGTCCGATTCGCCCGGAAACTGCTCGTGCTTTGCGAATTTCGTTGCCGCACTGCACTTTTCCGGCGTCGCGGCAGCAACTGAGTGGCTATTCCTCGAAACACCGATACGGGTGAACCTCAGCTGCTACTGTTCTTCGGCGGTAACAGATGCAATGAGGGGGCCCGCGATGTTGCGATCGATGCAGGTGGCAGCTCGGCGTGCGTTCGGGGAGACGTCGCGCCGTCCGCCGTTTCGCGTCATCGCGGTCGGTTGAGTTGGGGAACGACAGCGTGCTCCGTTGCGTCGATTCCAGTGCGCCCGCGGTTCGGGTCCACCCGGACGTCGCGCGGCGCTGCAACCGTCCCGAATATCTGGGGGAATCGTGACGTCACCGCAGAATCCGGCGTCCGCGCCGGGGCCCGCGGGCTTCGACGCGCAACAGCGGGCAGCAGGCCCGGGAGGACGACGCCGCGCGGACGCGCCGATGCGCGGCTCGCTCGGCGGTGAGGTGCCGCCGGCACCGAGCGGGCCCCGGCCGCCCGCCCCGCGTCCGATGCGCCTCGATCTGCGCGGCGAGCTCGCCGCACTGGCCGCCGAACCGCACCCGTTCGCGCTGTGGCAGCGCGCCGAGCAGCTGGCCGATCGCTTCGAGCACGACCAGCGCCGGCAGCCCCAAGACGCCAGGCCGGCGCCGGACCGGCCGGAAGCGCCGAAGACGCCGGGCGGCGGATTGGCGCTCTCCGGCGACCTCGGCGGGCTCGACGTGCCGCCGGGACGGCCGGAACCGCCGGCCGAGCTGTCCGGCTCACTCGGCCCCGAGCCGCTCGAAGAACCGCAGCGCCCGGCCGGGTTCAGCGGCGGCCTCAGCGGCTCGCTGCAGGACGACCCGCTGAGCGGCCCGCTGCCATCGATCCACGACGGCCTGGTGGGCGGCCCGCCGCCGCAGGCGGGACCGCCGCGCCACGACCTCCCGCCGACCGGGCCGGACGGCCCACCGCGCCGACACGACTCCGGCCCGCTGCCGCAGCAGGGACCGCCGAGCGGCCCGCTACCGCAAGACGGGCTGCTGGCGCCCGAGCCGGATGCCCTGAGGTCCGGCGCCCCGCCGTTCGACGGGCCGCCGAGCGGACTGCCGCCGCAGGTCGGCGGGCGCCGTCACGACGCCCCGCCGCCAGGCCGGGATGGTCTGCCGCCCCACGATGGGCCGATGTCCGGGCCGGACGGGTTGCCGCCGCGGCACGACGCCGGCCCGCCGAGCGGCCAGCTGCCGCAGGCCGGACCGCCGCGCCACGACCTGCCGCCGGCAGGTCCGGACGGGCCGCCGCCCCACGATGGGCCGATCGACGGATTGCCGCCGCGACCGGACGCCGCTCCGATGGGTGCGCCGCCGCAGGTGGGACCGCCAAGCGGCCCACTGCCGCAGGCCGGTCCGCTGAGCGGTCCGCCGCCGCAGGCTCCGCTGCGTCACGACGCTCCGCTGGACGGTCCGCCGCCGCGCCACGACTCCGGTCCGGGCAGCGGTCCGCTGCCGCAGGCCGGTCCGCCCCGGCAGGACGGCCCTTCGCCGCTGCCGCTGGACGGCCCGCCTCCGCAGCCCGGCCCGCTGCCGCAGGCCGCTCCGCTCAGCGGTCCGCCGCCGCAGGCTCCGCCGCGGCCCGACGCCCCACCGCTCGCGCCTGACGGCGCGCCGCGGCACGAGGCTCCCGGTCCCCGGCTCGCCGGGCCGCCGCCCTCCGGGCCGCCGCCCGTCGACGGTCCGCCGATGGCCGAACCGCGTCCTCCTGCTCCGCAGGGTCCGCCGTCGCCTCCGGTCGGCAACCCGTCGCTGGGTGGTCCGCCGCCGCGACCTCCGGTCGCTCCCGGGCCGCCGCCCGAGGGGCCGCCGAGCGGTCCGATGCCGCAGGCCGGGCGCCCGGTCGGGCCGCCGCCCGCGCGGCCGGACGGCCAGCCGAGCGGTCCGATGCCGGTCAACGCCGGCCCGCCGCCGGCGCCACCGCGCCCGCCGGAGCCGCAGCCGGAGCCGCCTCGCCCGCCCGAGCAGCAGCGTCCCGTGCCCGCGCGGGCGCCGAAGCTCACGCAGCGCGCCGACGGCGGGTTCGGGCCGATGGGATCGTCCGGCACCTGGAACGGGACCTCGTCGGCCCGCGCCGGTTACGGCCGGAACATGACGTGGTCGGCCGACGACTTCAAGGAGGAGCGCCGGGAGGACGACGACCTGCGCGCCGGCGCCGGCTACAAGCCGGGCGAGAGCGGTCGCGGCGCGGTGCCGCAGTTCCTGGTCGAAGCCGACGAACTCTTCGAGGAGGACGACGGCGAGAGCCGCCTCGTCGCCCCGCCGGTGCTGGGCGAAGCCCCCGCCAGCTACCGGGACTTCTAGGGATTGTTCGATGTGGCTCGTGCCGCGGGTGCAACCAACGCCTGCGGTGCGGGCCGAGTCCCGCGCCGCTGATCTCAGCGCCGGCCGGCGCACCCCGACTCGAAATGAGCTGTGATGGTCGAGACGATCACCCTGTCGATCCCCGCGGTCGACCTGCTCGGTGAGCAGCTGAACCTCACCGTGCGGCAGTACCCGTTCGAGCTCCCGCGCGTCGGCGAGGCCGCGGAGGACCGCAACCGGCTGGCCGCCCAGGTGTGGCAGGAGCTGGAGTCGACCGGCCTGGCCCGCAACGGCCGCCCGGAGCCCGAGGTCGAGGACGCGCTGTACCTGCTGTGCAGCTCCGAGGTGTCGATCGCCGCCGCCGGGCTGCTGGACGTGCGCGCCGGGCAGCGGCTGGCCGCGCGGGTCGTGGCGACCGGCGAGGTCGGCGTGGTCGGCGTGCTCGACGGCCGGGGGCTGCGGATGAGCTTCCTGGCGCCGGACACCCTGCCCCGGGTGTGCGCCGAGCTGCTGCCCGACGCCCCGCCCGGCAGCGGCGGCGAGGTGCGCGCGGTGGCCGACCGCAGCCACGGCCGCCCGACCGACGCCGACATCGACGGGCTGGCCGAACTGCGCTCGATCACCTCGGGGCAGAAGTTCCGGCTCGGGCACTTCGTCGTCGGCGGAGCCCGGCGCGGCGGGCCGCGCGGCCGGATCCCGAACCTGATCTGGTTCGACAACGACCGGGGCCGCTACTCGCTGCAGGGCGAGCGCGCCGACGGCCAGGACGTCGTCACCTGCCGCCCGGCGGACAAGCCCCGCATCGCCGGCCAGCTCGCCGCCCTCCTCGACCGGGCCCGCCGGGGGCTCGGCTGAAACGCCTCGTCGGGGAGTTGCTTGCCACTGGTGGGTGCGGACCAGGCGTTGGTTAGGGCAGGCTGGGTTCCGTGACGCAGGACCGGCAGGCGGAGATCGCGGCGGACCGCGACGACCGCGATTCGTTCATGCGGCTGCTCGGCGGCCGCACCAGCGCGATCGACGCGAGCCTGCCGCCCATCGCGTTCGGCGCCGGGTGGTTCTTCGGCGGCGAGTCGATCGCCATCGGCGGCGGCGCGGCGGTGGTGGTGGGCGCGCTGATCGCCGGCTGGCGGCTGCGCGGGGGAGCCCGGCCGCTGGCGGTGCTGATCAGCCTGCTCGCGGTCCTGCTCGGCGCGCTGATCGCGCTGTACACCGGGGATGCCGCGGACTTCTTCCTGCCCAGGCTGGTGACCAACGCGCTCAGCGCGCTCGCCTGGATGACCAGCATCGCGATCCGCTGGCCGCTGCTGGGCGTGGTGGTCGGCACGGCCCTCGGCCAGGCCCGGCGGTGGCGCCGCGACCCGGTGCTGCTGCGGGCGTACAGCCGGGCGAGCTGGGTCTGGGTCGGCCAGTACGTGGTGCGGCTGGTGGTGTTCATCCCGCTGTGGCTGCTGGGCTTCACCGGCGCGCTGACCATCGCGCAGGTCGTGCTGACCTGGCCGCTGGTGGCGGTGTGCGTGGCGGCGAGCTGGTGGGTGATGCGGCGGTCCCTGCCGCCGGAACACCCGGGACTGCGGCATCCGCAGTCGTGACCGCTCGGCCGGAGGAGCAGAATGCGCTCATGTCTCTCGGCAGCGTGATCACCGCGATAGTCACCCCGTTCGACGACGAGCTGCGCGTCGACGAAGCCGCCTTCATGGACCTGTTCCGCCACCTGATCGACCACGGCTCGGACGGCATCGTGGTCTGCGGGACGACCGGCGAGGCGCCCACGCTCACCGACGAGGAGCACCTGCGGCTCATCGAGCTCGCCTGCGCCGAGCGCCCGGCTGGCGCCACGGTGATCGCTTCGACCGGGTCGAACAACACCGCGCACGCCTGCGAGATGACGGAGCGGGCGACCGAGCTCGGCGCCGACGCGGTGCTTTCGGTGACGCCGTACTACAACCGGCCCAACCGCCGCGGCCTCGTCCGGCACTTCACCGAGATCGCGCGGGCGACGGACAAGCCGGTGGTGCTCTACAACGTGCCGTCGCGGATCGGCCTGTCGCTGACGCCCGACCTGCTCGCCGAGCTCGCCCAGGTCGAGAACATCGACTACGTCAAGCAGGCGGACAACGCCGCGCTCGCCCAGATCGACGGCCTCGGCCTGTACGCGGGCAACGACGACGGCTTCGCCGCAGCCCTGGACCTCGGTGGTCTCGGCGGCATCCTGGTGGCCAGCCACCTGGTGGGCCCGCAGATGCGGCGGATGGTCGACGAGCCGGAGCGCCGGGCGGAGATCGACGCCTCACTGAAGCCGCTGTACGCCGCGCTGTCGACGACCACGAACCCGATCCCGGTCAAGGCGGCCCTGAACCTGGTCGGCCACCGGGTCGGCGGGGTCCGGCTGCCGCTGGTGGACGCGGACGAGGCGGAGCTGGCGGCGATCCGCAAGGGCCTCCAAGAGGTCGGCCTCGCCTGAGGACGGACCGGACTTCGATTTCAATGAGGTTTTTCCAACCTCGTTTTGCGTGGCGGTGCGGGTAGCGGAACCTCAGAGGCTCCCTGGACTGTGGGTGCCCTGACTTATGTATGTCCGATACACGGCGTCAGGGCCGTCCTCGCCAGGGAGCCTCTGAGAACCCGCGGCGGTGCGGGTTTCGTAGGTGGGTTATGCGCCTGCGGCGCATGCGGCACCTCATCGATGTGCAGCTTTGCGACCCGCGGTTGCGGGCCGACCAGGATGGAAAACGCTCATTGAAACTGCACCCCAGGTTTCCGCCCGCAACCGGATCCCCAGCTCCAACGGAAACCGGGGATCATCGGCGTGTCGCACCCCGACACGCCGGGTCCTGTGGATAACTTCCGCAATTTCAATGGAAATCGGACCTCTGATTTCCATTGAAATTGCGGACCTCACGGCTCGGGGGAGGCGTTGGTAGTCCGGCTGAGCAGGCGTTCGTGGAGGGTCTTCGGGTCCTCCGCGAGGTCTAGGGCCGCTAGCCAGGCCGCTCCGGCTTCGCCCGGGCCCGCCGTGCGCTGGGTTTGGAAGCCCCGGGCCGACAGCGTGCCGCGCAGCGCCTCGCGGACCGGGTTGCCCGGCGCCACCAGGCCGCCTGCCAGCACGATCGTCCTGGATTCGCCGTGGCAGCGGGTCGCCGCCGCGGTGTCGGCCAGGACTTGGGCGGCGCGCCGGACGATGTCGGCTGCCGTTTCGTCGGTGGCCGCGGTCACCAGCGGCGCCAGCTCCGCGAGGCGGATCGGTGGGGCCGCGTTCACCGCGCTGATCAGCTCCCTGCGCTGCGCGCCCGGCGCGTCCGGCAGGAGCCGGTCGCGCACTGCCGCCGTGAGGCCGTGCAGCGGCTCGCCGCGGTCCAGCGCGCGCAGCGCGGCTCGCACCGCTTCGCGGCCCAGCCAGAACGCCGAGCCCTCGTCGCCGAGCAGCCAGCCGTGACCGCCGATGGTCGCGACCATCCGGTGCTGCTCGATGCGGGCCGCGATGGCGCCCGTGCCCGCGATCAGCACCGTGCCGTCGGGATCCGGCGTACCCGCCGCGAAGGCCACCTCGCAGTCGCTGATCGCGCTCCACGGGCTCCGCAGGCCCAGCCCGGACCACGTGCGGTCGAACAGCGCGCCGAACCCGGGATCGGCCATCTTGCTGACCCCGGCCATGCCGATCACGCAGTTGCGCACCGCCGCCGGATCGATCCCGGCGAGGGCCGCCCGCGCGGCATCGGCGATCTGCCGCGCCGCCTGCCCGGGCGGGTGCGAATTCGGGTTGCCGCCGGCCGCTTCGCCGCGGCCCAGCACCCGGCCGGACAGGTCGCTGACGAGCGCCCGGCTGCTGGTTCCGCCGATGTCCAGGCCGAGTACGAGCGCCGCTTCGTCGCCGTGCATCCGCCCTTTCTACCCCTCGCGGCCGCGCACCGTGGCCGGTGCGACCAAAACCGGCCGGGACCTTCTCGCCAACCCCTGGCATCCGGCGTGGCGAGCGGCTATACATCGAGGCGTTGCTTGATCAGTCGGGGAGCTGGAGCATGGACGACCTTGCCGGGTCACGTCGAATGTCCGATTTGGACGGTGCGGGCCGTTGCGGCGCGAGCGGGGCGGCTCGATGACCGTCGACACCCACCACCACCTGTGGGACCTCGACGTCCGGGACCAGCCGTGGATCGTCGGCGAGGCGATGGAGCCGCTGCGCCGCGACTTCCGGCCCGCCGACCTGCAGGCCGCGCTGAAGGGTTCCGGCGTGACCGCCACGGTGCTGGTGCAGACCGCCGCCGACCCGGACGAGACGCCGGAGATGCTGGTGCTGGCCGACACCGTGGACCGCATCGCGGCGGTGGTCGGCTGGGTCGACCTGACCGCGCGGGACGCCCGCGAGCGGATCGGCCGCCTGCAGGCGCACCCGTCCGGCGGCTGGCTGAAGGGCATCCGGCACCAGGTCGATGACGAGCCGGACCCGGACTGGCTGATCCGCCCGGAGGTGCTCAACGGGCTGGCCGCGGTCGAGGCCGCCGGGCTGGTGTACGAGCTGCTGGTCCGGCCGCACCAGCTGCCGGCCGCGATCAAGGCCGTCGGGCAGTTCCCGCAGCTGACCTTCGTGCTCGACCACTGCGCGAAACCGCCCGTGGCCACCGGTGAGCTGGAGCCGTGGGCGAGTCGCATCCGGGCGCTGGCCGCCCACCCGAACGTGGTGTGCAAGTTGTCCGGTCTGGTCACCGAGGACGACTGGGCCCGGCAACCTGATCCGGTGAGGCTTGCACCTTACGTGGACGTGGTGCTGGAGGCGTTCGGGCCGGGCCGGCTGATGTTCGGTTCGGACTGGCCGGTGTGCCTGCTCGCCGCCGACTACGGGCAGGTCATGGACGTGGCCCGGCAGCTGACCGCCGGGCTCGACGATCGGCAGCGCGCGGCGGTGTTCGGGGCGACGGCGCGCGAGGTGTACGGCTTTTAGGGTCTTTGGACTCTGCCGTTCGGCTCGCCCCGAGGCTTGCGGCATGCTCCGTTCGGCGTAACCTGACGGTGCCCGTCTCACCCCGCCCCCTCGGTGAGGCGGGCTTTTACTTGCGCGGCAGGGGGATGTCGTCGCTCAGCGCAACCGGGCCGGAGGAGCGAACGGCCCGTTCGCTCCGGTAGGCGGGGTGAACGGGCCGTTCGCTTCGAAAACCGTCGGTCACCGGGTGCGGGTGACCTTCTTCAGGCCGCGCGGGCTGTCCGGGTCGAAGCCCCGGGCCAGCGCCAGCCCGAGGGCCAGCTGCTGGACCGGCAGGACCTCCAGCACCGGCGCCAGCTCCTCGGCGCAGGCGGGCACCGGGATGCGGTGCGACGCTTGCACGTCCGAGGCCGCCGAGCCGATCGCGCAGATGTCCGCGCCGCGCTCGTGGACCACGTCGAGCACCTCGCGCATCGCGTCACCGCCGCGCCCGTTGCTGCACAGCGCGAGCACCGCGGTGTCGGTGTCGACCGCCGCGACCGGGCCGTGCAGCAGGTCGGCGCCGCTGTAGGCGCGGGCCGAGAGGTAGCTGGTCTCGGCGAGCTTCAGCGCCGCCTCGGAGGCGGTGGCCAGCGAGTAGCCGCGCCCCGTGGTGACCATCCGCTCCGCGAAGCGGTACCGGCGCACCGCGTCGTCCACCACCTTCTGGCCGGCGTCCAGGGCGGTCGCGGCCAGCTCGGGGATCGGCTCGGCGTCCGCGCCGGTCCCGCCGCGCACCGCGTCGACGAGCAGGTACAGGGCGAGCAGCGTCGCGCTGTAGGTCTTGGTCGCGGCCACCGCCTGCTCGCGGCCCGCCCGGATGTCCACCGACAGCTCGGCGGCGGAGTTCAGCGGCGAGTCGGCGGTGTTGGTGACCGCGACCGTCAGCGCGCCGCGCTTGCGGCCGGACTCGGTGACCTCCAGCAGGTCCGGGGACCCGCCGCTCTGGCTGACCGACACCAGCAGCACGTCGGTCAGGTCCGGCTGCGCGCCGTAGAGCGTGGTCGTTGACGGCGACGTCAGCCCGACGGGCATTTCGAGCAGGACTTCCAGCAGGTACTTCGCGTAGAGCGCGGCGTGGTCGCTGGAGCCGCGGGCGGCCAGCAGCGCGAAGCGCGGCCGGCGTTCCGCGATCTTCGCGGCCACCTCGGCGATCGCGTCCCGGCCGGCCAGCAGGTCGGCGAAGATCGCGGGCTGCTGGCTGATCTCGTCGGTCATGTGGCGACCGGGGGTGGCGGTCATCGGGCCCATCCCTTCAGATTTAGGTCTAGACCAATCTTACTCAGCCCTTGACGGCGCCCGCAGTGACGCCCGACACCATCTTCCGCTGAACCGCCAGGAAGAACACCAGGACGGGCAGCGTGAACAGGGTCGCGGAGGCCATCGTGGCGCCCCAGTCGGTGCCGAACGCGTTCTGGAAGCTCTGCAGGAACACCGGCAGCGTCTGGAGGTCCTGGGAACGCATGAAGATCAGCGCGTACAGGAACTCGTTCCACGCGGTGATGAACGCGAACACCGAGGTGGCCACCAGGCCCGGTCCCAGCAGCGGCAGCGTGACGCGGCGGAACGCCTCGGCCCGCCCGCAGCCGTCCACCATGGCGGCCTCCTCCAGGTCCATCGGGATCCCGTCGATGAAGCCGCGCAGCGACCAGATGGTGAACGGCAGCGTCGTGACCCAGTAGACCAGGATCAGCGACGGCAGCTTGTTCAGCAGCCCGAGATCCCGCATGAACAGGAACATCGGCACCATCAGCGCCTCGAACGGCACCATCTGCGCGACCAGCACCAGCATCAGGAAGCCCTTGCGGCCGCGGAACCGGAACCGGCTCATCGCCAGCGCCGCCAGGGTGCCCGCGACCAGCGAGCACGCCACCGCGGTGAGCGTGACCAGCAGGCTGTTGCCCAGGTAGCGCAGGAAGTCCGAGCCGAACAGCGCGGTCGCGTAGTTCTGCAGCGTGACCGCGCTCGGCACCAGGTCGTAGGACGTCGACAGCACTTCGCCGCGCGGCTTGAACGAGCTGGCGAACATCCAGTACGTCGGGAACACGAAGATCACCGCGATGGCCAGCGCCAGCGCGGACAGCCCGATCCGGCGGATCCTCACAGCTCCACCTCCTGAGAACGCAGCAACAGGCGCAGGTACTGGGCGCAGACCACGACGAGCACGAGGACCATCAGCACGCTGACCGCGGCGGCGGCGCCGAAGTGCTTGCCCGCGATGCCTTCGAGGTACTGCATGACCGGCAGCGTCGTGCTCCCGCCGCTCGGGCCGCCCTCGCGCATCGCCCACACCTGCGAGAACACCTTGAAGTCCCACAGCACCGACAGGAACGTCACGATCATCAGCACCGGCTTGAGCTGCGGCCAGGTGATCGCGGTGAACGTCTGCCAGCCGCTGGCGCCGTCGATCCCGGCCGATTCGTAGAGGTCCTTGGGCACCCCGAGCAGCGCGGCGTACAGCGTCATCGCCACGAACGGCACGGCCTGCCAGGTGATCAGGATGCCGACCACGGTCAGCGTGCTCGCGCCGGTGGCGAACCAGGAGTGCCCGGCGAAGGAGTCGAAGCCGAGCAGCACCAGCGTCTTGTTCAGGATCCCGTACTGCTGGTCGAAGATCCACTGGAACACCGTGGTCGCGGCCAGCTGCGGCATTGCCCACGCGAGCAGCAGGCTGACCTGCAGCACCACTCGCGGAACCACCGGCACGTGCTTCATCAGCAGCGCCAGCAGCAGTGCCGTCAGCACGGTGGCCGCCACGATGGACGATGTGAACACCACGGTCCGGAGCGTGACGGTCCAGAACTCGGGGTTGCCGAGGATCTGCGCGTAGTTGTCGAAGCCGATCCAGGTGAACTCGCCACGCGTGAGCTCGCCGAGGTCGAGCTTGCGGAAGCTGGTCACGACCACGTTCACCGCGGGCCAGCCGAGCAGTGCGATCAGCGCGAGCACCGCGGGAGCGAGCAGCAGGTACGGCATCGCTTCCCGGACTCGCGGGCGGCGCCGAGCGCCGGGCACCACGGGCGAACCCGCGGTGCCCGGCGCCGGGCGGGTGTGCGTAGCGGTCATGATCAGTTGTTCGCCGCCAGCAATCGGGTGATCTTGTCGTTCGCCTCCAAGGTGGCGTCGACGACCGACTTCTGGCCGGTCAGCACGGCCGTCATCATGTCCTTGAGCGGGTTCTGCCCGGACTCGATGGCCGCCCACTGCGGCACCGGCGGCGGCACCTTGCCGTCCTTCGATGCGATGGCCATCGCGGCGCTGACCGGGTTCTTCTCCAGCGCGCTGGTGTCCTGCGAGGCGCCCGGCACGACGCCGCTGTCGGCGAGCTTGGTCTGGTACTTCTGGCTGGTCAGCAGCTTCAGCCAGTCCTTGGCGGCGGCGGCGTCGGCGCTCCCGCCCGGGATCGCCAGGTTGGAGCCGCCGAGGAACACCGGCGCGGTCTTGCCCGGGAACTTCGACGGGATCGGGAAGGCGCCGGACAGCCCGGCGATCGCCGGGTTGGTCTTCGCGGCGGTCTGCACCTCCCACGGCAGCGCGATCATCATCGCGACCTTGCCCTTGGCGTACACCTCGGCCTGCTGCGGCTCGGCCTCGTCGGTGTCGGCCGGGGCGGACGTGGCCGACGTCTTGACCAGCTGCTGGTAGTACTCGACGCCCTCGCGGGTCTGCGCGGTGTCCAGCGCGCCCTTGTACTCCGAGCCCTGGCCGGTCGCGATGTCACCGCCGGAGTCCCAGATGAAGGACAGCAGCGCGTACCAGGACTGGCCCGGCAGGTAGAGCGACTGGAAGTCGGGGTCCGCGCCGTGGGTCTGCTCCAGCTTGGTGATCGTGGCGAGCAGCTCGTCGCGGTTGGTCGGCAGCTGTGTGATGCCCGCCTGCTGGAACAGTTCCTTGTTGTAGACGACGACGCGGTTGGCGGCGTAGAACGGCACGGCGTACTGCTTGCCCTCCCACGCGCGACTCGGCCAGCGCGGGTACCCACTGCGACTTGCCCATGCCGTCGGCGTCGGCGGTGAGGTCCAGCAGCGTGCCCTCGGAGGAGAACTGCGCGGTCTGGCTGTTCCCGAGCTCGATCACGTCCGGCGGGTCGTTGCTGGTCAGAGCGGTGGTCAGGCGATCCTGGATGCCGTTCCACTGCTGGATCTGGTAGTCCACCTTCATGCCCGGGTGGCTCTGCTCGAATTCCTTGTTGAGCTCTTCGATCAGTACGTCGGGCGCCGAGCCGTCCATCAGCCAGACGGTCAGCTTGTTGTCGCTCGCGCTGGTTCCGCCGCCGCAACCAGCGAGGGTCAACGACAGCGCGGCGGCCGCCGCGAACGCCTTCCAGGTCTTCAACATTCGCCCCTTCCTCCGCGCCGGCGCGGAGCCGCGGGTGCTCGCCATCGGGGCCGGGCACCCGCATATCTTTGGTGTAGACCAATGCGATGAAGATTGTGGTGCGGGGCACGCGATGTCAAGACTTTTCGGCGCTACTGTTCAGGCACGCATAAGGCTGGCTTGATCTTCGGGCGCCGGCTCGTCGCGGCAGCACGTCGCCGCCGCCGGCGTTCGGGCGGCCGACTTTCGGGCATGCTGAGGTATCAGGACTCGGCAGGCCGGCGACTCGACGCCTCGGGGAGCGGAACAACGGCGGCAAGGTTGCGGTGGTAGGAGGAACGATGCTCGAAACGTCCGTGTCCGGTGGGGCGGACTCGCCCGGACGCGCACAACGCGAACCGAAGTACTGGGGGCTCAAGCAGCACCTGTTGGACATGCTCCGGTCCCTGCCGCCCGGTGCGCCGATTCCTACCGAACGCTCGCTGGCCGCCGAGTTCGACGTCTCGCGCACCACCGTGCGCCAAGCGCTGGCCGAGCTGACCGTGGAGGGCCGGCTGCTGCGGGTGCAGGGCAAGGGCACCTTCGCGGCGAAGCCGAAGGTCGCCCAGCGGCTGCAGCTGAGCAGCTACACCGAGGACATGCGCGCCCAGGGCCGCCAGCCCACCTCCCGGCTGCTGGAGGTCGTCGAGGAACCGGCCGCGGAGGAGCTGGCCGAGCTGCTCGGGACCAAGCCGAGTTCGACCGTGCTGCGCCTGCGCCGGCTGCGGCTGGCCGACGGCGAGCCGATGGCCATCGAGACCACCCACCTGCCGCTGACCCGGTTCCGCGGGCTGACCACCCGGCTGGAGTCCGGCGGCTCGCTCTACCAGGTGCTCCGCGAGAGCTTCGAGGTCGAGCTGGGGCACGCGGAGGAGACCATCGAGACCGCGCTGGCCAGCCCGGAGGAGGCGGAACTCCTCGGCTCCGACGTCGGCCTCCCGATGCTGCTGCTGTCCCGGCACTCCTTCGACACCGAGGGACGCCCGGTCGAGTGGGTCCGCTCGATCTACCGGGGCGACCGCTACAAGTTCGTCGCCCGCCTCAACCCACCCAACTGAGCCCGAGAAACCTGTTTCCAGACTCGCCTTGCGTACCGGTGCGGGTGGCGGAACCTCAAACGCCGCCTGGACTGTGGGAGCCCCGACTTGCGTATGACCAAATACGCGGCACCGGGGCTGTCCTCGCCAGGCGACGTCTGAGAACCCGCGGCGGTGCGAGTTGCGAGGGTGGGCTAAGCGGCTGCGCCGCTTCAAAGAGCAAAGACATGAGGAAGAGCATCCCGGATCGGGGTGCCCTTCGTCGTTGCCGGCCGCGTTACGCGAAGTGGGAGTCCTCACGGTTCGGCAACGATCTGGAGAAAACGCTCGTGTTCGCCCGTTGGACCGTTCAGGGAGAGTGCGTTCAAGAGCGTGGGAGCGATGGGCAGGCAGGAAGAGGTCAAGCGGCAAGAGGAGTCGGACGAGCAGGAGCCGGGCGAGGAGGCCAAGAAGTCCAAGAAGATCGACGTGGCACCGACCCAGGTTGCGGGCGCGGCGCTGGCCTCGGTGACGGCGGCCTTCCTGGGGTCCCGGCTCGGCGTGGCGGGCACCTTGATCGGTGCCGCGCTGACGAGCGTGGTGATCACCGTGGGCGGGGCGCTCTACCAGCGGTCGTTCGACAGCGCGAAGGAGAAGGCGGTGCACGCCGCCGCGAAGGCCTCGGTGCTGAAGCTCCGGCGGACCACCGTCGCGCGCTATGTGTCCACAAAGGACGATACCGTCGGGATGACGCGGCGGATCCGCCTGACGCCCGGAATGCATTGGCCGGGCGGGGAAACCGTCGTGGACGAGGACCGCACGGCGAAGATCGACACCGACGCGGCGACCCGCATGCTGAACGTGGCCGAGGCGGGGGAGGCGACCGAGGTCGTCGCGCCCGCGAAGCCGGCCGCCGACCGGCGCAAGCGCCACGTCCGGTGGGCGATGGTGGCCGCGAGCTGCGCCGCGGTGTTCACGCTGAGCATGCTGATCGTCACCGGATTCGAAGGAGTGACGGGAAAACCGCTCTCCGGCGGTGACAGCGGCACCACGCTCGGTCAGGTGCTGCAGCGCGACGAGCAGCGCGCGCCCAGCGTCCCGGCCGAGCCGACGAAGCCGCAGGAGACCCCGACCCAGCAGCCGCAGCCGACGACCGAGGTGACGCCGACGCAGCAGCCGACGGTGCAGCCGACCGCGGAAACCCCGACGCCCACCCGGGAGCAGCCGACGCAGGCGCCGACCACGGCCGAACGGCCCAGCCAGGCGCCGGAGTCGGGCCGCTTCGAGGTGCCCCTCGAAACCGGCGAGCCGCGTCAGTCTTCTTCTGGGGGATAGGAAATCCAGGCCGAACGCCTCCTGCGCTAGCTCAATCGAGTTGCGCAGGAGGCGTTTTGGGCGAATGGGGCGAAAGGCGGATGTGGGACTGATGTTCTCCTCTGATACTGGATCGGCGACGGGGCGATGAGATCCAGCTCACGAAGAGGGAGACATCAGATGAAGCGCAGACTCGCGGCCCGGGTGGCCGGGACCGTGATGTTGGCGGCGGGAACGGTGGCCGCGTTGACCATGCCCGCCACCGCGACCGAAACCGCGCCGCCCGCGGCAGAAGGGGCGACCCTGCTCGACGCGATGCAGCGCGACTTCGGCCTGGACCGGGACCAGGCCCTCCAGCGCCTCGACCAGGAAGCCGCTGCGGCCCAGGCCGACGAGCGGCTGAGCGGCGCGCTGGGCAGCACCTACGGCGGGTCCTACTTCGACCCGGCGCTCGGCAAGCTCGTCGTCGGCGTCACCGACCAGGCCCGCTTCGACGAGGTGCGCGCGGCCGGCGCCGAGCCGAAGCTCGTCATCTACAGCATCGAGCAGCTCAACGGGGTCGTCGAAGGCCTCAATCTGCGCAGCTCGATCGCCCCGAAGGGCGTCTCCGGCTGGTACGTCGACGGCAAGGTGAACTCCGTCGTCGTCACCACCAGGCCGGGCACCGCCCCCGACGCGGCGCGGTTCGTGCACACCTCCGGGGTCATCACGGAAGCGGTGCGCGTAACCGAATCGCTGGAGAACCCCCGCACCTACGCCGATGTCATCGGCGGCAACGCCTACTACATCGGCAGTGGCTCCCGCTGCTCCGTCGGATTCTCGGTGCAGGGCGGATTCGTGACCGCCGGGCACTGCGGCAGCGTCGGCGACTCCACCTCGCAGCCCACCGGCCAGTTCGAGGGCTCGTCGTTCCCGGGCAACGACTACGGCTGGGTCCGGGTCGGCTCCGCCGACACCCCGCGCCCGCTGGTGAACCGGTACAACGGCACCACCGTCGGCGTCGCGGGCTCCACCGAGTCCGCCGTGGGCGCGTCCATCTGCCGCTCCGGCTCCACCACTGGCTGGCACTGCGGTTCGGTGCAGGCCAAGAACCAGACCGTGCAGTACCCGCAGGGCACGGTGACCGGCCTGACCCGCACCGACGTCTGCGCCGAGCCCGGCGACTCGGGCGGCTCCTGGCTGTCCGGTAGCCAGGCCCAGGGCGTGACCTCCGGCGGTTCGGGCAACTGCAGCTCCGGCGGCACGACCTACTTCCAGCCGGTGAACGAGATCCTGCAGGCCTACGGCTTGACCCTGCTCACCCAGTAAGCGCCACCAGACCGGCCCCCGGCACCCGGCCGGGGGCCGCGTCGCGTCCGGGGAGGGCGATTTCGTGCGAAATCGCTCAGCCGCCGAGCGTTACGGCAGGCGGTCACGGAGCTCGCGGGCCGCGGCGCGCGGGTCCTCGGCCTCCGTGATCGCGCGGACCACGACGACCCGCTCCGCGCCGGCCTTGAGGGCTTGGTCCAGGTTGTCCGGGCCGATGCCGCCGATCGCGAACCACGGCCGACCGTGGCCGCGGTGCTCCGCGGCGTGCTCCACCAGCTCAAGCCCGGCCGCCGAGCGGCCCGGCTTGGTCGGCGTCGTCCACACCGGGCCGGTGCAGAAGTAGTCCACGCCGGCCTCGATCGCGGCGGCGTCCGCCTGCACCACGTCGTGCGTCGACCGGCCGATCGCGACGTGCTCGCCGACGATGCGCCGGGCGATCTCCACCGGCAGGTCGTCCTGCCCGAGGTGCAGGATGTCGGCCTCGGCGGCCATCGCGACATCGGCGCGGTCGTTGACCGCGAGCAGCGCGCCGTGCCGCAGGCACGCCTCGGCAAGCACCTCCAGCGCCGCCAGCTCGTGGCGGGCCTCCAGCGGGGCGCCGTTCGGGTTCTTGTCCCGCAGCTGGATGATGTCGACCCCGCCGGCCAAGGCGGCGTCCGCGAACTCCGCGAGATCACCGCGCTCGGCGCGCGCGTCGGTGCACAGGTACAGCCGCGCCTCGTCGAGGCGAGCGCGGATGCCGAAGCCGTCAAATCCAGGCATGCCCCACAGGGTAGCCTCCCGCGACGCCGCCGCCGGACCGCGTGAACGCGAGCACGGGCGTGCGTTCCCACCCGGTGCCCGAAATTTGTGAAAGTTGCTCATCCGCACTGTCTTTGAAGCGACGGAGCCGCTTAGCCCACCCTCGCAACCCGCACCGCCGCGGGTTCTCAGGCGTCGTCTGGCGAGGACAGCCCCGATGCCGCGTATTGGTCATACGTAAGTCGGGGCTCCCACAGTCCAGGCGGCGTCTGAGGTTCCGCTACCTGCACCGTTACGCAAAGTGAGTTCAAGACAGGTAACGACGTGGCGATCCTCGCCGGGTACGGTGGTTGGCGGTGAGCACGGGAGCCCGGTTGCCGGGCTGAGAGGGGGCGTTGGCCCCGACCGTCGAACCTGATCCGGGTCATGCCGGCGCAGGGAGCGTGGAGTGTCTGAAGAACGGAACAAACGCGTCGTCGTCGTAGGCGGCGGCGTGATCGGCATGTCCGTGGCGTGGCGCGCAGCCGCCGCCGGGCATCATGTGCAACTCGTCGACGCCGAACCGGCGTCCGGGGCTTCGAACGTGGCCGGCGGAATGCTGGCGCCGCTCGCCGAGGCGTGGCCCGGCGAGGAGGAACTGCTGGAGCTGGGCGCGGCGTCGCTGCGGCTCTGGCCGGAGTTCGCCGACGAACTCGCCCGGGCCTCGGGCCTGCCGTCGGGGCTGCGCCGCGAGGGAACCCTGGTCGTCGGCGTCGACAGCGCGGACCGCGCGGAGCTCGACAACCTGGTTGAGTACCTCGCGCGGCTCGGCCGCGCCGTCACCCGCCTGACCGGCCGGGAGGTGCGGCGGCTCGAACCGTCGCTGGGCCCGGCGGTGCGCGGCGGGCTCGAAGTGCCGGGCGATCTCGCGGTCGACAACCGCCTCGCGCTGGCCGCGTTGCGCGCGGCCGCGACCGCGGCGGGCGTCGAGTTCGTCGCGGCGAACGCGAAGCGCGTCCGGCCCGGCGCGGTGGAGCTCGAAGATTCCACTGTGGACTGCGATGTCGCGGTGATCTCGGCGGGCGTGCATTCGGGCGCGCTGCATCCTGCGCTGCGGGACCGGATCCGGCCGGTGAAGGGCGAAATCCTCCGCCTGCGCGCGCGGAGCACGGCGTTGCCGCCGCCGAGCCGGACGATCCGCGGCCCGGTGCGCGGTCGGCAGACCTACCTGGTGCCGCGCGACGACGGCGGCTTGGTGCTCGGCGCCACCCAGTACGAGGTGGGGTTCGACACCGAGGTCACCGTGGGCGGGGTGCGGGACCTGATCGCCGACGCCGAGCGGCTGATGCCGGGCATCGCCGAATACCAGCTGGTCGAGGCCGCGGCCGGGCTGCGCCCGAGCACCGACGACAACCTGCCGGTGCTCGGCTGGCTGGAACCCGGTGTCCTGGCGGCCACCGGGCACCACCGCGGCGGCTTCCTGCTCGCCCCGGTGACGGTCGAGGCGGTGCTCGCGCTGCTGCGCGACGAGGAACCCGCCGTCGAGATCAAGGCCGCCGATCCGAGCCGATGGGGAGGACACCAGTGCACGTCGTGATCAACGGGGAGACCCGGCAGGTCGCCGCCGACGCAACGCTCGCGGCGGTGCTGCGGGAGTTCGGGGTGCCCGAGCGGGGCGTGGCCGTGGCGCTGGACGGCGCCGTGGTGCCGCGCGCCCTGTGGCCGGGGACCGCGCTGCGCCCCGATGCCGCGATCGAGGTCCTCACCGCAGTGCAGGGCGGCTGACGCCCCTCTGGCCCGAATCCCCTTGCAGGGCAACAGAAGCACGCCGGATCCCGCGCTACCCGGATTCGGTGGACCCGTTGTTAGGAGAGTCATGGACGACCCGTTGGTGATCGCCGGCCGCGAGTTCGGTTCGCGGCTGATCACCGGGACCGGAGGGGCGACGAACCTCGCGGTCCTGGAGCGCGCGCTGATCGTGTCCGGAACCGAGCTGACGACCGTGGCGATGCGCCGCGCCGACGCCGGCGGCGGCACCGGGGTGCTCGACCTGCTGCGCAAGCTCGGCATCGAAGCGCTGCCGAACACGGCGGGCTGCCGGACCGCGGCGGAGGCCGTGCTGACCGCGCAGCTGGCGCGGGAGGCGCTGGAGACGAACTGGGTCAAGCTGGAGGTCGTCGCCGACGAGGACACCCTGCTGCCCGACCCGGTGGAGCTGCTCGACGCCGCGGAACAGCTGGTCGACCAGGGCTTCGTGGTGCTGGCCTACACCAACGACGACCCGGTGCTGGCGCTGAAGCTGGAGGAGACCGGCTGCGCCGCGGTGATGCCGCTCGGCTCGCCGATCGGCACCGGCCTGGGCATCCGGAACCCGCACAACATCGAGATGATCGTCTCCCGCGCGTCGGTGCCGATCGTGCTGGACGCGGGCATCGGCACGGCCTCGGACGCGGCGCTGGCGATGGAGCTCGGCTGCTCGGCGGTGCTGCTGGCCACGGCGGTCACCCGGGCCCAGGACCCGGAGCGCATGGCGGCCGCGATGCGGGCGGCGGTCGAGGGAGGCCGCCTCGCGGCCCTGGCGGGCCGGATCCCCAAGCGCTTCTGGGCGCAGGCATCCAGCCCCGGCCGTCCCCTGGAGTGAGCCGACCGCCCCGACGAGTCCTCAGTGGACCGTCGGGGCCGGGCGGTCCCGGCCCAGCCGCCGGCCGGCCAGCGTCCAGCACGCGCCCCAGAGCAGGAAGAACGGCGACCACAACAGCAGGTCCCAGAGCGCCAGGTCGCGGGCCAGAGCGGCGTGCTCGGGCGGCGGCACGTCGATCCCGGTGAGCACCAACGCGTCCGAGACGAAGCCGATGCCCAGCGGCCCGATCGACCGGACGATCATGAGGATCCCGAGCGTCCAGGCGATCGTCAGCAGCAGCCGGCGCGGGAGGGGCGCGCGCCAGGGCCGGGTGGTGGCCAGCGCGACGATGATGCCGACCACCGCGGCAGCGGCCAGCACCCAGTGGCTCGCCACGAACAATGGATCGCGGGCGAGCAACCGTTCGCGCAGGTCCGGCCGCAGCGGGTCCTTGTCGGCCAGCGCATTGGCCCCCAGCGCCTGCGCCAGCTTCATCGACCCGTAGGCCGCGGCGCAGGTCGCCGCCCCGTAGGCGCCGACACGTGCCCGGTCAGCCCACGACATGCTTCGTCGCCTCCGCGTAGGACCGGATCATCGCCACGAGCAGTCCGATGAGGACGATCCCGAGGACCCCGTGGTACCACTGCCAGCCCACGCCGATGCCGATGAAGCCGTCCACGATCATGATCGCCGCGCCGGCGCCGACGGCCAGCAGCATCCCGGCCAGCACCAGCAGCATCAACGACCTGGGCACGCGACGCCCCAGCGGAGTCACCGTCGCGAGGGCCACGCAGGCGCCCACGATCCCGGTCGCGCTGGCCAGCCACTGCGCACCGGCGGCATCCATGAAGTAGCCCTCTTGGACGGCCTCCGGCACGGTCGGCCCGCCCGGGAATCCGAGTCGGCCCTGCGACGCGAAAACGGCCTTCCCCGCGGCATAACCGAAGAGCAGCACCGCCACCGCTGAAGCAGGCCAGCGCCGCGGCACATCAGAATCAACCATGCGAGCGACGATAAGCACGTCCCGCTGCGAAGAACTCCCGCTGCGGCTGGAGATTCCTCCCCCGCAGGAGGGAACCGCCGGCAACGCTGACGGCCCTGAGCAACGCCTCTGCAGGCCGTTCGGGAACTCGTTCCGTGCGCCGTTCTCGCGCGAAAACGCCGCACCGCGAACCTTTCCGGCTTCGGTGCTCGCCGGAGAGGTCAGCGGATGTGGAGGCGTTCGGGGCGGACGAAGCTGATCGTGTAGCTCTTCCACGGGTTGTCGTAACCGAAGGTCCGGTCGATCGCCTGGCGGGCGTGCAGGGCGTTCTCCACCAGAGAGCTCGCCAGCAGCTCCGTCGCCGGGGCACTGCCCTCGGGCACGTCCGGGATCTTCGCGGTCGGCTTGCCGCCCAGCAGGTCGTCCACCGCGCGCAGCGCCGGCACCGCGATCGCCTGCTCGGACTCCGGCCGGAACGCGAGCGTCGCGACGTCCTGGCGCAACGCGTCGAGCGCGATCGCCGCCGCGCGCGTCGCCCGGTCGTCGTCGGTCTCCTCGCCGGTCCCGTCGAGCAGCGCGGGCATGCCCAGCAGGTCCTGGGTGCGCCGCAGCGCGAGCACGTTCGCGGCCTGCAGCGCCGCGGGCAGATCGACGCCCTGCCCGGCCGCCCGCACGCTGCGCAGCAGCTCGGACACCGCCCACACCGTCGACCGCACCGCGCCGCGCACATCGGGCAGGATGCTGCTGGGCAGCACCAGGTAGCTGACGTAGCCGACGCTCAGCGCGATCGCCGCGCCGACCGCCGTGTTCGCCGCGAAGCTGATCCCCACGTTCACCAGCGGCCGGTCCAGCCGCATCGCCTGGTCGACGACGGTCACGACGATCAGGCAACCGAGCAGAGCCTGGTAGTCGGTGCGCAGCCGCGGCATGCTCAGCAGCATGCCGCCGATCACCAGCGGCACCAGCAAGAACGCCCCGGGCAGCAGGGTGATCAGCACGGCCAGCGCGGTCACGCCCAGCACCGCGCCGCCGGTGCGCTCCAGCGCGCCGGTCATGCTGTCGCGGGCCGCAGGCTGCAGCACCACGTAGAGCGCGAGCAGCAAGCTCGACGCCGAAGGGTCGCGCAGCAGCAGGACGATCACCATGCCGAAGGCGACGGCGAGGGTGCAGCGCAGCGCGTGCCGGAACAGCGACGAGCGGAACGAGAGGTGTGCGCGGATCGCGCCCAGCACGCGTTCGCGGCGCGCTCCGGGAGCCGGCGGCGGCAGCGGCGTCTCGACGCGCCGCACCACGGCACCGCGGATCCGGTCCAGCCCCTGGTTGAGGCCCTGCACCGCGTCCGGCAGGTCTTGCCGTCCGCCGCGCGCCACGACCGCCAGCGCCGGGTCGCGGCGGGCCGCCGCGGGCAGTCCGGTGCAGGCGCGGGAGCGCACCGCCCGGGCGAGCTCGGCGGCGACCTGGTCGGCCTCCGCGACGATCTGCTCCAGGCGCGCGGCTTCGGCCCGGTCGCTCTGCTGGGCCTGCACGAGCAGGGTCTCCCGAGCCGCGCGGAAGCGGGCCGCCCCGGCGAGCACCTGACCGAGCCAGGTGCTGGACCCGTCGGCTCGCCACGCGGCGGCGGCGGATTCGACCACGCCCGGCCCGGGTTCGAGCAGCGTGCGGGCGACCGCCACGCGGGTGGCCCTGGTCGGATCGCCGAGGCCGATGATCACCCGCAGCACCAGCGCGAACGCCGCGCCCGCGGCGCTCGCCGCCAGCAGCACCAGCACCGGCTGGTCGGAACCGATGCCGGTGGTGGTGGACACCAGCGTCGCCGCGGCGAAGGTTTGCCCGCCGATGCGGTAGTGCTCGCCCAGCGCGGGCAGCATGCCGGCGCCGAAGACCACCACCGCCACGGCGAGCCCGGCCAGCACCGGGATGTTGCTCAGCAGCGGGCCGACGGTCATCACGAGCACCAGCGCCGGGGTGAACCAGACGAACCGCTGCAGGTCAGAGCGCAGCGACTGGCCGCCGGTGGCGATCAGCGCGAGCACCGCGGTCAGGCCGGCGATCAGCGCCGGGGTCTGCAGGCCGAAGATCCAGCCGATGGCGGTGCCGGCCACCACGGCGACGAGCACCAGCACCGCGTACTGGCGCTGCCGGGGATCCGGCGCCCCGGCCTCGGTGGCCAGCAGTCCCCGCACTCGCGTCCACACCGATTTAGCCACGCTGTTGCAAACCCCTGTCGTCGTCGTGCGCGCAGCGCGCAGCGGACCGCGGGCCGCCGCTGGCCCACGATCTCGGGAATTACGCGCTTCTCAACCCCTGTGTCGATCGGGCACGCCATTCGGGTTACAGATCCGGGACGAAAATCACTCTATTAGGGGCTCGGTTGGGGGGTTCAGATGGACCGGGGGCTGATGCGCCAGAACGTCGACACCGGCCCGACCCCGGCGCCGAGCGGGTAGGCGTCCGACACGCTGCGCGTGACGAACCGCTTGCCGCTGCGCACCGCGTCCGGCATCGAAGCGCCCTTCGCCAGGGCGGCCGTGATCGCCGAGGCGAACACGTCGCCGGCGCCGTGGGTGTGCACCGTCGCGTAGCGGGGGCCGGGCAGCGGGATCGCCTCGTTGCCGTCGAAGAGCAGGTCGATGCACTCCGGGTCGTCGGCCAGGTGGCCGCTCTTGATCAGCACCCACTGCGGGCCGAAGTCGAAGACGGCCTTCGCGGCGTCCAGCAGGTCCGCGCGGGTGCGCGCGTCGATGCCGGTCAGCAGCCGCACCTCGTCGAGGTTCGGCGTGACCAGCGTCGCGCGCGGGAAGGCCTTGTGGCGCAGGGCGTCCAGCGCGTCCGGGCGCAGCAGCGGCTCGCCGCTGCGGGAGGCGGCGACCGGGTCCACGACGAACGGCGTGCGACCGCCGCGGCCGATGCCGTGCTCGTCGCAGACGTCCAGCACGGCCTCGATGGTGGCGGCCGAGGCGAGCACCCCGGTCTTGGCCGCGTCCACGCCGATGTCCGAGGCGACCGCGTCGACCTGCGCGGCGACGGTCTCCGGCGGGATCTCGACCAGCCCGGTGACGCCGACGGTGTTCTGCACCGTCACGGCGGTGACCGCGGTCATGCCGTGCACGCCGCAGGCGAAGAAGGTGCGCAGGTCCGCGTGCATCCCGGCGCTGCCGCCGGAGTCCGACCCGGCGATGGTCAGCGCGGTCGGGGGAGCGGTGTTGTTCGCGGGCCGACGTTCGTGCCCGGCCGAGATCTCGTGCATCCACTTCATGTTACGGCCCCGCTCCGCCCGATCTTCCCAGGCGCGGACCGGCCGGGAACGCGATTTCAATGGAAATTGGACCTTCGATTTCAATGGAAATTGCGGTCCTCCGGCGTGTCGGGCCACGACACGCCGGAGGATGTGGACAACCTGCCCGGGGTCAGTCGGCCAGCGGGAGGTAGACCTTGCCGCCGGCCCCGGCGAACTCGCCGGACTTCTCCCGCATCCCGGCCTCGATCGCCTCGACGCTGGTCAGGCCGCGTTCCGCGGCGAACTTCCGGACGTCCTGGGTGATCTTCATCGAGCAGAACTTCGGCCCGCACATGGAGCAGAAGTGCGCCGTCTTGGCCGGTTCGGCGGGCAGCGTCTCGTCGTGGAAGGCGCGCGCGGTGTCCGGGTCCAGCGACAGGTTGAACTGGTCGGTCCAGCGGAACTCGAACCGCGCCTTGGACAGCGCGTCGTCCCGTTCCTGCGCCCGCGGGTGCCCCTTGGCCAGGTCGGCGGCGTGCGCGGCGATCTTGTAGGTGATCACGCCGGTCTTGACGTCGTCCCGGTTCGGCAGCCCCAGGTGCTCCTTGGGCGTGACGTAGCAGAGCATCGCGGTGCCCGCCTGCGCGATCATCGCCGCGCCGATGCCGGACGTGATGTGGTCGTAGGCGGGGGCGATGTCGGTGGTCAGCGGCCCGAGCGTGTAGAACGGCGCCTCGCCGCAGAGCTCCTCCTCCAGGCGCACGTTCTCGGCGATCTTGTGCATCGGGACGTGGCCCGGGCCCTCGATCATCACCTGCACGTCGTGCTCGCGGGCGATGTGCGTGAGCTCGCCGAGGGTCTCCAGCTCGGCGAACTGCGCGCGGTCGTTGGCGTCCGCGATGGAGCCCGGCCGCAGGCCGTCGCCGAGGGAGAACGTGACGTCGTAGTCGCGCAGGATCTCGCAGAGCTCGCTGAAGTGCGTGTAGAGGAAGCTCTCGCGGTGGTGCGCCAGGCACCACGCGGCCATGATCGAGCCGCCGCGGGACACGATGCCGGTGACCCGGTTCGCGGTCAGCGGCACGTAGCGCAGCAGCACGCCGGCGTGCACGGTCATGTAGTCCACGCCCTGCTCGCACTGCTCGATGACGGTGTCGCGGTAGATCTCCCAGGTCAGCGCGGCCGGATCGCCGTTGACCTTCTCCAGCGCCTGGTAGATCGGCACGGTGCCGATCGGCACCGGCGAGTTGCGCAGGATCCGCTCGCGGGTCTCGTGGATCCGCTTGCCGGTGGACAGGTCCATGACGGTGTCGCCGCCCCAGCGGGTCGCCCACACCATCTTCTCCACCTCCTCCTCGACCGAGGAGGTCACCGCGGAGTTGCCGATGTTGGCGTTGACCTTCACCAGGAACTTCTTGCCGATGATCATCGGCTCGCTCTCCGGGTGGCAGCGGTTGGCCGGGATCACGGCCCGGCCCGCGGCCACCTCGTCGCGGACCAGCTCGGGCGACACGCCCTCGCGGACGGCGATGTACTCCATCTCCCGCGTGATCACGCCGGCCCTGGCCCAGCCGAGCTGGGTCCGGTGCTCCCGCCCGTCGGTCCACCCCGCCCGCATCCGATGAAGTCCACTGTGGACGTCGACGGTGGCGTTCTCGTCGGTGTACGGCCCGGAGGTGTCGTACACGTCGAGGTGCTCGCCGTTGGTCAACTCGATGCGGCGGAATGGCACTTGCAGGCCGGATTCGGTGTTCCGGAACACCTTTCGCGAGCCGCTGATCGGCCCGGTGGTGATCTGGGTTCCGCTTTCGGACGCGTTCGGACGCACGTCGGCCACTGCCATCCACTCCCTACGCCGGCATTACCCGGTCAGGTTCATGCGGTCGGCGGCCCCGGAGTTCTCCAGCCGCCCTCTCAGCCCGCTCTTGGTGCGAGCTCCCGCGGTGTTGATTTGTCGCTGCCCGAGGCTAGCCGGGAGACCGCGGGCTGCCAACCCCGGTTCACCCCGATGACGGCAGGCTGGTTTGCCATTAGGCTCATGACCAGGGCGATCACAACGTTGTCAGGGGCGGTGAGTACGGTGCGTGACGACATCGATACAAGAGGTGATCGCGCTATGACTGCTGCCTTGGCGATCGAGACGGCCACGTGGGAGGAGGCTGTCCAGAGTTGGCAAAAGCTGGATCTTCCCAACAAGGCGTGGCGCGCGGAGATCATCGAAGGAAGGGTTCAGATGACGCCGCCGCCAGGTACTGCTCATAGTCTGATCGCTCACTTCGTGCACCGGGCATTTTTGCGCGCTGTCTCGGACGAATGGGGAATCTTCCAGACGCTCGGTATCGCGATTCCGATGCGTCGTACCTTGTGCGTTCCGGACATTGCGATCGTTCCGCGAGATGCTGTTCCTGATGAGGAGGGCTCGGTTTCAGCGAGCAAGGCGGCGTTGGTCGCTGAGATTACGTCAATCGGCAACGCGGATGACGATCGTAAGAAGAAGCTGTGGGCATATGCCCACGCCGAAGTGCCCTTGTACTTGCTGATCGATCGGTTCGGCGAGGAGGGGCCTGCCGTGTCCCTGCATTCAAAACCGTGCGGCGGGCGATACCTGACTCACCAAAGCGTTCCCTTCGGAGACCCGATCGATATTCCCGAGCCGTTCGGCCTGGTCTTGGAAACCAAGGAATTCTGATCAGTCGTCGTCTTCGGCGAAGGGGTCGCCGGATTCCGCCGGGTCCCAAGTCAGGCCCGGGATTCCCCAGCCGTTGCGGCGGACCATCTTCTTCGCCGCCCGGGCGTGGCGGCCCATCAGGCGGTCCAGGTAGAGGTGGCCGTCCAGGTGGTCGGTCTCGTGCTGCAGGCAGCGGGCGAAGAAACCGGTCCCCTCGACCTCGATCGGCTTTCCGTCCACATCGGACCCGGTGACCTTCGCCCGGCTCGCCCGGCCGGTCGGGTACGACTCGCCGGGCACCGACAGGCAGCCCTCCCAGTCGTCGTCCGGGTCCGGCATGCTCTGCGGGATCTCGGACGTGGTCAGCTCGGGGTTGACCACCACGCCGCGGTGCTGGACACCCTCGTCGTCGGGGCAGTCGTAGACGAACACCCGCAGGTCGACGCCGATCTGGTTGGCCGCGAGCCCGACACCGTTGGCGGCGGCCATCGTCTCGAACATGTCCTCGACGAGGGTGCGCAGATCGTCGTCGAAGTGCTCCACCGGGCGCGTGGGGTTGTGCAGCACCGGGTCGCCGACGACGCAGATCGGGTGAACAGCCATGAGCGGGACTTTAGCGGTTTGGGCAGTCGGGGTGTTCTGGAGCCGGTACTCACCGGTGTGATCCGCTCCCGCCGGGATTCCGGGCATGGTGTAATTGGGGTGGAATCACAGCTGTGTGATTCCAGCGAACGCGGGAAGTCCCGAATCGCGAGGCGAGGAGCCAGATGGACGCCGCCCAAATGCTGACCGCGCAGGAGATCGCTCGTCAGTGCGAGCAGCTGGCGCGCCTGCAACAGCGGAAGCCGAATTCCGATCCGGCACCCGGCCGGCGGTTGCGCCTCGCCGAGCCGATCACCCAGCCGATCGAGCGGATCGTCGAACCGCCGCCGGTGCCGCCCCAGCCCTTACCGCCGGACGGCGAGCTCACCGTCCGGGAGCGGGGCATCCTGGCCTTCGAGTCACAGTGGTGGAAGCGGGAAGGCGTGAAGAAGGAGCTCGCGGTCCGCGAGCTGTTCGACATGTCGCCCTCGCGGTACTACCAACTGCTGAACGCGTTGCTGGACAGTCCGGTCGCCGAACGGGCAGACCCTATGCTGATCAAGCGGCTGCGCAAGGCACGGGCGGGACGGCAGCGCGCACGGGCCGCCCAACGACTGGGAATCGAGTTGCACTGATGGCTTCAGGGGAACCCACCGGACCGGCCAAGGCCAAGATCATCGGCTTCGGCCTGATCGGCGTCGGTGCGATCGCGGGCGTCATCGGCATCACCACGCTGGTTTCCGGCGGTAGCACGTCGAACACGGCCCAACCGTTGCCCCCGGAACCGGGCAACAACCCGCCGGTCACCTCGCTGGCGCAGAACCCGCCAGCTGAGCCCTCCGCGGTGCCGCCCGCCGGCACGACGCCGGTCGCACCGCCGGTGGCGCCGCCACCGGCCACACAGGACACTCCGCCTCCTGCGCCGCCGCAGGGCAACCAGAACCAGGACGTGCCGGTCGGTTCCGGCAACGCGACGGGCAAGATCCTGGTGCGCGTCTACAACAACAGCACCATCGGCGGGCTGGCGCACCGCGCCGCGGAGGACTTCCGGGGCGCCGGTTACGAGGTTCCGGAGGTCGGCAACTACTCGGCGGGGCGCATCCCCACCACGACGATCTACTTCCGGCCGGGCACGGTCGAGGAGCAGCAGGCGAAGGACATGGCGGCCCACTTCGGGGCGCGCGCCGAGGCCCGCTTCGACGGCATCCAGGACGCGACGCCGGGCCTGATCGCCATCATCACCAACGACTACAAGGGCGCGGTAGCCGCCAAGTGACCCGGGGACGGCGCGGTTTCGCGAGGAATCGCGCCGCCCTGGGTGACGTGAAGTCGCGCGGTCAGGAGCGGTTGGTGGCGTAGGCCTCCAGGGACGCGAGCTGGGCCGGGTCGAGGGAGGGCCGGACCGCCTTCCGGGCCGTCGCGAGGTGCGTGGCCGAAACCTCCGCCGCCGAAAGGGATTCGCGCATCGCCGTCAGGGCCGCCTCGCGGATCAGGCCCGCGCAGTCGGCGGCGGAGTAGCCGTCCAGCTCGGCGGCCAGGGCGGCAAGGTCCACATCGGACGCCAAGGGGGTGTTCTTCGCCGCCGCGCGCAGGATCGCCTCGCGGGCCTCCGCGTCCGGCGGCGGGACGTAGACGAGGCGCTCCAGGCGTCCGGGGCGGAGCAGGGCCGGATCGACCAGCTCGGGGCGGTTCGTCGCGCCGAGGACGACCACGTCGCGCATCGGCTCCACGCCGTCGAGTTCGGTCAGCAGCGCCGCGACCACCCGGTCCGCCACGCCGGAGTCCGAGGACTGGCCGCGGCGCGGCGCCAGCGCGTCCACCTCGTCGAGGAACACCAGCGTCGGGGCCGCGTTGGCGGCCCGCAGGAACAGCTCGCGGACCGCCCGCTCGGATTCGCCGACCCACTTGTCCATCAGCTCCGCGCCCTTGACCACGAGGACGTTCAGCCGCCCGCTGCCGGCCAGGGCGCGCACCAGGAACGTTTTGCCGCAGCCCGGCGGCCCGTACAGCAGCACGCCGCGCGGCGGCTCGACGCCGAGCCGGGTGAACGAATCCGGGTACTGCAGCGGCCAGAGCACCGTTTCGGTGAGGGCCTGCTTCACCTCGGTCATGTCGCCGACGTCGTCCAGCGTCAGCCCGCCGGTCTGCAGGTTGTCCGATGTGGACATCGAGATCGGGCGGACCGAGGACAGCGCGTCGAGGAGGTCCTGCTGCCGGATGCGGGGATCGGCGGTGTCGTCCTGGTGCCGCAACGCCGCGCCGACCGCCGCTTCCCGGCACAGCGCCACCAGGTCGGCGACGACGAACCCCGGAGCGCGCTCGGCGACCTCGGCGAGCTGCACGTCCTCGGCCAGCGGCGCGTTGCGCAGCAGCACGCGCAGCAGATCCGCACGGGTGGCGTCGTCGGGCAGGCCGAGGGTGAGCTCCCGGCCCACCAGGCCCGGCTCCCGCAGCCTGGGGTCGATCGCCTGCGGCTGCGAGCTGGTGACTACCACGGCGAGCCGGTCGGTGCCGATCGCGCCGCGGATCGCGTCGAGCGCCACGGTCGCCAGCGGCGGCGGTTCGGTGCCCGGCAGGAGGCTCTCGACGTCGGTCAGCAGCAGTACGCAGTCGCCGGTTGTGCTGGTGGCGCGGTTGATCGCGTCCTGGAGGCGTTGGGCGGCGGTGCGCGGTTCGAGCGCCGCGACGCTGGGCGCCGCGACCTCGACGAGCTCCGAGCCGATCGCGCTCGTCACGGCGCGGGCGAGGGTGGCCTTGCCGACGCCGGCCGGGCCGCTGAGCAGCACGCCGAGGTGCGGTTCGGCGCCGAGGCGGCGCAGCAGCTCGGGCTGCTCGAACGCCAGCCGCAGCCATTCGGTGAGCCGCTTCGCCGTGTCGCGGGAACCGACCAGATCGGCGACCGGGACCGCGTGCTCGGCCGGTTCGACCGGCGCCGGCTGCGGCGCGGCCGGCGCGGTGGGGGAGTCCGCCGGTGCGGCGCCGTCCCGCCATTCGACCACTGTGGACGGTTGCACGGCCACCGCGCCGGGCGGTTCGGTGGAGGCGATGGTGATCAGCTCGTTGGTCCAGGTCATGCCGATGGCGGTGGAGAGCTTCCGGCGCACCTCGCCGGCGTTCGCGGTGGTCGCCGGCGCGACGTCCTGGGGCAGCAGCGACACGGTGTCGCCGGTCCCGAAGACCTTGCCGGTCAACGCCATCCGCACGGTCTCGGGAGCGACGGTGGCGCGGGCGAGCTGCGAACCCGCGATGTTCACCCGCTTCGCGGCGGCGACCTGCACGGGCGCGACGCCCACCTCGGCGCCCTCGGTGAGGCCGAGGTTCATCAACGCCACGTCGTCGAGCAGCAGCACCCCGGTCGGGCTGCCGGGGGCGGCCGCGGCGGCCAGCGCCACGGTGACCCGAGCACCGGTCAGCTGCACGGCGTTCCACGGCCGCAACCCCAGGGCGTCGAGCACCTCGGGATGCAGGCGAACGACGCCGCGCCGGGTGTCCTTGGCGGACGGGGAGAGTCGAGCGGTCAGCGTTATCGACGGCACGCCGCGAGCTTAACCACGCAGAACCGGCACCGAGACCCCCAACGCCCGCCGAATCACGCGGCGCAACACCCGACGCAGGGCCCGGAGGAACCCCCGGCGCAACGCCCGGCGCGGGGCCCGGAGGAACGCTCTGCGGAACGTGGATCCGCAGTTTCAATTGAAACTGCGGATCCACCGGTGTGTCGTGCCCCGGACATGCCGAAGGATGTGGACAACCCGGGGTGCCTGTGGACAACTTCCGCAATTTCAATGGAAATCGGACCTTCGATTTCCATTGAAATTGCGGAACACCGCCGGGAGGAACCCCGCGCGCCGGGCCCTGGCCACGCCCTGGCCGGGCCGCGCCCAGAGCCGGGCCTCCTATCCCGGAGCGGGCCTTCGGGAGTGGTCGGGCCTTCGGGAGTGGCCGGGCCTCCGGGAGCGGGACAGGTCTTCGGGAGCGGGCTGGGTCTTCGGGGGTGGGTCGGGTTTTCGGGGGTGGGTCGGGTTTTCGGGGGTGGGGCGTTAGCGGCGGGGGCCGTCGTTGCGGCTGCGCCGCAACTCCAGGCGTCGCCAGCTGCGGCGGGGTCCGTCCGGGTGGCTGTGGCGGCGCGGTAGGCGGACGCGCCTGGCGGCGCCCGCCACGCTGCGGCGCAGCGGCGGCCGCAGGCCGAGCCGGCGTTGGGTGCGCCGGCGGATCGCGCGCCGCTCTCGCGGCGGTGCGCTCCACGCCTCCGGGTGCTTGGCCAGCCAGTTGTGCCGGTAGACCGCGTACGGGATGTGCAGGAGGTAGATCACCATGGCGATCGCCAGCGAGATCAGCGGGAACATGATTATTCCCGCCGCCAGCAGCGCCACCAGCACCAGCAGCGGTGCCGCCGCCCTCGGCGGCACCTTCACGGTCTTCAGCGACAGCGTCGGCACCCGGCTGACCATCAGCGCCGCGACCAGCACCATCCAGACCATCACCACGTTCTGGTTCGCCCACCAGCCCAGGTAGCCGAAGTGCGCCGTCAGGACGATCGGGAGCAGCCCGAGCAGCCCAGCCGCCGGGGCGGGCACCCCGACGAAGAACTCCTTGGCGTACGGCGGCTGCTCGGCGTCGTCGAGCAGCGTGTTGAACCGCGCCAGCCGGAGCACCATGCACACCGCGAAGATCAGCGACACCACCCAGCCGACGCGGTTGTCCTGCAGCTGCCAGGCGTACAGCGTCAGCGCCGGGGCGACGCCGAAGGACATCGCGTCCGACAGCGAGTCCAGTTCGGCGCCCATCTTGGAGGTGGCGTCGAGCAGCCGCGCGATCCGCCCGTCCAGGCCGTCGAGCACCGCCGCGACGGCGACGGCCGCGATCGCGCCGGTGAGCTGGCCGTTGAGCGCGAACTGGACCGCCGACAGCCCGGCGCACATCGCCAGCACGGTGATCGCGTTGGGCAGCAGCCGGATGCCGGGGGCGCTGTGCATGCTCATGAGGAATGCGTCCCCCGAGGCAGCTCGGCGAGGGCGGTCTCCCCGCCGATGGTGCGCTGGCCGGGCTCGACCAGGATCCGGCTGCCGGTGGGCACGTAGAGGTCCACCCGGGAGCCGAACCGGATCAGGCCGTAGGTGCTGCCGGCCTGCAGCACGTCGCCCTCGGAGACGGAGCAGACGATGCGGCGGGCCACGAGGCCGGCGATCTGCACCACGGCGACCTGGGTGCCGTCGTCGGTGCGGATGACCATCGAGTTGCGCTCGTTGTCCTCGCTGGCCTTGTCCAGGTCGGCGGAGAGGAACTTGCCCGGCCGGTAGGCGATGGTCTCGACCTTGCCGCTCAGCGGGATCCGCTGGACGTGCACGTCGAAGATCGTCAGGAAGGCGCTGATGCGGGTCATCGGCTCGTCGCCGAGGCCGAGCTCGGCCGGCGGCGCCGCGGGCTCGATGTGCGAGATCGTGCCGTCGGCGGGCGCGACGGCGAGCCCCTCGCGGCTGGGCGTGGTGCGGGCGGGCTCGCGGAAGAACCACGCGCACCAGGCGGTGACGATGCCGCCGAGCACGCCCGCCGGGCGCCAGCGGCGGCGCAGCAGAAGGGTCGCGATGGCGGCGCCGAGCACGAACGGGCGGCCTGCCGGGTGCATCGGCGGGATGGTGTCGCGGGCCAGCGCGGCGAGGTGCGCCAGCAGGTTCTTCTTCGGTTCTTCGGCGGTGCTCATCGAGGTGCTACGCCCCTGCGTCGGCGGTCTATGGTGCGGCGGTTCGGCCGGGTTCCCGGCGCGAACGCCGAGCGCCGACCGGTGCCGTCGTCGGTACAGCATCGCGGACGCCTCACGTCAACCGACGCCAGGGGGCGTAGTTGATCAAGAACTACCCTGCTGACCTGCGTCTATCCGATTCCGGGATGCTACCGCCAACGCGCCGCCCAGGTAACCCGGTCGGGTGAGGGAAAGCGAGGAGGCCGTTCGACGTCTCCCCGTAGACGTCGGACGGCCTCCCCGGTGTGGTCCGTGCACCCCCCGACGGCGCACGGTCCTCGGTGTGTCCGCTCCCACTGGCAAGCGGTAGTGGGTTCGTGCGGACGTCTATAGAGATGTATATGGGCGACGGTTCGTTACGCGGTTTCCAGTGTAATTGAGTTCACAAAATGTCCGTAGCCGCTTTTGGAGGACCTCACGGCGCCGTTACATGACGAAGAGTCATCAGAACCCCGCTCGCTCTCACTCATTCGTGTCGACGGGTTCGTCGAGGTTCATCCGCGCTCCCATCAGCTCGCCGAGGCCCCGGTACGGGTCGCCGTGCTCCACGCCGTCGGCCGTGCTGCGCAGCACCAGCTCGGACACGCCGTCCTCGCCGTCGCGCACGCCGATGGCGTCCAGCTCGGACACCGCGTACTCGTCCAGGTACAGCTCCAGCGACAGCGACCAGCCCACGCGGTCCTGGTCCAGCTGCGCGCGGGCCACGTCCCGGCTGTCCACCCACTGCGCGCCGGGCCGCTCCCGGAGCTCGCCGATCGGCGTGGCGGCCAGCTCGGCGAGCTGCTCCTGCTCCGCCTTGCGGAACCGGGCGAGCGTGCCGGCCAGCAGGCGCTTCGTGGTGCTGGCGGAGCTGGGCAGCAGCACCAGGCCGCGATCGGTGACCAGCAGGTCGTAGTTGCCGCCGGGGCACTGCACCGGGCTGACGATCCCGGCCAGCGCGGGCTCGGGCTCGGCGGCGGGGCGGCGCGCGTGGGTCATCGGCACCCCGAGGTCGACCAGCGCCCGGTGCAGGCCCGGGATCAGCCGGGGATCGGCCACCGCCGGGCGGACCAGCCGGTCCGGGTCCAGCGGCTGCCCGTTGGCCAGCCGCACCGTCGACGGGCCGCCCCAGTCCAGCTCGTGGTGCGCCCGCCGGGCGCAGATCAGCGCGTCCACCACGGCGCAGCCGAGCAGGTCGGTCAGCGTGTCGACGGCGGCCTCGTCGATGCGTTCCGGGCACAGGCCGGGGTTGAGCACCGGGTTGACCAGGTCGTGGCCCTGGCCGCGGTGGATGGCGGGCAGGATGCCCGCGATCGTCGGCTCCACCGGCAGCCCGCTCTGCGCCGCCGCGGAACTCAGCAGCGCGGCTCGCTCGGCGACGTGCGCGGCGCCGGCCAGCCGGGCCAGCTCCGGCCAGCCCAGCCGGCGCTTGAGGCCGTCGACCATCAGGCGGTCTTCGAGGTCAGGCACGCTTTTGCGCGGGTTGCGCAGCAACGCGAACGCGGGCCGGTCGTCGATGTCGCGGCCGGTGACCTTGACCCGCTTCATCGCTTCGATGCGCCGGCGCGCGGGCAGGTGGGTGCGGCTGCCGTCCTTGCCCTCGGCGATGGCCTTCTTGACCCGCTCGGCGAGCTCCGGTTTGCGGGTCGGGTGCTCCATGAAGTTGCGGAAGCCCAGCAGCACGTCCGGCGTGTGGCCGACGGCCTTGGCCATGCTGAGGTACTCGTCGGCGTACTCCTGCCAGCCGAGCTCGATGGCGATCCGCTTCCGCAGCGCGGTGGCCGCCGCTCGGGTGCCCGCCTCCCGGACCGCGATGGCGTCGGCGGCGAGCTCCAGGTCGTGGCCGGTGGTGGCCGCGATCGCGGTGAACAGCCGGGCGTAGCCGGTGAACAGCCACTTGACCGGGCCGCCGGTGAGCCCGTCGACGGTGCGCTCGACGCTCGCCGACGCCCGGTAGGCGGTGACCGTCAGCTTGTTGCGCCCGGTCAGCCTGCCGAGTTCGTGCGCCACCACGGCCCGCAGCTCGCTGACGTTGAGCGCGGCCAGCAGCGGTAACCCGAGCTCCAGGTAGCGGGTTCGGATGCGCAGGCCCAGCAGCGCGGTGTCCTCGCGGATGTTCGCGGCCGGGTCGGAGGTGACGCGGATTTCGTCGGGCAGCGGTGCGGCCGCGTCGGCGGAGATCGACTCCACCATCCGCCAGACCTGCGGCTGCTCCGCTCGGTCCAGCCGCACGCCGCGCGGCCGCACCCGGCTCCGCAGCACGGCGCGCAGCCCGATCGCGAAGAGCGCGCCGACGGCGACCGCCGCGAGCGCGGCCTTCACCCCGCTGGACTGGTCGTATCGGAAGGTGAACGCCGAGATCGCGAGCAGCCCGAGGACCAGCGCGATCGGCGCGAGGAAGAAGCCGATGTGCAACGCCAGCGCCAGGGCGGCGCGCCAGGGGCCACGCACGGTGCAGAACTCCGGAGGGGTGGTCGGTAATGGTGGTGCAGTCTTGGGGACGCCGGTGCCATCCGTCAACCAGATGATCTTCCGAGCCCCCGGGGCGGTGCTAGTCGAGCAGCATGACGTCCACTGTGGACCCTGCAGCGAGTTCGGTCACGTCCTCGGGGATCTCCAGCAGGCAGTTCGCCTTGGCCAGGCCCGCCAGCAGGTGCGAGCCGGGCGCGCCCTGCAGCGTCACGCTGCCGGTGGCCGGGTCGAACCGGCCCCGGCGGTACTGGCGCTTGCCCGCGGGCGCGGACAGCGGCTCGGCCAGCGTCGCCTGCCGCACCGGGCGGTGGGTGGCCTGGTGCCCGGCCGCGGCGCGCAGCGCGGGCCGCACGAACACCTCGAACGACACCATCGCGCTGACCGGGTTGCCCGGCAGCGTCACCACGGCGACGCCGTCCCGGTACCGGCCGCAGCCCTGCGGCATCCCGGGCTGCATCGCGACCTTGGTGAACTCGACGCCGGTGCCGGTGAGCGCGTCCTTGACGACCTCGTAGGCCCCGGCGCTGACGCCGCCGGAGGTGATCAGCAGATCCGTGTCGGCCAGGTGCGGGGCGAGCGCGGCGTGGAAGGCCTCGACGTCGTCCGGCACGAACCGCAGCAGCGTCGCCTCGCCGCCGGCTTCGCGCACCGCGGCGGCCAGCATCAGGCCGTTGGACTCGTAGATCTGCCCGGGCTGCAGTGCGGTGCCGGGCGCGACCAGCTCCGACCCGGTGGACAGGACCAGCACCCGGACCGGCCGGTGCACGGGCAGTTCCGCGGCCCCGATGGCGGCCGCGACGCCCAGCTGCGACGGCGCCAGCGCGGTGCCCGTCGTCAGCACGGTGGCGCCCGCCGTGACGTCCTCGCCCGCGCGCCGCACGTGCGCACCCGGCTGCACGGCGGCGAACATCCGCACCTGCTCGGTGCCGCCGTCGGTGCGTTCCACCGGGATCACCGCGTCCGCGCCTGGCGGCATCTGGGCGCCGGTCATGATGCGGTGCGCGGTGCCCGGCTGCAGCGGCGGCACGTCCACCCGGCCGGCCGGGATGTCCTCGTGCACCGGCAGCAGCACCGGCTGCTCCGGCGTCGCGCCGGCCAGGTCGACGGAGCGGACGGCGTAGCCGTCCATCGCGGAGTTGTCGAACGGCGGCAGCGAGATCGGCGCGGTCAGGTCCGCGGCGAGGGCCAGCCCGAGGCAGTCCGCCAGCGGCTTGACCAGCACCGACGTCGGGGCGAGCAGGGCGGCGATCTTCGACTGGTGATCTGCGACCGCGGTCAGAGCGGGTGTTCCGGTTCCGTGCGACACGCCCAGATCATCGGTCATCGACACCCCCGTTGTCCCCACCGGCGTGCGAATAGTCGCACCGATCAACGTGGCAGACTCGTCCCCGGGCTCGTCTAGGAGGTAGCCGTGCAGGTTCGCACCCGTCACACGCCGTCGTTCGGGGTGGCCCGGCTGATGCTCGCCCCGGGCGAGCCGGTGCAGGTCGAGTCCGGTGCGATGCTCGCCACCAGCTTCGGCGTGACCGTCGAGGCGCGCGCCCAGGGCGGCTTCCTGAAGTCGCTGGCCCGCGCCGCGCTCGGCGGCGAGTCCTTCTTCGTGTCCACCTACACGGCCCCGCAGCAGGGCGGCTGGGTGGACGTGGCGCCGAACCTGCCGGGCGACCTGAACGTGCTGGAGCTCGACGGCCGGGTCGGCTGGTGCGTGACGAAGGGCTGCTGGCTCGCGTCCGCGAGCACCGTGCAGGTCGAGACGCAGTGGGGCGGCTTCCAGAACCTCTTCGGCGGCGAGGGCGGTTTCATGACCCACGTCGGCGGCCAGGGCCCGGTGGTGGTCTCCTGCTACGGCGCGCTGGACGTGGTGACCCTGCAGCCCGGCGAATACGTCACGATCGACACCGGGCACGTGGTGGCCTACGCCGACACGGTGCAGAGCCGGCTGCGGCAGATGAACCAGGGCGTCGCCCAGTCGCTCAAGAGCGGTGAGGGCCTGGTGTTCGATTTCGCCGGTCCCGGCCAGGTGCTGACCCAAACCCGAAATCCGCGAGGGCTCGTCACCTGGTTGCAGGCAAATGGGCTCGGCGCTCGTTCCTGAGCGCGAGTTGCGCGGGTGCGCATAGCCGTCGCTTCAAACTGGTGGCGCGGATTTCGCCGAGAGCGCAAATGGGCTCATGCATTCGGACGAATTCCCGAGTCAACTCCACTCCGATAACTGAACGTGGCCATCGACGACACCCGTTCGGCCCAGCGTTTAACGGAAAAGTTGCATTGCCGAACCCGCGACGAGACCTGCTTTCTGGGGTAGCGTTGCCGTTGCTCCAGCGGCGCTTTCGGTGCCGTGCATCACTTTTTAGAGGAGGACGCCGTGGCGGTCGGCACGGTCAAATGGTTCAACTCGGAGAAGGGCTACGGATTCATCGCGGCAGACGGTGGATCTGATGTTTTCGTCCATTACTCCGCGATCAACATGTCTGGTTTCCGAACCCTTTCCGAAGGGGATCGGGTCGAATTCGAAGTGAAAGCGGGACGCGACGGCCGCACTCAAGCAGACGGTGTCCGCAAGGTCTGAAGAAGCAGCTGAACCCGGCTTGCTCGGCGGCGCTGGGTCTCTCGTGAGAAGACACCCGAGAACCCTCGGCGATGCGAGCCGAGTCCCACTCCGCAAGTGGCTGCCGCCGCTTCGCGAAAAACATTGCATGTCACGGCGTCGAGAACGTCAGCGCGGCCCGGTTCCCGTCCGCGGGAGCCGGGCCGCGGCGCATGCGGAATCGATGTCATCACGGTGTTGCCGAACCCGGGGACGTGCGTGATCCCGGAACGTTAGGCTGCTCCGCGTGTCGGCAGACCTCACCGGGCAGCGCCTCGGCCACTACAAGATCGACGGAGTGCTCGGCCGCGGCGGGATGAGCGTGATGTACCGCGCCACCGATACCCGGCTCGGGCGCAAGGTCGCGCTCAAGATCATGGGCGAGCACATCACCGGTGACGCGGAGTTCCGCGAGCGGTTCGTCGACGAGGCCCGCAACACCTCGGCCATCGACCACGCCAACATCGTGCCGCTGTACGACTTCGGCGAGGTCGACGGCATGCTCTACATCGCGATGCGGCTGGTCGACGGGTCAGACCTGGCCAGCCTGATCAAGGACGGGCCGATCTCGCCCAAGCGAGCCCTGGAGCTGCTCTCCCAGGTCTCCGAGGCGCTGGACATGCTGCACGAGCGCGGCCTGGTGCACCTCGACCTGAAGCCGGCCAACGTGCTGGTGACCTCGCGCGAGTCCGTGAACGAGCACGTCTACCTCGCCGACTTCGGCCTCACCCGGCGCGGCGCGACCGGGCACCGCACCGCCAGCGGCGACTTCCTGGGCTCGCCGACCTACGCGGCGCCCGAGCACTTGCGCGGCGAGCCGGTGGACGGCCGCACCGACCAGTACGCGCTGACCTGCATGCTGTTCGCCTGCCTGACCGGGCGGCCGCCGTTCCAGGGGCAGGTCCAGGAGGTCATCCAGGGCCACCTGGGCGCGGAGCCGCCGCCGGCGACGTCGCTGGTGGTGCTACCCGGCAGCATCGACGAGGTGCTGCGCCGCGGCATGGCGAAGAAGGCCGACCAGCGCTTCACGAACTGCAAGGAGCTGATCGCGGCGGCTCGCGCCGCGCTCGGCCCGGCGGCCGGCGGCGAGACCCCGCCGCCGCCCCGCCAGGTGGCCCCGCCCGTGGCTCCGATGTCCGGGCCGATGCCGGTCCAGTACGCGCCGCCCGCGCCGCCCGGATACCCGCCCTACCAGCAGCAGCCGCCGCGCCCGCTGCCGCCGCCCGGCAACGACCCCGTGCGGCTGCGGCCGCCGATCCCGGCCGGCTCGGCGGCGTTCGCGACCAAGTCCGGCAGCTCGGCGAAGTGGATCGTGCCGGTGCTGGCCGGCGTCGCGCTGGTGGTGATCGTGGTCATCTTCGTTGTGATGGCCAACTCGCTCGGTGGTTCCGGCGGCGGCGACACCGACCCGACGGCGACGGAAACTTCCTCGTACAACAACAGCCATCTGCCCACGTCGGTGCCCACCCGCTGACGCGCCTCGCTTGCACTCGACTGGTGAGAGTGCTAAACACGGTATTGGCACTCAGCAAGGTTGAGTGCCAGGTCGGGACGGTGAGGCCGTCTCCGGCGGTGCCACCCGACGGCGCCGCCGCACGGTCGTCCGTCGCGGGCACCGAGCCTGGCCGAGCACGAGTCCTGCCGTGGGGTGCACCCACCACCGCGGCGTCCAGACAGGTGGAGGACCACACCGCAATGGCCAAGATGATCGCGTTCGACGAGGACGCCCGCCGCGGTCTTGAGCGCGGCATGAACACCCTCGCTGACGCCGTCAAGGTGACGCTCGGGCCGAAGGGCCGCAACGTCGTGCTCGAGAAGAAGTGGGGCGCGCCGACGATCACCAATGATGGTGTCTCCATCGCCAAGGAGATCGAGCTCGAAGACCCGTGGGAGAAGATCGGGGCCGAGCTGGTCAAGGAGGTCGCCAAGAAGACCGACGACGTCGCGGGTGACGGCACCACCACCGCCACCGTCCTGGCCCAGGCGCTGGTGCGCGAGGGCCTGCGCAACGTCGCGGCCGGCGCCAACCCGATCGCCCTGAAGCGCGGCATCGAGAAGGCCACCGAGGCGATCGCCGAGCAGCTGCTCAAGAACGCCAAGGAGATCGAGACCAAGGACCAGATCGCCGCCACGGCCGCGATCTCGGCCGGCGACCGTCAGATCGGCGAGCTCATCGCCGAGGCGATGGACAAGGTCGGCAAGGAAGGCGTCATCACCGTCGAGGAGAGCAACACCTTCGGCCTGGAGCTGGAGCTCACCGAGGGCATGCGCTTCGACAAGGGCTACATCTCGCCCTACTTCGTCACCGACTCGGAGCGGATGGAGGCGGTCCTGGAGGACCCGTACATCCTGCTGCTGAGCTCCAAGGTCTCGAACGTCAAGGACATGCTCCCGCTGCTCGAGAAGGTCATGCAGGCCAACAAGCCGCTGCTGATCATCTCCGAGGACGTCGAGGGCGAGGCCCTGGCCACGCTGGTCGTCAACAAGATCCGCGGCACCTTCAAGTCGGTCGCCGTCAAGGCCCCCGGCTTCGGCGACCGCCGCAAGGCGATGCTGCAGGACATGGCGATCCTGACCGGCGGTCAGGTCATCAGCGAAGAGGTCGGCCTCAAGCTGGAGAACGCTGACCTGAACCTGCTGGGCCGCGCCCGCAAGATCGTGGTCACCAAGGACGAGACCACCATCGTCGAAGGTGCCGGCGACGACGAGCAGATCGCCGGTCGGGTCAACGAGATCCGCGCCGAGATCGAGCGCTCGGACTCCGACTACGACCGCGAGAAGCTGCAGGAGCGGCTGGCCAAGCTGGCCGGCGGCGTGGCCGTCATCAAGGCCGGTGCGGCGACCGAGGTCGAGCTCAAGGAGCGCAAGCACCGCATCGAGGACGCGGTCCGCAACGCCAAGGCCGCGGTCGAGGAGGGCATCGTCGCCGGTGGCGGCGTCGCGCTGCTGCAGGCCGCGCAGGCTGCCTTCGACGGTCTCAACCTGACCGGTGACGAGGCGACCGGTGCCAACAGCGTGAAGATCGCTGTCGAGGCGCCGCTGAAGCAGATCGCCATCAACGCCGGCCTCGAGGGCGGCGTCGTCGCGGAGAAGGTGAAGGGCCTCACGTCCGGCCACGGCCTCAACGCCGCGACCGGCGAGTACGAGGACCTGGTCCAGGCCGGCGTCCTCGACCCGGCCAAGGTCACCCGTTCGGCGCTGCAGAACGCCGCCTCCATCGCCGCGCTGTTCCTGACCACCGAAGCCGTGGTCGCGGACAAGCCGGAGAAGGAGAAGGCCGGCGCTCCGGACCCGACCGGTGGCATGGGCGGCATGGACTTCTGATCCACGCTGCTGTCGCTTTTCGAAGGGCCGTCCCCGCTCGGGGGCGGCCCTTCGGTCGTTCCCGGGTCGGTGAACCGCCGCCGGCGCAGCACGAGCACTCGGGCGGTGACTCCGGGCGGGCCTCGCTGGGCTCCCGCCGTCCGGTTACGGTGCGGGTGTGGGAGCGCTGCTGGAAGTGATCGTGCTGGACGCCGCCGAGGCCGAGGCCGCCCAGGCCGGTGGTGCCGACCGGCTGGAGCTGGTGCGGGACCTGGCCGCCGACGGGCTCACGCCGGAGCAGTCGACCGTGCGCAGCGTGCTCGCGGCCACCGATCTGCCGGTGCGGGTCATGGTGCGCGACCAACCCGACTTCGCCGCCGATGCCGAGGCGCTGCGGCGGCGGGTGGGCGAGCTGCGCGAGGCCGGGGCGCGGGAGTTCGTGCTCGGGTTCCTCGACCCGTACGAGCAGGTGGACGTGGGCGCCACTCGCGAGGTGGTCGCCGAGCTCGACGGCTGCCCGTGGACCTTCCACCGCGCGGTCGATCACGCCGCCGACTACCGGCTCGCCTGGGACCAAGCGGTGTCGCTCGGCCCGGACACCGTGCTCACCGCAGGCGACCCCGGCGGCGTCGACGAGGGCCTTTCCCACCTGCGAGAACGCGCCGAACGGCAGGACGTCGACGGCGTGGCGCTGCTCGTCGGCGGCGGCCTGCGCCAGGAGCACGTCGCCGGCCTGCGGGCCGCCGGGGCCCGCGCCTTCCACATCGGCACCGGCGCCCGCGAGGGCGGATCGGTGCAGGTGGAGCGGGTCCGGAGCTGGCGCGAGCTCCTATCCTGAGCGTCACCGCCACCGCGATCGGCCGCGCACGACGAGCCCCCGTTGATATTGTTCGTTGCTTGCAGTGCGGATGATCACGGCCCTCCCGGGTGCGGCGGCGGCCGGAAGCGGCGTGTGATGTCCTGTGGACCGGTGGCAGTCCAGGTGAGGTAGGAGTCATGCTCGGTCGAAACGTCCGGCGGTCCGCCGTGGTCGCGGCGCTCATGTGCGCGGTGCTGGCGGCCTGCACGAACACCACGCCGCAGGAGCCGACGCCGACCGCGCCACCGCCGCAGTCGCTGCCCGCGACCGGGCTGCCGCAGGTCACCCCGCAGCCGCAGGAGATGAAGCGGCTCGGCGACGACATCCCGGTGCAGGGCAAGGTCGACGTGATCGTCGATCCGCTCGTCGACCAGCCCACCCGCGACCTCGCGGCCCAGGTGCTGCGGCTGGCCGGGGCGAGTGACGTCGTGGTTCGCGAACCCGGTCCGCCGTCCGAGGGGGCCACGCTGAGCATCCGCATCGGCGAGCGCACCGCGCCGACGGTGGTGAAGGGCCTGCAGGAGCTGGGCTTCGCCGCGCCCGCACCGCTGCCGCCCGAGGGCTACGTGCTGGCCGGTCGCGGCGGCGGCGCGCCGGTCATCTTCATCGGCGCCTCCGACGCGGCCGGCGCCTACTACGGCGTGCAGACGCTGCGGCAGATCGCCTCGCCGGGCCGCCTCGCCGGGGTCGGCATCGTGGACTACCCGGCGATGCCGCTGCGCGGCACAGTCGAAGGCTTCTACGGTCCACCTTGGACGCACGCCGAGCGCATGGACCAGCTGGCCTTCTACGGCGACGTCAAGATGAACACCTACATCTACGCGCCCAAGGACGACCCGTACCACCGGGAGAAGTGGCGCGAGGCGTACCCGGCCGACGACCTGGCCCGGGTGAAGCAGCTGATCCAGCAGGCGGCGGCGCACCACGTGAAGTTCACCTTCGCGCTCTCCCCGGGCACCTCGATCTGCTACAGCGACGACGCGGACGTCCGCGCGCTGCTGGCGAAGCTGCAGACGGTGTACGGCGAGGGCGTGCGCGACTTCTCCGTGCCGCTGGACGACATCTCCTACACCCGCTGGAACTGCGCGGGCGACCAGGCGAAGTACGGCAAGCCGTCCGAGGGCGCGGCCGGGCAGGCGCAGGCGGAGCTGCTGAACCGCGTGCAGCGCGAGTTCGTCGACACCCATCCCGGCGTGGCGCCGCTGCAGTTCGTGCCGACCGAGTACTCCGACGTGGAGGATTCGGCCTACAAGACGGCGATCCGCACGGCGCTGGACCCGCGCGTGCTGGTGATGTGGACCGGCGACGGCGTGATTCCGCGCCAGATCACCGTTTCCGACGCGCAGCAGGCCGAGAAGGTCTGGGGCCGCAAGCTCTTCCTGTGGGACAACTACCCGGTCAACGACTTCGACGGCTCCGTCGGGCGGCTGCTGCTCGGACCGTACGAGAAGCGCGAGCGCGGGCTGAGCGGGCAGCTCGTGGGCAACGTGTCGAACCCGATGAACCTGGCGGCGGCGAGCAAGGTCGTGGTGCTCGGTGTGGCCGATTTCGCTTGGAACGACGCGGCTTTCGATCCGCAGCGGGCCTGGCGGGCGGCGGCCGAGTACCTGGCGGGCAAGCGCGCGGCCGGCGAGCCGGGGCTGGTCGCCGACCAGGCGACCGTCGACGCGCTGATGGTGTTCTTCGACCTGGAGCACATGGCGCCGCTGCCCAGCGGGCGGCCGTGGTTGCCGCCGGCGCCGGAGCTGGCGCGGCGGATCCAGGAGTTCCGCGACGGCTGGGAGCGCGGCGACCGCGCGGGCGCGGTGGAAGCGCTGCGCGGCTACGCGCAGGCGATCGCGGGTGCGCCGGAGCAGATCGGGCGGGGAGCGCCCGCGGACTTCGTCGCCGACGCGAAGCCGTGGCTGACGGCCACCGAGCTGTGGGGCGACGCACTGGTGGCCACTGTGGACGGTCTGCAGGCGCGGGCGAACGGCGACGAGGCGAGCACCTTCGAGCACTTCACCGCGGCGCGGCAGTTCGCCGACCAGGCCAAGCAGATCCGCACCCTGCCCGGCGAGGTCCGGCCCCAAGGTCAGGTGCTGGTCGCCGACGGGGTGCTCGACACGTTCATCGAACAGGCCCCCGGCATCCGCTGACGGTGCAGTTTCAATTGAAACTGCGTTCCCCTGGCCCCTGGACATACATAAGGCAGGGCACCCACAGACCAGGTAGCCTCTGAGGTTCCGCCACCGGCACCGCTACGCAGAACGAGGTTGGAAAAACCTCATTGAAACTGGCCGTCACTCCTGCGGGACGAGGACCCAGCAGACGAGGTAGATGACGATGCCGGCGCCGAAGCCGAGCAGCGTGGCGGCGACCAGCAGGACGCGGAGGATCGTGGCGTCCACGCTGAGCCCCTTGGCGGCGCCGGCGCAGACCCCGGCGATCATGGCGTCCTCCCGGCTGCGGCGGAACTTCCGGACCCGGGACTCGGTGGTGCTCTGGGTGCTGCCGGTGGTGGCGAAGTTCTCGGTCATGCCTCCAGCTTGGGCCCCGGAGGGGCCGGAGACCTCGGGGTACGACCCCGACCCGACCCGGATTCCCCGGCCACCGACCCCTGGGGCGTCAGGCGGCCGAGGGGCGGTGGATGTCGAGCAGGTTGGAGTTCTCCCGCTCCCAGCAGTCGTACAGCGCGTCCCGGCCGTAGCGGGCCACCAGCTGGGCCTCCTCGCGGGTGATCGGGACCAGCGTGATCAGCTGGAGGACCGGTTCGCCCGCCTCGTCGAGCAGGACGTCGAACGAGTCGCCGAGGTAGGGGTGCGGTGCGGCGAGCGCGCCGCAGATCTCGGTGTCCGGCAACAGGATCCGGTCGTTCATGATGAGCGCGCCGTAGCCGACCCGGCTGTTGCTCTCGGTCAGCAGCTCGGCGATCACGCCCGTCAGGTGCCGCGCGTGGATCTCCTGCTCCGACTGCAACGTGCAGATGAGCTCCTGGGGCAGCGGCGCGCCCGCCGTGCGGTCGCGCAGGCCGCTGGTCAGCACCGAGACGTGCGCGCCGTCCGGGTGGTCGCAGTAGACGAGGTGGTAGCCCCGATCGCGCCCGTCCGCCAGCCGGCTGTCGGCGCCGCGGACCCGGCCGATGTGCGTCTCAACGTGTGCGGGGAACCCGCTGAACCGGCTCATGCACCACCCTCCGAAACCTCCGCGATCCTACGGACACGAGCAAGCGCACCAACCACGACCAGCGGGCAGGCGCGCGCACGGTTCCCGCGGTGCTCCGCTCGGCGCGATCGAGGCAGTCTTCGAGCGCCGCGTCGTGCAGCGGCCGCCAGAGGATCGGCCAGGTGATCCGCGCCGGGCCTCGGGCGTGCATGGACAGCAGGTGGTGCAGCGAGGTGCCGTCGGATTCGCGGTGCACGGTGAATTCGTGGATCCCGTCGAAGCCGCGCGGTGCGGTGAAGCGGAACCGGATCCAGCGGCCGGGCAGGTAGGCGATGACCTGGTAGCGGATCGGGCCGTGACCGCCCGTGGCGCCCACGCCGAGCGGCCGGTCGAACCGCATCGCCGGCCACCTGTCGTGCGGCCACAGCTGGTCGTGCGGGCTCGCCAGCGAGTCGATCAGCGCCCCGGCGGTGTCCTCGTCGACCGGGAGTCGCCTGACGTGCAGGTTTCGGATGGCCATCGCGATCCTCCTGTTTTAGAGAATTCTCTCTATAACCGTATTGGAGCATATCCTCCAATACATGGGTAGACCTGCCCGGCACGATGCCGACCGACTCCTCGACGCCGCCGTCGCGCTCGCCGCCGAAACCGGGCCGCGAGGGGTGACGATGGCCGCGGTCGCGCGGGCGGCCGGCGCCCCGAGCGGCTCGGTCTACCACCGCTTCCCGGACCGGATCGCGCTGCTGTCGGCGCTGTGGCTGCGCACCGTGACCCGGTTCCAGGAAGGGGTCTTCGCGGTGCTCGACGGCTCGCCGCAGGACGCCGCCGTCGCGATGGCGCGCCACGCGGTCGAGTGGTGCCGCGAGCACCCGGACGAGGCGAGGGTGCTGCTCGCCGGGCCCGGGGACTTCGGCCTGGCGGAGTGGCCCGAAGCGGCCCGGAAGCGCTTGGCCGCGGGCAACGCGCAGCTGGAGCGGGCCCTGGCCGACCTGGCTCGGCGGCTCGGGAAGACCGACGAGCGCGGGCGGTCCCGCGTCCGGCTCGCGGTGGTCGACCTGCCCTACGCCGTGGTCCGGCGGTACCTGGTGCGCGGCGAGCCGATCCCCGTCTTGGAGGTTGGCACAGCCGGCGACGCGGTTCGGGCCCTGCTCGCCGGATGATCGGATGATCGCCTTCGGGCTGGTGGTTCGAATACGCTCGGCGGTATGGCGGTGGATGACGCGCTCGACATGAAGTCCCCGGCCGAGGTCGCGACGGCGCTGGACGACACCGGGTACCTGCCCGACGAGGGCATCGCGACGGCGGCGTTCCTGGCGATGCGGATGCGTCGCCCGCTGCTGTGCGAGGGCGAGCCCGGCACCGGCAAGACGGCGCTGGCGCAGGCGTTGGCCGCGGCGCTCGGGGTCGACCTGATCCGGTTGCAGTGCCACGAGGGCATCGACGCCGCGCAGGCCCTCTACGACTGGGACTTCCCGCGCCAGCTGCTGCACCTGCGCACGCTGGAGGCGGCCTCCGGCGGCGAGCTGAACGCCGACGCCGCCGAATCCTCGCTGTACACCCCGAGATTCCTGCTGGCGAGGCCGCTGCTGCGCGCGTTGCAGGAGTCGCCTTGCGTGCTGCTGGTCGACGAGATCGACCGCGCCGACGACGAGTTCGAGGCGTTCCTGCTGGAGGTGCTGTCGGAATACGCGGTGACCATTCCGGAGTTCGGAGTGGTGCGGGCGCAGCAGCCGCCGATCGTGATCCTGACGTCCAACCGGACCCGCGAGGTGCACGACGCGCTGAAGCGCCGGTGCCTCTACCACTGGCTGGAGCACCCGGGCCTGGAGCGGGAGGTCGCGATCCTGCGGCGCCGCCTGCCGGGGCTGGACGCCCGGCTGGCGGAGCAGGTGGCCGCGGCGGTGCAGCGGATGCGGCAGATGGAGCTGCTGAAGCCGCCGGGCGTGGCGGAGGCGCTGGACTGGGCGCAGGCGTTGCAGGCGCTCGACCAGGACGAACTGGACACGGAGACCGCCGCGACCACGCTGGGAGCGGTGCTGAAGTACCGCGAGGACGCCGAACGGGTCCGCGCCGCGGGCATCGTGGCGCCGTGACCGTCCGCAATTTCCATTGAAATCGAACCTTCGATTTCAATGGAAATTGCGGACCACCGAAACCGAACGTTGAGGAGGGGGGCGATGGAGCACACCGCGACCGGTCTGGTCGGCTTCGCCCGCGCCCTGCGGCACTCCGGGATGGCCTGCGGCCCCACCCGGGTCCAGGCCTTCCTCGCCGCCACCGAGCACGTCGGCCTCGACCGCTCCGCGGTCTACTGGGCCGGCCGGCTGACGCTGTGCTCCGAGCCGGACGATGTGCCCCGCTACGACGCTGCCTTCGGCAGCTGGTTCGGCGGCGCTGCGCTGTCCGCCGAGTCGCCGGGCCGTCCGCTGCCGCGTCCGGCGCGGATCGCTGCGCTCTCCGCGGCCGATGGCGGCGACCAGGACGGCGACGCGGACAAGCCGCTTGCCGCCGCCGCCAGCGACGCGGAGGTGCTCCGCCGTCGGGACCTCGCGGAGCTCGGCACGGCGGAGCGCGAGCACCTGCGGCGCATGCTCGCGGTGCTGCGCCCCGAGCCGCCGACGCGGCCCGCGCTGCGGCATCGCCGCAGCAAGCGCGGCGCGCTCAGTTCGCGTGCGACGCTCCGCGAGCTGCTGCGCTCCGGCGGTGAGCCGTTGCGGTTGCGCCGCCAGAAGCGTTCTCGGCGGCCACGCCGCGTAGTGCTGCTGATCGACGTCTCGGGTTCGATGAGCCCGTACGCCGATGCGCTGATGCGCTTCGCGCACGTCGTGGTGCGGCGTTCGCCCACCAGCACCGAGGTCTTCACGCTGGGCACCCGCATGACCCGGGTGAGCCGGCAGCTCCGGCAGCGCGATCCGGAGGCCGCTCTGCTGGCGGCGTCCCGCGCCGTGCCGGATTTCTCCGGCGGCACCAGGCTCGGCGAGACGCTGCGGGTCTTCCTGGACAGGTGGGGGCAGCGGGGCATCGCGCGGGGTTCCGTCGTCGTGCTGTTCTCCGACGGCTGGGAGCGCGGCGACTCGGCGGAGCTGGGCGAGCAGATGCGTCGGTTGCGGCGCTTGGCGCGGGCGGTGGTCTGGGCCAACCCGCACGCGGGGCACGACGGGTATCAACCGGTCCAGTCCGGGATTGTCGCGGCCCTGCCGCACGTTGACCGGATGGTGGCGGGGCACAGCCTGCGCTCGCTGGAGGACGTGTGGTCGTGGGTGCGCCGGTTGTCCCGGCCGGGGCCGGCGCCGGAGGTGCGAAGTGCGTGACCGGGCCGGGTGCGGTGAACGGCCCGTTCGTCCCGTTGAGCGAGGTGAACAGGCCGTTCGCTCGGCCTGGAGCCCGACTGGGCTCGGTGGAAGGTGTGCGGCGCCGGGAGGCGCTGAGGAAAGCGGAGGTGCGCTGTGCGTGACGTGCTGGACGAGTTGACCAAGCGGTGGGAGTCGGGCGAGGCCGTCGGGCTGGGCACCGTGGTCGCGACGTTCCGGTCGGCCCCGCGGCCGCCTGGGGCGTCGATGCTGGTGACCGCTGGCGGTGAGGCGGTCGGCAGCGTTTCCGGCGGCTGCGTCGAGGGCGCGGTCTACGAGGAGGCCACCGGCGTCCTGGAAGGCACCGATCCGGTCCTGCGGCGCTACGGCGTCAGCGATGACGACGCGTTCGCGGTCGGCTTGACCTGCGGCGGGATCCTCGACGTCTTCGTGGAGCGGGTGGACCGCGAGACCTTCCCGGAGCTCGACTCCGTCGCCGCCTCGGTCCGCGCGGAGGAGCCGGTCGCCGTCGCGACCGTCCTGGAGCACCCCGAGGAGTCGAAGGTCGGCTCGCACCTGCTGGTGTGGCGCGAGCGCACCAGCGGCAGCCTCGGGTCGACGCGGATCGACGACGCGGTCGTCGACGACGCGCGCGGCATGCTGGCCAGCGGCCGCAGCGGCGTCATCGAGTACGGCCCGGAGGGGCAGCGGCGCGGCGAGGGGCTGCGGGTGTTCGTGAACTCCTTCGAGCCGCCGCCGCGGATGCTCGTGTTCGGCGCGATCGACTTCGCCGCCGCGATGGCCCGGATGGGCGCCTTCCTCGGTTACCGGGTCACGGTCTGCGACGCGCGGCCGGTGTTCGCCACGCACAGCCGGTTCCCGGGCGTGGACGACGTGGTGGTCGACTGGCCGCACCGCTACCTGGCGGCCGAGGCGGAGGCCGGGCGGATCGACGAGCGGACCGCGGTCATGGTGCTCACCCACGACCCGAAGTTCGACGTGCCGGTGCTGGAGGCGGCGCTGCGGCAGGACCTCGGCTACGTCGGCGCGATGGGCTCCCGGCGCACCCACGAGGACCGGCTGCGGCGGCTTCGCGAGCAGGGCCTCGGCGAGGCGGAGCTGGCGAAGCTGTCCTCGCCGATCGGCCTGGACCTGGGCGCGCGGACCCCGGAGGAGACGGCGGTGTCCATCGCGGCCGAGCTGATCGCGCTGCGCTGGGGCGGCCGCGGGGTGCGGCTCTCCGACGTCGAGGGGCCGATCCACCACCACTCGTGACCACGTGCCGTCGGCGCCACGACACGCCGACGCCTGTGGACAACCGGCTCCAACTGTGGACAACTTCCGCAATTTCAATGGAAATCGGGCCTTCGATTTCCATTGAAATTGCGGACCGGCCGGCCATCGGGACGCGGTAGGGGCCGTGCTGGGCGAAGTGGGGGGCCGTGTGGTCCTCGCTCCTGCGGGGGTCGTGTGGCTCTCGCTCCTAAAAGGGTCGTCTGGCTCTTGTAGGAGCCGCGGTCGCGTTGTCACGCAAAGCGAGTCCGGGGACAACGCTTTCAGCGCTTGCTCGTGTTCGATCGGCGTAGCAGGCTCTCGGAGTGACCTCCGTCACCCAGGCGGAGCAGTCCGTTCCCGACCGTCCGCGCACCGCGGGCCAGTTCCTCCGAGGAGGCCGCCCAAATGCCGCGCATCACCGTCAACGTCGACGGCACCCACTACACCGATGAGGTCGAGCCGCGCATGCTGCTCGTCCAGTACCTCCGCGAACGTCTCGGCAAGGTAGGCACCGTCGTCGGTTGCGACACCAGCAACTGCGGCGCGTGCACCGTCCACATGGACGGCCACAGCGTGAAATCGTGCTCGGTGCTTGCGGTGCAGGCCGACGGGCATGACGTCACGACCGTCGAGGGCCTCGCCCAGGACGGCCGACTGCATCCCGTGCAGGAGGCGTTCCACGACAACCACGCCCTCCAGTGCGGGTTCTGCACACCCGGGATGATCATGCAGGCGCTCGACCTGCTCGCCGAGGTGAACGACCCCGACGACCAGCAGATCCGGGAAGGCATGGAGGGCAACCTCTGCCGCTGCACCGGCTACCAGAACATCGTCCGCGCGGTCCGCGACGCGTCGCAGCGCATGCAGCCCGGCGCCGGGCCGGCCGTCGAGCACACCGAAGACACCCCAGTACCGCGAACACCCGCCGACGAGCAGGTCGAGACGAAGGTGACGGGAGGTCGGCAGTCATGACATCGGTCGTGGAACCCGAACTCGGGCGCGCCCGCAAGCGCAAGGAGGACGCGCGGCTGATCACCGGCCGCACCCGCTGGACCGACAACCTCAGCCCGATGGGCACGCTGCACGTGGCGATCCTGCGCAGTCCCGTCGCGCACGCCCGGATCACGTCCATCGACACCGACGAAGCACGCCGGATGCCGGGGGTGCACGCGGTGATCACCGGCCGGGACATCGCCGACGAGCAGGGCAGCCTGCCGTGCGCATGGCCGATCACCGAGGACATGAAGGCCCCGGCGGCGCCCCCGATCGCCGTGGACGAGGTGTGCTTCGCCGGTGAAGCCGTGGCGGTGGTGGCGGCGCGCAGCGCGGCCGAAGCGCGCGACGCGCTGGACACCATCGACGTCGACTACGACGAACTGCCGGTCGTGCTCGACATGGAATCGGCGCTGCAGGAAGGCTCGCCGCTGGTGCACGACGAGCTGGGCACCAACCGCAACGCGACCTGGACGTTCGACTCGGCCGAGGCCGGCACCGGCGGCGACGTCGAGCAGGCGCTGAGCGGCGCGGAGGTCCGCATCGACCGCACCTTCCGGCAGCAGCGGTTGATCCCGGCGTTCATGGAGCCGCGTTCGGTGGTCGTCGACCCCACCGGCGAGCAGATCACCATGTGGTCGGCCACCCAGGTGCCGCACATCCTGCGGCTGATGCTGGCGATGTCGCTCGGCGTGCCGGAGCAGAAGATCCGGGTCATCGCGCCGGACGTGGGCGGCGGATTCGGCGGCAAGCTCCAGGTGACGCCGGAGGAGTTCATCGCGTTCGTGCTCGCCCGCAAGCTGGGGCGGCCGGTGAAGTGGACCGAATCCCGTTCGGAGACGATGGTTTCCGCGCACCACGGCCGCGACCAGATCCAGAAGCTGTCGATGTCGGCGACCCGCGACGGCAGGATCACCGGGCTGAAGGTGGAGCTGCTCGCCGACATGGGCGCCTACCTGCGGCTGGTGACGCCGGGCATCCCGATCCTCGGCGCGTTCATGTTCAACTCGATCTACAAGATCCCCGCCTACCACTTCACCTGCACCAACGTGTTCACCAACAAGACGCCGACCGACGCCTACCGCGGCGCCGGGCGGCCGGAGGCGACGTTCGCGATCGAGCGGATGGTGGACGAGCTCGCCAACGAGCTCGGCATGGACCCGATGGAACTGCGGCGCAAGAACTGGATCGCGCACGAGGAGTTCCCGTACGACACGGTCGCCGGGCTGACCTACGACTCCGGCAACTACGAGGCCGCCACCGACAAGGCGATGGAGCTGTTCGGCTACCAGGCCTTGCGCGCGGAGCAGGAGGAGCGGCGGCGCTCCGGCGATCCCGTCCAGCTGGGCATCGGCATCTCGACGTTCACCGAGATGTGCGGGCTGGCGCCGTCGCGAGTGCTGGGCTCGCTGTCCTACGGCGCGGGCGGCTGGGAGCACGCGTCGATTCGGGTGCTGCCGACCGGGAAGGTGGAGGTCGTCACGGGCACCTCGCCGCACGGGCAGGGGCACGTGACGGCGTGGAGCCAGATCGCGGCCGACCGGCTCGGCGTCGCGTTCGAGGACGTCGAGGTGCTGCACGGCGACACCCAGATCGCGCCCAAGGGCATGGACACCTACGGGTCGCGGTCGCTGGCCGTCGGCGGCATGGCGGTCGTCAGCGCCGCGGACAAGGTCGTCGAGAAGGCCAAGAAGATCGCGGCGCACCTGCTGGAATGCGCGGAGGACGACGTCGAGTTCGCCTCCGGGCGGTTCGGCGTCCGCGGCACCGACCGGGGCACCGCGCTGGCCGAGGTCGCCCTCGCCGCCTTCGCCGCGCACGACCTGCCCGACGGCGTGGAACCCAACCTGGACGCCGAAGCGACGTTCGACCCGGAGAACTTCTCGTTCCCGCACGGCACCCACCTGTGCGCGACCGAAGTGGACACCGAGACCGGGCGGGTGGAGATCCGCAAGTACGTGTGCGTCGACGACATCGGCACCGTGATCAACCCGCTGATCGTCGAGGGCCAGGTGCACGGCGGGCTCGCCCAGGGCATCTCGCAGGCGCTGTTCGAGGAGGCCGTCTACGACGAGACCGGCACGCTGACCACCGGGACGCTGGCCGACTACCTGATCCCGTCGGCGGCCGACCTGCCGGAGTTCGTCACGGACCGCACCGAGACCCGCGCGACGTCCAACGCGCTGGGCGTCAAGGGCGTCGGCGAGGCGGGCACCATCGCCTCGACCCCGGCGGTGGTGAACGCGGTCGTGGACGCCCTGCGGCCGATGGGCGTGAACGACGTGGAGATGCCGTGCTCGCCGCAGCGGGTGTGGCGGGCCGTGACCGGCGCCCGCGAAAGCGGCGCCACCGCACCGGAAGCCGGCGGCGGGCTCGGCTCGATGGACGCACAGGGAGGAAACCGGTGATTCCCGCGCAGTTCGAATACATCGCACCCACCACAGTGGAGGAGGCGGTCGTCGCGCTCTCCGAGGCCGGCGAAGACGCCAAGGTGCTGGCGGGCGGGCAGAGCCTCCTACCGGTGCTGCGGATGCGGCTGGCCGACCCGGGAACGGTCATCGACCTCGGTCGCATCGCCGAGCTCAGCGGCGTGCGCGAGGACGGCGACGCGCTGGTCATCGGCGCGATGACCACGCACCACGACGTCCTGCACGATCCGCTGGTGCAGCAGCACGCGAAGCTGCTCGCGCTGACCACCCGCACCGTCGCCGACCCGCAGGTCCGCCACCGCGGCACCCTCGGCGGCTCGCTGGCGCACGCCGACCCGGCCGGCGACCTGCCGGCCCCGGCGCTGGTGCTGGACGCCGAGATGGTGCTGGCCGGGCCGTCCGGACGGCGCGTGGTGCCGGCGGCGGAGTTCTTCGTCGACTACTTCACCACCGCACTGGAACCCGACGAACTGCTGGTCGAGGTGCGGATGCCGAAGTGGACGGGGTGGAGCGCGCACTACGAGAAGTTCAACCGCGTCGCCCAGGCGTGGTCGATCGTCGGCGTGGCCGCCGCGGTGCGGGTGTCCGGCGGGACGATCGCCGAGGCCCGCATCGGGCTGACCAACATGGGGCCGACGCCGATCCGGGCGCGAGGCGTCGAGGAAGCCCTGGTCGGTCAGCCGGCCACGGCGGAGGCGGTCCGGGCGGCGGCCCGGCACGCCACCGAGGGCACCAGCCCGGCGGCCGACGCCAGCGCCGACGTCGACTACCGCGAGCACCTCGCCGAGGTGCTCACCGGCCGCGCGGTGCTCGCCGCGGCGAGCGGCTAGGCGGTCGCGCGTTGCGGGGCGGCGGTTTCGCGCGAGACCGCCGCCCCGCTCGGCGTCCGGGACCCGGTGATCCGAATGGGGTATCGGACTACCGCTGCGGCTGGGAAGCTGGTGTTGGACTGTGAAACGCAGCTTCTTCAGGAAGGACGGCTCATTCGAGCCGAGCTCGGTCGAACCAGGAGGACCCTCCAGTGCAGATGCAGCACCAGTTCAGCGTTCCGGTGCCGGTCGACGTGGCGTGGAAGGCGCTGCTCGACCCGGAGCGGGTCGCCCCGTGCATGCCCGGCGCCACGCTCACCAAGGCCGAGGGCAACGAGTTCGCCGGCTCCGTCAAGGTCAAGCTCGGCCCGGTCACGCTGCTCTACAAGGGCACCGGAACCTTCAAGGACGTCGACGAGGCCGCCCGCCGGGTGGTCATCGACGCCAGCGGCAAGGACTCGCGCGGCAGCGGCACCGCCGCAGCGACGGTCGCCGCGGTGCTCACGCCGGAAGGCGACACCACCGCGGTCACGGTGGACACCGACCTGAAGGTCACGGGCAAGCCGGCGCAGCTCGGCCGCGGCCTGATCTCCGAGGTCGGTGGCAAGATCCTGAACCAGTTCGCGGCGAACCTCGCGAAGCGGCTCACCGAGGAGGAACCGGCGGCACCGGCGGAGGAGGCCGAGGCGGAAGCCCCCGCGGCTTCCGGCGCTCCGGCGGCTTCGGCGGGCGAGAAGGCCAGCTGGCGGGTCACGCCGGTGGGCAGCCACGACACGGCGTTCACCAGCACGGCGAAGGAAGAGCCGGCGCGCAAGGCGGACGCGGTCGTGACCGGTGGCGCGGCACCGGCGGACGAGGCCATCGACCTCCTCGGCACGGCGGGAGCGCCGCTGCTCAAGCGCCTGGCCCCGGTCGCGGTGGCGGTGGTGGTCCTCGGGTTCGCGTTCCGCATCATCCGCCGTCGGCGCCGCCGCCGCCGCTGACTCCACCAGGGCGCCACCCGGGGCTCGCCCCAGGTGGCGGCCGCATCCCTTCCCGGAGCGGGAGCCTGCCCGAATTCCTCCACCGGGGTTCAACGCCTGAGTCCTTCAAGAGCTGCGAAAACGCCTAGGAGGGAGTGAATAGACCGGCGCTGTGCTTGAGGCGGGGCGATTTCACGCGAAATCGCCCCGGCATCAGGCACCGGGCGCCTTCGCTATGAGCCTGGCGGAGCCATTCTGAAACGGACCCTGGAACTGGGCGTCGGAGAACGCGCCGCCGAAGGTCAGGGCCGGGCGAGCAGGTCGTGGACCCGGCGGAGCCGGTCGAGCCAGTAGCGCTGCACGTCGGCGGTCGGCGTAGCCGCCGCGACGAGCGCGGGATCCGGCTCCGGCGGACGGCGGAGCACCGGCAGGTGGCCGTCCACGGGAAGCAGCGAGTCGGCGACGACGTCGCCGTCGAGCAGCGCCACCGTGCCCAGGCCGCAGGCGAAGGGGAGCTCGGGCAGTGAGCCCGCCAGGGCGAGCTGCGCGGCGAGGCCGACGCTGCTCTCCACTGCGGAGGACACGACGCAGGGCAGGCCGCAGGCCTCGGCGACGCGCAGCGCGCGGCGGACGCCGCCCAGCGGCGTGGCCTTGATGATCGCCACGTCTGCCGCTCCGGCGACCGCCACGCGGAGCGGGTCTTCGGCGCGGCGGATGCTCTCGTCGGCCGCGATCCGGACGTCCACGCGGCGGCGGACCGCGGCCAGCTCTTCGATCGTCGGGCACGGTTGTTCCGCGTACTCCAGGCCTTCCGCGGCCTTGTCCAGCTCGCGGATCCGGGTGACCGCCGTGTCGACGTCCCAGGCCGCGTTCGCGTCCACCCGAATCGCGCCGCCGGGCCCCAGCGCGTCGCGGACCGCCGCCACGCGCTCGACATCGTCACCGGGGGACTGGCCGGGCTCGGCGATCTTGACCTTCGCCGTGCCGCAGCCCGACGCCGCGACGATCGCCGCCGCCTTCTCCGCCGGCACCGCGGGCACCGTGCAGTTGACCGGGATGCGGTCGCGCACCGGCTCCGGCCATTCCTCGGTGCACGCCTCCAGCGCGGCTCGGAGCCACGGCACCGCCTGGGCGTCGTCGTAGTCCTCGAACGGGCAGAACTCGCCCCAGCCGGCCGGGCCGCTCAGCAGGACTCCGCGCCGCACCGTGACGCCCCGGAACTTGTTGCGCATGGGCAGCGCGTACACCCGAACCGCGTCCAACTCCGCCAGGTCGATCGTCGCCGAGTCCATGGCCTGATCCTTTCAGCCCGTCGCCGTCACCGCGCATCAAGGCACACCGCCACCGCCGGCCGGTAGCGCCGCAACTTCAATGGAAATCAGAGGTCCGATTTCCATTGAGCGTTTTTCATCCTTCGTGTTCGAGGGTGAGGATGGCTCGGGCGAGGGTGCCGACGCGGTGTGGGCAGCAGCGGACGCGGTCGAGGGCGTGC
>NZ_JBWKKU010000026.1:0-122499 GCF_056431445.1 Saccharopolyspora sp. NPDC045941
CCTCGACCGCGTCCGCTGCTGCCCACACCGCGTCGGCACCCTCGCCCGAGCCATCCTCACCCTCGAACACGAAGGATGAAAAAGGCTCAATGGAAATCGGACCTCTGATTTCCATTGAAATTGCGGACGTTCACCCGGTCAGCGGCGGATGAGGCGTTCCAGGACGTCGAGGGCGACCGGCATCGCCGACTCGTCGATGTCGAACAGCGGGTTGTGGTGCGGCGCCGTGTTCCCGCCGCCGACCGTCATGTAGGTCGCGATGCCGCCTGCGCGCTGGACCTCGCGGGCGAACAGGCTGGCGTCGTCGCTGCCGCCCATCTGCTTGAACCCGTCGGTGGTTCCGGCGTCGGGGAGCTCCGCCGCGATCCGGTCGATGGCTTCCACCAGCTCGGCGTCGCAGTCCATAGTGGCCGATCCGCCGGTTTCGATCACGTCCACCGCGACCCCGTGCATCGCGCCCGAGCCGCGCAGGGTGGTCTTGATGCGCTCGGTCAGGTCGGAGCTGACGTCGGAGTCCGTGGACCGGGCCTCCAGCGTCATCTCCGCCCAGGACGGCACGATGTTGACGTTGTCGCCGCCGTGCAGCGTGCCCACGTTGATCCGGGTGTCCGCGGTGGAGTACCGCGGCAGCGCCATCACGTTGAGCAGCGCGCTCGCCGCCGTGACCAGCGCGTTCGCGCCCTGCTCCGGCGCTCCCGCGGCGTGCGCGGCCGTGCCGGTGAACCTGGCGCGCATCTTGGTGGTCGCGAGCAGGCCCTGGATCCCGCCGCTGACCTTCCCCGCCGGCTCGTCGAGCCCGAGGTGCACCGCGACGAACCGGTCGATGCCTTCGGTCGCCCCGGCGGCGATCATCGACGCGGCCCCGCGGCCGCCCTCTTCGGCGGGCTGGAACAGGAACCGGACCGTGCCCGCGAAGTCGTTGTCCGCCGCCAATCGGCTCGCCAGGCCGAGCCCGATGGCGGTGTGGCTGTCGTGCGCGCAGGCGTGCATCGCGCCGTAGTCGCAGCGGAATCCCCCTGCCGCCGGGGCGTGTTCCGGGCTGTCGGACTCCGCCAGCGGCAGGGCGTCCATGTCGAACCGCAGGCCCCACACCGGACCCGGCCGGTTGCCCTCGACCTCGGCGATCACCGCCGTGCCGAACTCGGCGGCGTGCTCGACGCCCGCGGCGTCGGCGCCGGTGTTCACGGCCCGCTCCGCGAACAGCTCGCGCCGCTCGGCGGTCGGGTAGTCGACCACGGTGTCCGCTCGCATCGCGGCCCGGCCGGTCAGCGGCTCCAGGCCCAGCGCCCGCAGCCGCGACGCGACGATGCTGGACGTGCGGATCTCCAGGAACGCGGGCTCGGCGTACCGGTGGAAGTCGCGCCGCAGCGCCACGAGCTCGTCGAACTGCATCATCTCTCCTTTGTAGACGGTCACAGCCGGATGCCGGCGCCAGGTCCCACCGGCAGGTCGAAGAAGTAGAACACCGCGAGGATCAGCAGCCACACCGCGAAGAACGGCAGCACGAAGACGCTCAACCGGGCCAGCAAGGTGCCCAGCTGCGTCTCCGGCTGGTACTTCCGGTTCACGCTCAGCAGGATGTAGACGTAGGCGTTGAGCGGGCTGACCGCCTGCGTGGTCGAGTCGCCGATCCGGTACGCGGCCTGGATGAACGCCGGGTCGTAGCCGAGGATGGTGAACGCCGGGATCATCACCGGCGCCAGCAGCGACCACAGCGCCGAGCCCGAGGTGACGAACAGGTTCGCCACCGTCGCCAGCAGCACCATCACGATGATCGCCGGGAAGCCCGTCAGGTTCGCGGCCCGCAGCCCGTCGGCGGCGCCGACGGCGATCAGCGTGCCCAGGTTCGACCAGGTGAACAGGGCGATGAACTGCGCCGCGACGAAGATGAACACGATGTAGCCGGCCATGTCCTTGACCGTCTCGGTCATCATCCGCGGCACGTCCGCGCGCTCGGCGACGGTGCCCGCGGTGCGCCCGTAGACCAGCCCGGCCAGCAGGAAGGCGATGATGATCAGCGGGACGATGCTCTCCAGGAACGGCGAGGGCACCAGCGCGCCGCCGTCGCCACGCAGGAAGCTGCCGGGCAGCAGCCAGATGCCGAACGCCAGCGCGACGTAGCCGGCGAGCACCGCGAACGCCCGCCACACGCCCATGCGCTGCCGCGCGGTCAGTTCCGCCACCTGCTCGCCGTCGGGATCGGTCCACGGCCCGAGCCGCGGCTCCAGCACCCGGTCGATCAGGAACCCGCCGACCAGCGGGAGCAGCAGGCCCGCGGTCGCGGCGAAGAAGTAGTTCATCGCGATGTGGGTGTGCACCTCGGTGGCCAGCGGCGCGATCTGCAGCGCCTTGCGGGTGATGCCCTCCAGCAGCCCGTCCAGCGAACCGACCAGGATGCCGCCCGCGTAACCCGTTGCACCGCAGGCGAAAGCGCCGATCAGGCCGGCCACCGGGTGCCGCCCGGCGGCCTTGAACATCAGCGCCGCCAGCGGCGGGATGACGATCAGCGACGGATCGGACATCACGTGCGCCTGGCACGCCACGAACGCCACCACGTAGGGCAGCAGCCAGCGCGGCGCGCGGCCGAAGACGAGCGTGACCGCGGCGGTCAGGAACCCGGTCCGCTCGGCGAATCCGACGACGAGCATCATCGCCAGCACCGTGCCCAGCGGCGGGAAGCCGATGAAGTTGTCCACGAAGTTCGTCAGGAACCACACCAGGCCCTCGGTGCTGAGCACCGCGCGCACCGGGATCGGCTCGGGCTTGCCCGGCACCTCGACGGTGACGCCGAACGCCGCCACCACGGTGGAGATCACCGCCAGCGCGGTCAGCAGGTAGACGAACAGGAAGAACGGCTCGGGAATCCGGCTGCCGAGCCGTTCGATCCCGGCGAAGACCCGATCCAGTCGGGTGGGCCGGGTACGCGCTGTGTCCATGTGATCTCCGGGCGCAGTCGAACTCGTCGCGGGCTCGAACCCGCAGTGGGGCAAGGGTGGACAAGCCGTCAGCCGCGCTGCTTGGATTGCCGGAAACAGTCACATGAAGGTTCGTGCATGCAAGATTCGTCCAACCTCGACGAGCTGGACCTGGCCCTGGTCAACGCCGTGCAGATCGCCCCGCGCGGCTCCTGGCAGGTGCTGGGCGCGGTGCTCGGCGTCGACCCGAGCACGGTGGCCCGCCGGTGGCAGCGGATCACCGAGCAAGGCCTGGTGTGGATGACCGCGTACGCGCGGCTGACCGCGCCGTCGGCGCACGTGCTCGGCTGCGTGGAGATCGACTGCCTGCCGGCCGAGCGGGACGGGCTGGCGATGCTGCTCGCGCGGCTGCCGCAGGTCGTTTCGGTGCACCACGTCGGCAGCGGGCGGGACCTGTTCGTGATCATCAACGCGCGGAGCCTGCCCGCGCTGTCCCGGTTCGTGCTGGACGAGCTCAGCCACCATCCCGGCGTCCGGCGCACCAGCGTGCACACGGCCACCACGGTCTACGGCGAGGGCGCGCATTGGCGGCTGAACGCGCTCACCCCCGCACAGCGCGCCGAGCTGGCGGAGCACGCGCCGCCGCGCGCCCGCCAGGGCGTGCTGACCGAGCAGGACCGCGACCTGATCGTCGCGCTGAGCGTCGACGGCCGTCGTTCCGTGGCGGAGCTCGCCGAGCTGACCGGCACCAGCGTGTCCACCGCGCGGCGGCGGCTGGTGCGGCTCGTGGACCACGGCCTGGTGTCGATCCGCTGCGAGGTCGCGCAGAGCCTCACCGGCTGGCCGATCTCGGCGATCTTCTGGGCGAACGTGCCGCCCGACGAGCTCGCCGCGGTGGGCCGGACGTTGGCGACGCTGCCGGAGATCCGGTTCTGCGCGGCGGTGACGGGACGGCACAACCTGGTGATGATCGTCTGGCTGCGGTCACCGGAGGACAGCCAGCACCTGGAGGAGCGCCTGGCGGCCCGCTTGCCGTCGCTGTCCCTGGCGGAACGTGCGATCACCCTGTACCAGCTGAAGCGCCAGTCCCGGCTGCTGGACGACCTGGGCCGCAGCACCGAGGTGGTCCCCACCGACCCCTGGTCCGACCTCCACCTCGCCTGAAACCGCGGAGCGTCAGGGGCGCTTGTCGATCACGTGGGTGCGGAGGTCTTCGGAGGTCTGCGCGAGGTGGTCGATCATCGCCTGCCTGGCCGTCGCCGGATCTCCCACCTCCAGCGCGTGCAGGATCTTGGTGTGGTGCTCGATCGCGTTGGCGCGGATCTCGCGGACGGACGAGGTCTCCCGCCGGCCCTCCACCAGCAGCCGCCCGAACGGCTCGAACATCAGCGGGATGAACGCGTTCCCCGTCGCCTGCATCACGGTGTTGTGGAAGGCGATGTCGGCCGCGACGAACAGCTCCACGTCGTCGGTGTCGGCGGCGGACTGCATGTCCTGCAGCTGTTCGCGCAGCTGAGCCAGGTCGGTCGCGGTCCGCTTGACGGCGGCGAGCTCGGCTGCCCCGACCTCCAGCAGCCGGCGCGCGTCGATCAGGCTCTCCGACACCACCCGGCTCGACCGGGGCGCCGTGGCCGCCCGGATCATCGGATCCAGCGCGGTCCACTGAGCGGGCGGGTTCACGTAGGTTCCGCGACCCCGCTGGATGCGCACGACGTTCTGCACCCGGAGCGCCTTGACGGCCTCGCGGACGGTCAGCCGGCTCACCGAGAACTGCTCGGCGAGCTCGCTCTCGGACGGCAGCGCGACCCCGGGCGGATGGGTGCCGTCGATGATCGCCCCGAGCAGCCGCTCGGCGAGCTCTTCCGGCAGCGACACCCGGACCCCCCTCGCGCGACATCAGATGCCCAGAACCCAGCGACCCTAAACGCCCCGTCCGCGCCCGGTCAAGCCCGCGGTCCACTGAGGACCGCTCGCGGCCGCCGGATGGGTATAGAGGCTGTTTTGGATGTCGTGGTGTGAGGTGCGGTATCGCGGGGTTCTGTCTTTGAAGCGGCGCAGCCGCTTAGCCCGCCCTGGCAACTCGCAACGCCGCGGGTTCTCAGGGTCTTCTCGCGAGGACAGCCCCGACGTGGTGAATTAGTCATTCATGAGTCGGGGATCCCACAGCGAGAGGGCGGCAGCAACTCCCCCAGGGGAGCCGCTACCCGCACCGCCACCCAAAGCGAGTTTCGAAACAGGCTCTATAGTCCGATGTGGTGGGGTTCCGCGGACTTGGTGGGTTTCTTCATGAGTGGTCGAGCTCCCGTGGTGGAGTTGCTCCGGCAGCAGCAGGACACCGCCACCGCCGGGGAGCGGAAGGTCTGCCGGTTGTTGCTGGCCGACTACCCGCTCGCCGGGCTGGAGCCGGTGGCCCGGCTGGCGGCCCGGGCCGGGGTCAGCGCCCCGACCGTGCTCCGGCTGGTCGGCAAGCTGGGTTTCGTCGGGTACCCGGAGTTCCAGCAGGCGCTCAAGGACGAGCTGGGCGAGCGGCTGTCCTCGCCGCTGGACATGTACGCCAGGACCGCGGGCCGGGGCGGCGATCACGCCCTCGACCGGTCGGTGGAGACCTTCACGCAGGGCATCCGGTCGAGCCTGGAGGCGGTGCCCGCCGCCGAGGTGGACGCGGCGGTGGCCCTGCTCGCCGACGCGCGCCGCCCGGTGACGACCATCGGCGGCCGCTTCAGCGGGATCCTGGCGCAGTACCTCGCCGGGCACCTCCGCGAGCTGCGGCCGCGCACCTCGCACGTGCCCGACGGCGGCGGCGACCGCGCAGCCGCGCTGCTCGACATGGGGCGCCGCGACGTGGTGGTGGCGTTCGACTACCGGCGGTACGAGAAGGCGACCATCCGGTTCGGCGACCTCGCCAAGAAACAGGGCGCGGCGCTGATCCTGTTCACCGACCCGTGGCTGTCGCCGCTGGCGAGCTCGGCCGACATCGTGCTGCCCGCCAGCGTGCAGGCGCCGTCCCCGTTCGACTCCCTGGTCCCGGCCCTCGCCCTGGTCGAGGCGGTGGTGGCGGCGCTGGGCGACGAGCTCGGCGACGAACCGCGCAAGCGCCTGGCCCGCTACGACGACCTGGCCGACGACGTCGCGGAGTAGCCGCCCGGCGCCCGCCAGTGGGCGATTTCGCGCGAAATCGCCCACATCCCAGGGCGCGGGGTCAGGTGGCGGCGAGGTAGCCCGCGAGCATGGCGTGGGCGACGTCGCGGATCCGGTCGTCCGGCGGGAGGAACGTGGGGGAGTGGAGCTGTTCCGCGCCGCCGTGGGTGCCGACGAACATCATCAGGGACGGGAGCAGCTCGGAGAAGTAGGAGAAGTCGTCCGATCCGGCCGAGCGCAGGTCGTCGGAGACCCGCAGGCCCAGCTCGCCGAGCAGCGGGGCGGTCGCCTCCACCAGCTCCGCGTCGTTGTCCAGGACCGGCTCGCCGTGCACGAACTCGACCTCGGCGCAGCAGCCGTGCGCGCGGGCGGTCAGGTCGGCGACCTCGACCAGTCTCTTGTGGACATCCGTGCGGTCGGCGGTCGTCATCGCGCGCACCGTGCCGCGCGCAACGGCTTGCCCCGGAACGACGTTCGCGGCCGTACCCGCCGACAGGGTCGTCACGCTGAGCACGACCGAGGCCATCGGGTCGATGGTCCGGCTGATCATGCTCTGCAGCGCGACGATCACGTGCGCGAGCGCCACCACCGGGTCGCGCGTGCGGTGCGGGTACGCGGCGTGCCCGCCCTCGCCGCGCACGGTCAGCGTGAACTCGTCCGATGAACCGTTGACCACGCCCGGGGTGCACGCCACCGTCCCCGCTGGCAGCAGCGGCTGCACGTGCGCACCGATCACCGAACGGCACTGCTCTGCTTGCAGGACACCGCTTTCCGCGATCTCCGCCGCCCCCGAAGGATAGGTCTCCTCGCGCGGTTGCAGCACCGCGAGCAGCGGCGCCGGGCCACCGGCCTCGTCGACGGCGCGCGCCAGCGCGATCAACGCGGCGAGGTGCACGTCGTGGCCGCACGCGTGCATCGCACCCGGATGCCGCGATGCCCAGTCGACGCCGGTCCGCTCGGCGATCGCGAGCGCGTCGAGCTCCGCTCGCACCGCGACGGCCGGGCCCTCGCCGCCGACCCGCACGACCGCGGCGGTGTCGCCGATCCTGGTCACCGCTCCCGGCAGGTTCGCCAGCGCCAGGTCCAGGGTCGGGCCCTCGGCGCCGGACACGCAGGGCCGGGCGTGGATCCGGTGGCGGATGTCCACTGCGGACTCCAGCTGCCGGTCCAGCTCCGCCAGCAGCCGCTTCACCGCTGGTCCAGCCGGTAGACGCGGCGCGCGTTGTCCTGGCCGATCATGCGGGCCACCCGGAACGCGTCGGCCTCGGACCACTCGCCGGCCTCGACCCACTCCGAAAGCGCCTTGCGCATTCCCCGCCGCCACAGCAGCGCGCCGAGGTAGTGCAGTTCCGGCGGCCCCCAGGCGTCCGAGGAGAACAGGATCTTCGCGAACGGCGCGAGCTCCAGCGACTCGGCGACGACCGCTGCGGAGCGGACGCCGCTGTAGTTCACCCCGAGCCCCACGTCGAAGTACACGTGCGGGAATACCTGGGCCAGGTATCCGGCGTTGCGGTGGAACGGATAGCAGTGCAGCAGCATCAGGTCGACACCGGAGGGCTCCACCAGCTTGATGAACCGCGTCAGCAGCAGCGGGTCGCAGCGGTGCAACTCGACGTCGGGATCGCCGTACCCGGCGTGCAGCTGCACCGGCAATCCCCGGTCAACGCCCGACCACAGCAGGAACCGCAGCAGCACCGGGTCGGCCACGCGCGTGGAACCGGACCGCAGCCAATTCCCGGCGGCTGCAACGACTTCCGCCTCCGACGGGCGCTGCGGATCGAAGTCGAAGCCGTAGCGGTAGGCGACGATGCTCTTGAGCCCGACCGCATCGGCCGAGCGCTGCGCGAGCACCTCTGGGAACCGCGACGGCAGCTCGGCCGCGCCCACTCCGCTGCGCGCGAGGTCCTCCAGCACCGCCTCCAGGCGCACCACCTCGTCCGCCGGGACGCCGGAGGCCGACGCCATCCCGTCGGGGGAGAGGATCTCGTCGCCCTTGTAGCCGGTCTCGATCAGGTAGTGCCCGATGCCGCTGCCGGCCAGCAGTCGCCGGGTGACCTCATCGGCGCCGAGTTCTTCCCGCCGCGCCACGTAGTCGGCCGGGTCGGCGTGCGCTGTCAGGCCGAGTATGGGGGCGCACCAGCGGCGGATGGCGAAGCCCAGTTGCGAGTCGAACTGGGTCATCCACGCCGGCACCGGCCGGTCGGACTCGGTGAGCATCAGTTCCAGCGCCGGGCGGTCCACCTCACCGGCCAGCGCGCCGTGCACGTGGTGGTCCACCAGCGGCAGGCCGTCGACGGCCGCCGCGAGCTCCTCAGTAGACATCCGCGATCCTCCGGGTGCGTTCCGCGTCGTCGAGTCCGTCGAGGTGCGCGAGTTCGGTGCGCTTCACCGAGAGCTGCGTGGCCAGCAGCGACGGATCGAACCACGATCGCATCACATCATCGGCTTCCAGCGCTTTCAGCGCCGATTCGAGCGAGTCGGGCAGCGCGGGCACCCCGGCGAGATCGGCCTCGGCGGCGTCCTCCGGCCACACCACCGGCTCGTCGTAGTCCGAGGTCAGGCCCGCCAGCCCGGCCCGGATCAGCACGCCGAGCGCCAGCCACGGGTTGGCGGTGGCGTCGGCGGCCCGGAACTCCAGGTTGAACTGCGCCGCCGGGTCGGGGCCGGAGGTCGGGCAGATCCGCAGCATCGCCTCGCGGTTGCGCTCGGCGAGGAACGCGCCGCCGACGCTCCACCGGTGCGGGGTCAGCCGCAGGAACGACACCGGGCTCGGCGCGGTCCAGGCGGTCAGCGCCGCCGCGTGCCGCAGGACGCCCGCCGCGAACCGGGTGCCCACTGTGGACAGCCGACCGGGCCGTCCGGCGTCGAAGAACACCGGGCGGCCATCGGCGTCGCGCAGGCTCAGGTGGATGTGCACGCCGTTGCCGACCCCGGCCGGATCCAGCAGGGGCGCGAAGCTCGCGCCGAGCCCGCGCCGCCGGACCAGGTCGCGGACGAGCTCCTTGAGCAGCACCGCGCGATCCGCCGCGACCAGCGCGAATCCGGGTGCAGGGTCGTCAGCAGCACACTGCCGACCAGCGCCCGCGGGATGTTGCGGCGCGGGTTGTCGGTTTCCTCGCCCAGCGACGCGCACGCCTCGAAGCCCGCCCAGGACACGAACGCGAACACGGTCGCGGTCATGACCGCGCCGAGGGTCGTTCCCTGCGCGGTGAAGACGGACAGGTCGAGGGTCTGCCCGCGCGGGGCCGAGCCGCCCGCCACCCGGCCGATGACCACGAACGCCAGCATCGCCATCGCGACGATCCCGACGCCTTCGACGATCAGCAGGATGCGCGCGGTGATGCGGGTGTCGCGCGAGTTGAGCAGGCCGACCGCGACGGCGGCGAGCAGGGCCACGACCAGCCACGGCGTCGCGGCCGGGATCCCCAGCGCCTGCAGCAAGGCGTGCGCGAAGACGCCGGTCGCGGCGAGCGTGCAGGTCAGGAAGAAGAGGTAGGTGCCCAGCAGGGCGAAGCCGCCGAAGAACCCGGCGCGCGGCCCGATCGTCGCCCCGGCCAGGGCGTAGACCGAACCGGCGTGGTTGAAGTGCTGCGTGAGCCGCCAGAACCTGTAGCCGACCAGGGCGACGCCGATCAGCCCGAGGACGAAGACGAGCGGCACGGCCTTCCCAGCGGTGGCCGCGACGCCCGCGCCGTTGAGGCCCATCGCGAGGGTCGGGCCCATCAGGCCCACGGACAGGGCAAGGGCTTCCCCCAGGCGCAGCTTGCGCGGGGCGCGGGTTCGACCAGGCAACGGCTGCTCCAGCTGGCGGCGGACGGCGGAGCCACCGGCAGGCGACCCATCGGCACAGAATGAAACATCCATTCCATATCGACAGTCAACGTCCCATTTTGGAACGAACATGCCACGCTTCGCGTCGGCTGGGTGGCGCCGACGCCGACTGCCTCCGGGGCGGGTGATCCGCCCGGCGGGGCGTTTGCCCTGCTAGATGTCCGTGCGCACGTTCTGCTGCTGCGGCGACACGAAGTGCACGCGGGCCCGTGACCAGCCGAAACGTCGTGCTCTGCCGGATGTTCGCGGATCGGTGAACGGTCGAACGTGATGAACGCCACGATTCGGCGCCGTCCCGCGTGGCAGGTGTCCTGTGTGGACGATCTGGCCGGCGGTCCGCCGAGCCGTTCGCGTGGCTAAATTTCCCAGCTCGGCGGCGATTCCCGCGTCGGCGGCGGCCGGGCCGGTGCCGGACGCGAAGGCCGGGTGGGGCCGGAATCGGGCGCCGCGATGTCGTCACAGGCGTACTGACTGGTTGGTATGGGTGTGGTACTCCTGATGGACCGCCCAGGTGGGGGCGCGCTTGGAGGTGTGGTCATGGGCGACTCGCGGCACGAGTGGATCGAGCCGGGCGCGTACGAAGTCGCGCCGGGCGTGCACCGGATCCCGCTGCCCCTTCCCAACGACGGCCTGCGCGCCGTGAACGTCTACGCGATCGCCGACGGCGACACGCTGACGCTCGTCGACGGCGGCTGGGCGCTGGACGAGGCGCGCGAGCAGCTCGCCGCCGCGCTGCGCCAGATCGGCGCCGGGCTCGGCGACATCAACCGGTTCCTGGTCACCCACGCGCACCGCGACCACTACACGCAGGCGGTGGCGCTGCGGCGGGAGTTCGGCTCCAAGGTGCTGCTGGGCGAGGACGAGCGCCACACCATCAACGTCCTGAAGGATCCCGGGCACCGGCCGCTGGCCAAGCAGATCGAGCTGCTCGCCGAATGCGGCGCGAAGCCGGTGCGCGACGCGGTCATCGCCGCCCGCGACGACGGCCCGCGCGGCCCGCACTTCTGGGAAGAACCCGACGAGTGGATCGGCGAGTCCACCGACATCACGCTCGCCGACCGGCCGCTGCGCGCGCTGGCCACGCCCGGCCACACCCGCGGCCACCTGGTCTTCATCGACGATGCCGCTGGGCTGATGTTCGCCGGCGACCACGTGCTGCCGCACATCACGCCGTCGATCGGGTTCGAGCAGGCCCCCACCGAGACCCCGCTGCGCGACTACCTGGCGTCGCTGCGGCTCGTCCGCGCGCTGCCCGACATGCGGCTGCTGCCCGCGCACGGCCCGGCCACCGACAGCGTTCACCAGCGCGTCGACGAACTGCTCGACCACCACGACTCCCGCCTCGACGCGATGGCGGCCGTCGTGGTGAACGGCGCGAGCACCGCGTACGAGGCGGCGCGGGCGCTGACCTGGACCCGCCGCGAGCGCAGCTTCGACGAGCTCGGCGACCCCTTCAACCAGATGATGGCGGTGCTGGAAACCGCCGCCCACCTGGACGTGCTGAGCCTGCAGGGCAAGCTCGTCAAGGAGAAGGTCGAAGGGGTCGTGCACTACTCCGCGGCCTGACCGATGCGGATCAGGAACGGCACCACGCACACGGCGAGCACACCGCCGCCGATGGCCAGCGCGCTGTAGCTCGTCGAGGCCATCACGAGCCCGCTGGAGAGCCCGGCCGTCGCGCCGGCCAGCGAGACCGCGAGGTCGACCCGACCCTGGATGCGGGCCCGGTTCGCGAGCGGGGCGGCGTCGGTGACCATCGCGGTCCCGCCCAGCAGGCCGAGGTTCCAGCCCAGCCCGAGCAGGCCGAGGCCGATCGCGAGCCCGGCGACGGAGTGCTCCGGGGCGAACGCCGCGACGAGCCCGGCGGCCAGCAGCACGACGCCGCCGGCGGCGATCACCGCTCGCCGGCCGAACTTGTCGGCGAGCGCGCCGGTCAGCGGCGACGGCAGGTACATGCACGCGATGTGCACGGCGATCACCAAGCCGGTTTCGGCGAGCCCGTGACCGTGGTCGCGCATGTGGATCGGGGTCATGGTCATCACCGCCACCATGACCAGCTGGGTCAGCACCATCGCCCCCGCGCCGAGCACCAGGCCGCCGCGCGGCCCGTTTCCGCCGGGCCGCGCCGGGCCGGAATCCTGTTGGGCGGCAAGCTCTCGCGCGGTCAGCAGCGGGTCCGGCCGGAGCATCGCGGTCAGCAGCACGGCCGCCGCGCCGTAGGCGACGGCGGAGAGCAGGAACGGCCCGGACAACGCAGGCAGGCCAACGGATTCTGCCGCTGAGCCGGTGACTTCCGTGAGGTTCGGGCCGAGCACCGTGCCGCCGGTGGTCGCCAGCAGCACGATGCTCAGGGCGCGCCCGCGGTGCGCGGGATCTGCCAGATCCGCCCCGGCGTAGCGGGCCTGCAGGTTCGTCGCCGTGCCCGCGCCGTAGGGCAGGAACGAGATCAGCAGCAGGACGGCGTTGTCCAGCAGGATCGCCGCCACGATCCCGAGCGCCCCGAGCGCGCCGATGGCGTAGCCGGCCGAAAGGCCGCTGCGGCGGCCGCCGCGCTGCGACAACCGGCCGATCAGCAGTGCGGCGGCGGCTGCGCCGAGGGTGAACAGCGCGCTGGTGATCCCGGCCCAGCGCTTGGATTCGAGCATGTCCTCAGCCAGCAGCGCCCCGACGACCACGCCGGAGGACAGCCCGGCACCGGCCAGGACCTGCGAGCAGATCAGCGCGCGGATGGTCCGGCGCTGCACGAGCCGCCGGGTCCGGGCGGCATCGGAGTTCACCGCATCGTCGACGGTCACGCCCCGCTCACCGGCCGGTTCGGGAAGTGGCCGGACACCGCGGAATTCCGCGCGAGGGAGATGAGGAGCGAGGCGCAATCATGCACATTGTCTACCTCTCGCGGTTGCGCCGGGGCAACCTTCGGCCATGCGAGCGGGAATTCCGGCTCAGAGCACCGGGTGCATCTCGGGATGGGCCTGCCACCACTCGTGGAACAGCGGATTGTCCGCCACGTGCAGCAGGTAGGCGCGGGCGATCTCCCGGTAGAGCAGGCCCGCCTGCTCCCGGGTGATGCGGTCCGGCCGCCAGGCCACCACCAGCCGCGCGACCAGCGGATCTCCTTCCAGGGGCAGGACGACGGTGCCGGGCGGCGCGGCGAACGTGGGCTCCACCACGCGGATCCCGTGGCCGTTGGCGACCAGCTCGCGGCCGCCGCCGCTGGGCGCCTCGAAGCGGATCCGGGGCTCGAAACCGGCTTCCAGGCACGCGGCGCGGAGCGCGGCCAGCGAGCCGTCGTCGGCGCCGGGCGGCCCGATCCACGCCTCGTCGCGCAGATCGCCCAGCCGCACCTGTTCGCGGCCGCCCAACCGGTGGTCGGCGGCCAGCGCGACGAAGCACGGATAGCGCGGGATCAGCACGCGGGTGATGACCGGCCGCTCCAGCGGAACGTCGAAACCCGCCATGATGCCCAGCAGGGCCGCGTCGTGCCGGCCGCTGGTGAGCGAATCCGCCAGCACCGCGGCGGAAGACTCGACGTGCAGCATCACCGAACGCCCCAGCGGGGCGGCCTGGACGCGGTCCACGATGCTCGAAATGCACGCTATGTGGGCACATCCCAGGTGAAGTGGCTCGGTCGACGCCTGCGGCCCGCCCGCGCCGCCGAACAGGGAATCGACCTCCGACAGCACGATCCGGGCGCGATCGAGGGTCCGCCGCCCGAATTCCGTCGGCACGACGCCGGTCCGGCTCCGGACGAACAGCGCATGGCCCAGCATCCGTTCGATCGCGTGCAGCTGGTTGCTCAGCGCCGGCTGGGTGAGTTCCATCCTGGCGGCGGCGCGCGTGATGCTGCCCGCCTCCGCGATCGCGCAGATCATCCGCAGCTGCCGGATCTCGATCGTCATAGCCGAACTGTATAGCGCCGCTTATGGGGCCAGATGTCCTTCTGATGACAGAATTCCCGCAACGTGCGCACGTTCCAGGAGCCGGGAGACCCGAATCCCGGCTCCGCCCCCTTACCGAAAGCTTCCTCGCTAGGAGGTCGAACGTGCCGAAAAGACCGCCCCATGCCGCCCGGAGCCGGCGCCCTGCCGCGCTTCGGATCATGCTGCTCAGCCTGGTCTTCGCCCTGATTTCGCCCGCCGTCGCGCAGTCGGCGCCGGGCCCGGCCGAAAAGCCCACCGCGCCAACGGAAAAGAGCCCGGTCCGCACGCTGGAGGCCAAGGACCGCCCGCCGCTGCCCGCGGACGACTCCGCCCAGCGGCGCAAGTACTTCGAAGTGCAGGACTTCCCGTTCCGGCCGCGCCCCTCGGTGCAGGCCGAGGTGCAGGCGCCGGACTGCGATCCGTCACAGTTCACCGGCAATACCGGGAGTGAACTCGTCCGTCAGATCCAGTCTGCCACCCCCGACTGCATCAACACGCTGTTCCGCCTTACCGGCGGTGACGCCCACGGGGCGTTCCGGGAAGAGCAGATGGTCACAGTCGCCAATGCGCTCCGGGACAACGCCGCCGCCTATCCCGGCGACAACAGCACGAACACCCTGCAGCTGGTGCTCTTCCTGCGCGCCGGGTACTACGTCCAGTGGGGCGACCCGGGAAGCGTGGGTGAGTACGGGCCGGCGCTCAAGGCGGCGATCCAGGGCGGGCTGGACGCGTTCTTCGGCAACCCGAAGTCCGGAACTGTCAGCGACGAGAGCGGCCAGGTACTCGCCGAATCGGTCATTCTGATCGACAGTTCCACCGAGAACGGCCGCTACCTGGAGATCGTCAAGCGGCTGCTCACCGCCTACGACTCGTCCTACGACCAGTTCTATTGGATGGTCAACGCGGTCAACAACGTCTACACCGTGCTGTTCCGCGGGCACCAGTTCCCGGACTTCGTCGACGCGGTCCACGCCGACCCGAGCGTGCTGGACACCGTGCACACCTTCGCGACGCAGCACCTCGACCTGCTCGGCACCGACAACCGCTTCCTGACCGCCAACGCGGGCCGCGAGCTCGGGCGCTTCGTGCAGCACGAGGCGCTGCGCGACAAGGTCCGGCCGATGCTCAAGGACCTGCTCGGCCGCAGCCAGATGACCGGCCCGACCGCGCCGCTGTGGGTGAGCATCGCCGAGATGACCGACTACTACGACAAGCCGAACTGCGGCGAATACGGCACCTGCGACCTGCAGCAGCGGCTGACCGACGCGGTGCTGACCGTCGGGCACACCTGCTCGCCCAGCATCCGCATCCGCGCCCAGCAGATGGTGGCCGAGGAGCTGAACGCCAGCTGCACCAGCCTCAACGGCCAGGACGCGTTCTTCCACGACAAGGTCCAGGACGGCGGTCAGCCGGTGGCGGACGACAACAACACGACCATCGAGGTGGTCGCGTTCGACTCCAGCGCCGACTACCAGACCTACGCGGGCGCGATCTTCGGGATTAGCACCAACAACGGCGGCATGTACCTCGAAGGCGACCCCGCGCAGCCGGGCAACCAGCCGCGGTTCATCGCGTACGAGGCCGAGTGGCAGCGGCCCGCGTTCGAGATCTGGAACCTCAACCACGAGTACACGCACTACCTCGACGGGCGCTTCAACATGCACGGCGACTTCGCGGCGTCGACCAGCACGCCCACGGTGTGGTGGATCGAGGGCGTCGGCGAGTACATCTCCTACTCCTACCGCAACCTGCCGTACAAGGAGGCGATCGACGAGGCCGGCAAGCAGACCTACCGGCTGAGCCAGTTGTGGGACACCACCTACGACAACGGCGACACCAACCGGGTCTACCGGTGGGGATATCTCGCGGTCCGGTACATGTTCGACCGGCACCGCGCCGAGCTCGCCACCGTGCTCGACCATTACCGCCGGGGTGACTGGAACGGCGCGCGCGACTTCCTCACCCGCACCATCGGCACGAGCTATGACCAGGACTGGTCGAACTGGCTGTCCGAGTGCGCCGCAGGCGCCTGCTCGACGCCCTGACCGACAGCGATCCAGCCGCGGGCGCGCGGTCGGCGTGGAGCCGGCCGCGCGCCTGCGCGCGTCGAATGGCAACGATCAGTGATCAGCATCGTCGCTGTGCGTGCCCGAAAATCACCCGGCTGCCGCGTAGGGCGGCGAACTCCGGCGTGCCAGGCTTGAAGGGCTTGAGGCAGGTGGGGGGCGGGTACCTCGTTGGGGTCGAAGGGAACGTAGCTAGGAGCTCGTCATGTTGAGCAGGCACGAGCGGGACAGGCTCGCCGAGATCGAATCAGAGCTGGTGTCCGGCGATCCTCGGCTGGCGGAGAAGTTCGCCCGGTTCGACAGCGGCCGGAGCTGGGGTGGCGTGCGCCGGATCCTGGTGTTCCTGGTTCTCGCCCTCGTCGCGCTGCTAGCCGTGCTCTGCCTGGTGAGCGGGCTGGTGCTGACCGCGATCGCGTTGATCCTCGGCACCGCTGCCGTCGCGTTCGGCGTTTGGTGGCACGCCAGGCGGAAACGCGAGGAGTGACCGCCGATTTGTCCTATATGGATGATTCACGGAGTCGGATGGGGAAGCGCCTGTAGCACGGTGTCGGGCTCGATGAAGACGCCGTCGGGCAGGCTTCGGAGGCGTTCCAGGTGCGCCGCCGGTGCGCCCAGCGCGACGCACTGCTCGTAGATCTCCTGCTTGGTGGCCGGGAAACGCACGTGGCAGAGGAACCTGAGGAGTTCTCCGCGATCGGGTACGGGCATCGTTCCCCCCGCCCGTCGAGCCGGTTGGGTCGACATCCGGCTACCCCTCCGGAGCGGCCCGCACACGCGGCCCGGCGATGACGGAGCGGATGGGGCTGGCGGGTCAGACGGCGACCATCTCGCGGGCCGCGAGGGCGATGGCGGGAGCGTCGATGCCCGCCTGCCCCAGCAGCTCGGCCGGTGTGCCCGAGCCCGGCATGCCGCGCACCGCCAGCACGCGCACCGGCGCTCCGGTGCCCGCGAGGGCGCTGAGCACCGCCTCGCCGAGGCCGCCTTCCGGCCAGTGGTCCTCGGCGGTGACCAGCCCGCCGGTCTCGGCGGCGGCCCGCCGCAGCGCGTCGACGTCCACCGGCTTGATCGAGTACAGGTCGATGACGCGGGCCTGGATGCCTTCCCGCGCAAGCGTTTCCGCCGCCCCGAGCGCCTCGTGCAGGGTGATGCCCGCGCCGACGAGCGTGACGTCGTCGCCGTCGCGCACCACCCGCGAGCCGCCGACCGGGAACTCCTCGCCGGGCTCGTAGATCACCGGCGTGGCGCCGCGGGTGGTCCGCAGGTAGTTGATGCCGTCGCGGTCGGCCATCTCCGCGACGAGCTGCACGGTCTGGTTCGCGTCGCACGGGTAGAGCACCGTGCTGCCGTGCACCGCGCGGAACTCGGCGAGGTCCTCCAGCGCCATCTGCGACGGCCCGTCCTCGCCGATGGACACGCCGGCGTGCGAGCCCATCAGGCGCAGGTTCGCCCGGCTCACCGCGGCCATCCGGATGAAGTCGTAGGCGCGGCTGAGGAACGCGGCGAACGTCGAGGCGAACGGCACCCACCCGCGCACCTGCATGCCGATCGCCGCGGCGACCAGCTGCTGCTCGGCGATGTACATCTCGAAGTAGCGGTCCGGGTGGGCGTCGCGGAACAGCTCGGTGAAGGTCGAGTTCGACACCTCGCCGTCGAGCGCGACGACGTCGCCGCGGCGGTCGCCGAGCGCGCGCAGCGCCTCGCCGTAGGCCTTGCGGGTGGCGACCTCGGTGCCGGGCTCGAACGCGGGCAGCCCGCCGCCGGGCGCCGCGAAGACGTGCGGCACCTCGTCGCCGGCCGGCTTCGCACAGGTCACCCGCAGGTCGCGGATGCCGCCGAGCTCGCGGATCGCCTCCTCCGGGTGCACCAGCGGCTTGCCGTGGAAGCCCGGCCGGTCCTCGACCTCGGCGACGCCCTTGCCCTTCTTGGTGGCCGCCAGCACGGCGACCGGCCGCCCGTCGCCGGACTCGGCGTCCTTCAGCGCGGCCTCCACCTGCTCCGGGTCGTGGCCGTCGATCTGCAGCACCCGCCACCCGGCGGCGTGCGCCCGGGCGGCGTAGGCGTCGAGATCCCAGCCGTGCATCGTCTGCCCGGTCTGGCCGAGCCGGTTGACGTCGATCAGCGCGATGAGGTTGTCGAGCTGCTCGTGCCCGGCGTGCTCCAGCGCTTCCCAGACCGACCCCTCGGACATCTCGCTGTCGCCGCAGAGCACCCACACCCGGTAGGGCAGCCGGTCGAGCCGCTGCGCCGTCAGCGCCAGGCCGACGCCGATCGGGAGGCCCTGGCCGAGCGAGCCGGTCGCCACGTCGACCCAGGGCAGCACCGGCGTCGGGTGGCCCTCCAGGCGGCTGCCGAACTCGCGGAACGTGAGCAGCTCGGCGTCGTCGATCGCGCCGACCGCCTTCAGGCACGAGTAGTACAGCGGGGACGCGTGGCCCTTGGAGAAGATCAGGTGGTCGTTGCGGGGGCCCTCGGGGTGGTCGAAGTCCAGCCGCAAGTGCCCGTCCAGCAGCGCGGCCATCAGGTCGGCCGCCGACATGGACGACGTGGGGTGCCCGGACCCGGCGGCGCTGCTGGCCCGCACGGAGTCGACCCGCAGCTGCTGCGCCAACTCGAATCGGAAGGTCAGATGGTCCATGCCAGGGGACATGCCCGCAACCGCCGCCGACCAAACGGGCCCTGACGATCCAGGCCTGCCTCGTGGGACTTGCAGCTGATCGTCCTTTATCAGGCAAACATCGGACCTTGGCATACATGAGTCGGGGATCCCGGACCGAGGGGGCGTCTGAGATTCCGCCACCGGCACCGCTACGCAAAATGACCTGTGACTGCTGCTCTACGTCAGGTCGCTGTTGCTCAGGCCGGTGAGGAGGCGCTTGATCACCTCGGGATCGATCTCCGCCGTTTCGTCGACCTGGTGCTCGGCCTGGGCGCGCCTGCTGCGGGAGCGGCGCGGCAGCGGCACGGCGTTCGCCGAGACACCACCCGGCAGCGGCAGCTCGCACCACACGAGGGTGCCGCCGCCGCGCAGGGCGGTCGCGCCGCAGCGACCGCCGGCGAACCCGGGCGCCAGCGCCGGTGGGACGCTCGCCAGCTCGTCCTCGACCTCGGCGACGAGGCTCTCGCCGCTGAGCCGCAGGCGGACGGTGATGAACCCGGGGGTCTCGGGGTTCGCGCTGTCGACGGCCGCCGTCACCAGCGCGGTCGTGAGCTGCGAGGTCTCGTCGATCAGCTCCCGCAGGGACCACTCGGCGAGGGTGAACCGGACGAACATCTCGGCGCAGTTCACCGCGCTGGGCAGTGCGATGAGCCGTAGGTCGTCGACTTGGGAGGTCTGGGTGTTCACCTGGTTGTCGTCCTCCATCCGCGTCCGCTGCGCGCCTTCACCCGTGAGCCTTATCTTGCCAACTCGAACGGGTGGCTTGTCTTCAGGGGCGGGACTAGTGGTGTCACCGCTCGCGGCTCGGTTCCGGGCGGGCTTGTCGATCTCTCCGGCGTGCGCACCACGCGGCGACCGCTCGGCCCCGCCCGGTGCGGTGCCTCAGGTGGCTCGGTGCATCTGTTGGCCATCCCTTGACTGTCTGTTGTGGACGATATCCGGGGAACCCCGTTCCAGCGCAGCGAATTCCGGTGCCGAGCGCGGAACGCGTCGGCGCCGGGCGGGCCGGGCACAGTGGTCTGGCCAGAAACGTACGTGACGAATCGCGGTTGGTACAGACCGGTACGTATCGGTTCCGCAACGGCAGTGCCGTGGCCTGGCGCCCCGGCGGGGTGCCCGCGGTCGGCGGGCACCCCGATCGGGTCACGCGAGGGAGTCCAGGCCCTCCCGCATCGCCTTGCCGATCAGATCGATCTCCGACTCGCTGATGATCAGCGGCGGCGACACCGCCAGCGCCTTGCCCAGCGGGCGCACGATCACCCCGAGGTCGCGGATCGCGGTCTGCGCGCGGCCCACGGCGCCGGGGTCGGCGGCCAGCACCTCCGGCGCCAGCTCGACCGCGCCGAGCAGGCCGGTGCCGCCGCGCACCTCGGCCACGGCGGGGTGGTCGGCCAGCTGCTGCAGCGCGTCGTGCAGCGGGCGTTCCAGCTCGTCGGCTCGCGTCAGCAGCTTCTCGCGCTCCAGGATGTCCAGGTTGGCCAGCGCCGCGGCGGCCACCGTGGGGTGGCCGGAGTAGGTCGCGCCGTGCCGGAACGGGCGGCCCGGGTGGTTCCAGAACGGCTCGGCCACCCGCTCGGCGACCACCACGCCGCCCAGCGGCAGGTATCCGCTGGTCACGCCCTTGGCGAAGGTGATCATGTCGGGCTGCAGGCCCCACCGCTCGACGCCGAACCAGGTGCCGACCCGGCCGAACCCGCAGATCACCGCGTCGGCGACGAACAGGATGTCGTGCTCGGCGCAGATCTTGGCGACCGCTTCCAGGTAGCCCGGCTCCGGCGGGTACAGCCCGCCGGCGCCCATCACCGGCTCCGCGAAGAACGCCGCCACCCGGTCGGCGCCGAGCCGGTCGATGGCCTCCCGGAGGCTCTCGGCGTCGTCGTGGGCGACCCGGCCGACCTCCGGCACGAGCTGGCCGAACCCGGCCTGGTTGACCTCGATCCCGCCGATGCTGGTGCCCATGCCGTTGGTGCCGTGGTAGGCGTTGCCGCGGCTGAGGATGTGGGTGCGCTGCGGCTGCCCGCGCTGCGCCCAGTACTGCCGGGCCAGCTTCGCGGCGGTGTCGATCGACTCGCCGCCGCCGGTGGTGAGGAAGATCTTCGCGCCGTCCATCGGGGCGAGCTGCGAGAGCCGGTCGGCGAGCGCCTCGGCCGGCGGGTTGGTGAAGTCGTTGAACACGAAGTAGGACTCGAGCTCGCGCATCTGCGCGGCGGCGGCCTCGACGATTTCGGTGCGGCCGTGACCGACGTTGGCGTACCACAGGCTCGCGGTGCCGTCGAGGTAGCGGCGGCCCTCCTGGTCGTAGATCCAGACCCCGTCGGCCTTGCTGACGCAGAACTGGCTCTTCTTGACCTGGAACATGTCCGCGAACGGGTGCCACAACGCGGTGTCGCGCGGTGCTGTCGACATGCAGTCCTCCTTCGGTATCGCGCCCCCAGCTTGGTCGCAGCACCCGCCGGTACGCCAGTGCCAAAACGCCGAAATTCGCCGATCGAGTTGGCCAGATCGCCACCGGTGATCACGCGCTGTGACTGCGGGGTCGGTCACAACCGGGACCTTCTCCTCTGCTCGGTGCCCACCGCCGACGGCACTGTCGTGGTGTTTGCCGACCCGTGGAGGTGATCAGCGCATGAGCAGCCCTGTGTCAACCCGAGTCCTCCTCAACCGCACCTCAGGGGAACGTGACGCGAACCAGCCACGAGAAACCACGCAACGGGAGATAAGGCTGAACGCAACCACCACTGTGAATCGCGGAGAGGCGGACCAGTCATGAGCTGGCTCCCGATGCTCCGCCGCCAGTCGCCCGAATCCGCCGACGAGCGGCCGTGGACCCCGGAAGAGGTGGCGGTGCTGGCCGAGGCGGTGCGCCGCGCGCCCTCCGTGCACAACACGCAGCCCTGGTCGCTGCGGGTGCAGGGGCGCGCCGCCGTGCTGCGGCTGCGCTCGACGCCGGAGCTCGCCCACCACGACCCGGACGGCCGTGACCGGCGGATGTCGTGCGGCGCGGCGGTCGCCAACCTGGCGATCGCGATGCGCGGGCTGGGCTGGGCGACCGACGTCCACTGGCACGCCGACGAGGGCGAGGCGGCGGTGGTCGGCACGCACCGGCGGCCGGCGACCGCGATCGACCGGGAGCGCCGCCAGGCCATCGGCCGCCGGGCGAGCTGCCGGCGCGCCTTCGCCGCGCGCCCGGTCCCGCACCTGGCGCGCACCGCTGTGGCGGCCGCGGCGACCACGCAGGCCACCTGGGTGGACGGGCCCGCCGAGGAGCACGCGCTGGCGCGCCTGCTCGCCTACGCCGCGCGCACCAACCACGCGGACAAGATCTACCAGCGCGAGCTGGGCGCCTGGATCGGCCCGGTCTCGGACGAGGGGCTGCCGGCGGAGGTGCTGCCCGTGCGCGGCGTGCCCGCGACCGGCCTGGCGACCGGCGCCACCCGCCTGCCGGACCAGGCGCAGATCGCCCGGTCGCTGGCGCAGGAATCGGTGCTGGTCTTCAGCACGATCACCGACGGCCCGCGGGACCAGCTGATGGCCGGGGAGGCCGCGGAGCGGGCCTGGCTGGAGGCGACGCGGCTGGGCCTGGTGGCGTCGGTGATGACGCAACCGCTGCGGCTGTCGGAGGTCCGCGCGGGGCTGAGCGTCGAGCTCGGGCTCGGCGGGATGCCGCAGCTGCTGATGCGGATCGGCTACCCGCCGGCGATCCCGGTGCCGCGCGCCGGTCGCCGCCCGCTCCCGGACCTGTTCGCCGACTGACCGTCCACTGTGTCCATTAGGCCGACCGGCGGGTCGATCCCCCCCGGTGGGCCGCTTCGCGTCCGGCTGGTGGGACGGGTGGATGCCCGCATTGACATGCCGGTGGTGCTCTGTTGCGATTGATTCGTGATGTTCCCGGTGCTCACGAAACGGCGGCACGTGGATTTCCGCCGCGTGTCGGCCCAAGCGTGTCGTTCCTAGCGCTCCGCCAGCCCGGGCTCCGCGCCGTGGTGGAGATCCGGATCAGCAGGTAGTCCACATCGGACTGAAATTTCGGACCCAGGGAGCACGTGTGTCCAGCGTCCTCGTCATTTCCGGCAGCCCGTCGCGCACCTCGAAGACCGAACGGATCGGTGAGCACATCGCCCAGCGCATCGCGGCGTCCGGCCGCAGCGCCGACCACCTGCGCGTCCGCGGCCTGCCCGCGGATGCGCTGCTCGGGGCCGACACCCGAGCCCCGGCGATCGCCGAAGCCATCGGCAAGGTCGCCGAGGCCGACGGCGTCGTGCTGGCCACCCCGACCTACAAGGCGGCGTATTCCGGCCTGCTGAAGGCCTTCCTCGACCTGCTGCCGCAGTTCGGCTTCGCCGGCAAGGCGGTGCTGCCGCTGGCGACCGGCGGCACGGTCGCCCACGTCCTGGCCATCGACTACGCGCTGCGCCCGGTGGTGCACTCGCTGGGCGCCCGCCACGCGGTGCAGAGCTTCTTCTTGCTCGACAAGCACATCTCGGTGGTCGAGGACCAGCTCAGCGTCCACCCGGATAGCGCAGGACCGCTGGCCGACGTCATCGAGCAGTTCACCAAGGCCCTCGACGGTGTCCCGCACTCCACCGTCCTCGGCCGCACGGCGTAGGGGGCTGACGGGCAGCCACAACGCCGAACGGGCGCACGTTATGAGACTCGGTGTGCGATGTGGTCGAGTGCGTCGCTAAGGGTGGATGGCAACGCTGGGCGTTGCTCTGGTAGCGCCACGGTCCGGCGGAGAATGCCTTCTGTCCGTGCCGATGCGATCTCGCCGACCATCGAAGCCACGTCGGCGGCGACCCGTTCGGCTTCGGACCATGATCCGGCGCGCAGGGATGCTCTGAGCAGGTTCGCCCGGTGAATGTAGAGCGCCCACCGGAAGTGTTCGCGTCCTTCGGAACGTTCGACGGCGGTCGCCAGGCGGGGGAGTGCCTTGTCGTGGTTGCCGAGGCTGGCGTACACCATCCCCTCGTGTCCGGCGAGTTCACGTTCGTCGAACCACCATGACCAGACCGGATCGCGGCCGGTGGTGCCGTCGGTGAACGCGGAACAGGCACGATCGAATACCCGCAGGGCTTCGGTCTCGTCGCCGAGCGCGGCCAGGGCGCGGGCGGCGCGCACGTCGAACAGTGCCCGGACCCGGCCCGGTAGTTCGGCCCGGTCGCTCATGCGGGTCGAGATCCGCAGTGCTTCGCGGTCACGGCCGACGTGCACGCTGGCCAGTGCCTGGTTGGTGAGGATGAACCACTGCATTGACGTGTCGCCTGCGATGTGGGCGAGTTCGAGCGCTTCGGCGTTGACCGCCCGTGCCTCCTCGTGCCGTTCGGCATCGAACAGGAGCCATCCGGAGAGTTCGCCGAGCTCGGCAGTGACGGCTTCGAGGTCCCGTTCGATCGCCGGTACGTAGCGGCCTTCGCCGAGAATGCCCTGCGCCCGCCGGAAGCACCGCAGGGCGATCGGGGCGACTTCGGCTCCCCCGTGCACGCCGTCGAGGGCGACGAGGTGGGAGATCGTCCGGCGCATTTCGTCGAGGTAGTCACTTGTTGCGGGTGCGTCCTGATCGGCTATCGGGAGGAACACCCCGGATTGGGTCGGTTCGGGGTGATCCGCTGACACTCGCAGAGCCTTTTCGGCGGGTGGGGTGCTGGTGGAGAAACCGAGTTCGGCGTCATCGGCGGCACCCAGCACGGCCCGGAACCCGGCGCGGTAGTCCCGTCCGGGGCAGCGCACCGCGCCGCGTTCCAACCGGGCTATGTAGTGCGCGTCGAGGGCTCCGGCTCGTCGGGTGTGCTGAGCAACCCAGGCGTTGACGGCGTCGGCGAGCTCGGCACGGGACAACGGCTCCCCTGGCATCCGTGGCGAGGAGGTAGCCTCACGGGCTGCGCGGAGTCGATCGTTATGGGCGCGGGCCATGCTGTTGATGCTGCCAGGCGCCCTGATCTGCCCCAACCTGCCCAACCCGAATGCCCTAGCTCTGGCGCGGTCTCATGTCGAGGTTCGAGGCATGCATGATGCACTGGCGATGTTGCTCGGGCTGCTGGCCTGGTCGGTGATCTTCGTTCCGCTTTTCATCGTGTGGTGGTTGCCGGGACACCGGGAGAAGCAGGCGTTGAAGGCGGCGGCGCGGCGTCGGGAGGAACGGCTCCGCCGCCGTTTTCCGGGGCGTGCCGCGTGAACGATCAGCGTTCAGGGGCGGTGATCCTGGCGCGGCTACGCCCGGAGTGCGCGCCGCCGGATCGGCCGCCGGAAGTGCACGCCTACCGCGTCGATCACCTCGTGCGGGTGTCGCCGTGCGGCGACCGGCTGGAGCCGGACGAAGCCGAGATCGTCGAGCCGTTCACGGGCAACCCGTGCCCGACGTGCCTCATGTTCGCTGCGCTCACCAGCGAAGCGCCACCGGTCGCACGCGCCGAGTTCGAAAGCGTGCCGTCGAGCCGGGAGCTTCTGGCTGCGTTCCCGGCGGACGTCATCGCGTGGATCGTCCGGGCGCGGCGCTGACGCCCCTGTCCATTGCGGACTCGACGGCCTCCACGGTCCAACAGCGCCCTTTTCATCGCGTATCCGGCTCAGTGCAGTTCCGGTGGGTTGGTCTCGGAGGTGTCGATCGCCGAGGCCTCGACGCCCCACTTGCGCACGATTCGCTCGTAGGTGCCGTCCTGGATCAGCTTGTTCACCGCCGCCTGCAACGCGGGCGCCAGCGGCGAGTCCTTCGGCAGCGCGAATCCGACGTTCAGGCGCCGGAACTCGTTGAGGAACCGCAGGTTCGGTTGCTGGCTCACGGTGTAGCGCAGGCCGTTGATCGTGCTCATCAGCACGTCGACCTTGCCCTGCTGCAGGGCGGAATACTGCGCGCTCATCTCCTTGAAGACCAGCACCTGGTAGGCCGGCCGGCCCAGCTCGCCGCAGCGGTGCTGGTGGGCGTTGAGCGTCGTCTCGAACGTCGTGCCCGCGCCGGTGCCGATGGTGCGCCCGCACAGCTGCGTGACGTCGGTGACCGGGGCGAGATCGCTGTCCTGGCGGACCGCGAGGCCCTGGCCGTCGTTGAGGTAGGTCACGAAGTCGACGGTCTTCTTGCGCTCCTCGGTGACCCCGAAGTTGCCGGTGCCGACCTGGAATTTGCCGCTGCCCAGCGCGGGCAGGATGGTGTCGAACGCGGCGTCCTGCCGGTCGATCCGCACGCCGAGCACGCGGGCGACGGCCTCGGCGATGTCGATGTCCACGCCGACCGCGGTTCGGTTGTCGGGCAGGTAGAACGCGCCGGGCGGGCTGCCGTCGAGCGAGCTGCCGAAGGTCAGCGCCCCGGCCTGCCTGACGTCCGGCGGCAGCAACGCCGCGATCGCTTCGTCCTCGGGAACCGCGGAGACCACGTCGGCGGTCGCATCGAGACCGGGCGCGGCTTCGGTCGGGATCGCGCCGGGCGCGCATCCGGCGAGCAACCCGGCCGCGGCCAGCATCACGACTATCGTTCTGAAACGGGGCAGCATTCGGTGTGAACCCTTCGAGTGCAGCGAACGGGCGCGGTGGTGGTGGACGGCCCGTGCGAGGTGTGGTCATGCGAAAGTCGGGGATCCCATAGCCAGCGGCGGCCGCAACTCCCGCAGGGGGCCGCTGTCCGCGCCGCCACGCGAGATGAGTTTGGAAATAGGGCTCTGCAGCGGCTGAGGGCGCGAAGGGGGGACGACGTCAGCCGCGACAAGCGGCCGACCACACCAGGGCGAGGTCGATGTGGGCGCGTTTTACCAAACGCAGTTGCCTGGTCACGAAACGAGAATCGCCGGAGGCCGGGTGGGTGTCAACGACGATCAACCTGTGGGACGGCCTTGACCCGGCGTTCGGGGCGGCTAGCGTGTCAGGCGGTGGTGGACCCCGCCGACGTCGATCGGCGGCCGTGTCCTGCGAGGCGTTCCTCTCCTCTTCGTCCAAGCAGCGCGATTTCAGCGGAAGTCGATGTGCCGATTTCCGCGGATTCGCCGCACGACAGGGAAGTCCCGATGACCCGATCAACGCATCTGCAGGCGGTGCCCGATGCCGGGACCGCCACCGTCGCCCCGCCGCCCGTGGTGCCCGCGCGGCATCCCGGCAGGTGGATCGCCGCCGTCGCGGCGCTGGTCGTGTTCGCGCTCGTGGTGCATTCGATGGCCACGAACCCGAACTTCCAGTGGCCCGTCGTCGCCGCCCACTTCACGCTCCCGGCCGTGCTCAACGGCCTTTGGCTCACGCTGTGGCTGACCGCCGTCACCATGGTCCTCGGCTTCGCGCTGGGCGCCGTGCTGGCCGTCATGCGGCTGTCCGGGAACGCCGTCCTGAACTGGCTGAGCTGGACCTACACCTGGCTGTTCCGGTCCATCCCGCTGCTGGTCCAACTCCTGTTCTGGTTCAACATCGGCGCGCTGTACCCGACGCTGAGCATCGGCCCGTGGTTCGCGGTGGACACCGTGAACCTGCTCGGCGGCACCACGACGGCGGTGATCGGCCTGGTGCTGCACGAGGCCGCGTTCGCCGGGGAAGTGGTGCGCGCCGGCATCCTGTCGGTCGACGCGGGCCAGAGCGAGGCCGCGCAGGCGCTCGGCATGACCAGGATGCGCGTGCTGCGCCGGATCGTGCTCCCGCAGGCGATGCGCGCGATCATCCCGCCGGCGGGCAACATGCTCATCGGCACGTTGAAGGGCACCTCGATCGTCAGCGTCATCGCGGTGCACGACCTGCTGTACTCGGTGCAGCTGATCTACAACCGGAACTACCTGGTGATCCCGCTGCTGCTGGTGGCGACCGTCTGGTACCTCGTGATCACATCGATCCTGACCGCGGGCCAGTACTACGTCGAACGCCACTACGCCCGCGGTGCCCACCGCGAGCTGCCGCCGACGCCGCTGCAGCGGTTGCGTGCCGTGCTGAAGGGAGCCCGCTGATGCTCCGGATTTCCGGTCTGCACAAGAGCTTCGGCGCCACGCCGGTGCTGCGCGGCGTCGATCTGGCGGTGCGGCAGGGCGAGGTGACCTGCGTGATCGGCCCGTCAGGCTCGGGCAAGAGCACGCTGCTGCGCTGCATCAACCACCTGGAGAAGGTGGATGCCGGGAGCATCGAGGTGGACGACGTGCTGATCGGCTACCGCGAGTCGGCGGGCCGGCTGCACGAGCTCGGCGACCGCGCGATCGCCCGCCAGCGCGCCGGGATCGGCATGGTGTTCCAGAGCTTCAACCTGTTCGGGCACCTGACGGTCCTGGAGAACCTGATCGAAGCGCCGGTCGGCGTTCTCGGTCTGTCCAAGAAGGACGCGTTGGTGCGGGCGCGGGAGAAGCTGCGCCGAGTCGGCCTGGCGGACCGCGAGGATGCCTACCCGCGCCAGCTCTCCGGCGGCCAGCAGCAGCGCATCGCCATCGCCCGCGCGCTGGCGATGGAACCGAAGCTCCTGCTGTTCGACGAACCGACCAGCGCCCTGGATCCGGAACTGGTGGGGGAGGTGCTGGCGGTGATGCGCGACCTGGCGGCGGCGGGCCAGACGATGGTCGTGGTGACGCACGAGATCGGCTTCGCCCGGGAGGTCGCCGACACCGTCGTGTTCCTGGACGGCGGCGAGGTGCTGGAAACCGGACCGCCGAGTCGAGTCCTCGACGCCCCCGAGCTGCCACGAACCAGGGACTTCCTGCAACGCGTGCTGTGAAAGGGGATCGGGAATCACGCGGTGCGCTAGTGCGGTGCAGCCCGGGAGGTGCTCGACCGCTTGATGGTGGTGGCGAAAGGGCCTTCGCAGGACTGGTCCTGCGAAGGCCCTTCTCGATTCGCCGAGCCTCGGTCAGGCGAGGAACCGGCCCCGCGGGGCGGTGTCCCGGAGGACGTCGCGCGCCGCGAAGGTCAGCTCAACGGCCCTTCCGCGGAGCAGCGTCACTTGGTCCTCGCCCGGCCGTACCGCAGCATGCCCTCCAGCCACTCGTCGAGGCCCGCCGACCGCGGTTCGCCGCGCCACGCCAGGTGACCGTCCGGGCGCACCAACCAAACCTCGTCGGCCTCCGCGCGGTCCTTCTTGTTGGTGGCGTTCGATGTCTTGCGCTGCAGCACCTCGAAGTGCTCCTCGCCCAGCCGCTGCCGGACCACGTCGACGCACGGGTCCGCGCCGCCCGCGGGCACGAGCAGCACCCAACGCCCGCGGAACTCGTCGTACAGCCGGGTGCGGCGGCGGTCCGACGTCCGAACGCACTCGAAGTCGCCGACCATGTCGCCGGGCCGCGGCTTGGAGTCGAACCGGGCTCCGCCGCCCAGCGGGCCGTCCCGGTACGTCTCCCAAAGCTCGGAATGGGAGAACGTGGTCAGCTGGTCGAATCCGGGGAGCTTCACCAGTGGTGCGATGACCTGGTCCCGCACGAACCGCACGATCGGGTTGCGCATCTTCTCGATCTGGCTGGGCGCGGTCTTGCCGAGGACGATCTCGGCCGCGATCGGGCGGCGCTCGCCCTGGTAGGTCTCCAGCAGCGCCTCGCTCGCCTTGCCCTGGATGACGAGGGCGAGCTTCCAGGCCAGGTTCTCCGCGTCGCCCATGCCGGTGTGGATCGCGGGCCCGCCGAACGGCACGTGCGGGTGGGCGGCGTCACCGGCCACCAGGACGCGGCCTTCGCGGTAGTTGTCCACGATCCTGGCGTGCGAGACGAACGTGAGCTTCGTGGTCGTGTCGCGGAACTCGATGCTGCCGTAGGGGGAACGCTCGGCCAGCACGGTCCGCACCCGCGAAACGATCTCGTCGTCGGTGGGCTTCTCGGTGCCCTGGTCGGGGTCGAGCGCCAGGAGGCGCCACAGGTTGTTGGCGCCGTCCGGGTCGATCATCGGCATCGCGCCGACTCGCCCGTCGGGGTGGATCCAGCTCGTCAGCCCGCCCCGGTCGAGGTCCCAGTCGATGTGCGCGTCGACCAGCAGGTAGCGCTTGCTGCGGCCGATGTAGCCGATCCCGGCGGACTTCCGGACCATGCTCTCGGCACCGTCGCAGCCGACCAGCCAGCGGGCGCGGACCTGCTCGCCGTTGGCGAGCACCGCGGTCACGCCGGTCGGGTCCTGCTCGATGTCGACCAGTCCGCAGTCCCATTCGACGGCTCCGCCGAGTTCGGCCCAGTGTTCCCGGATGGCCGCCTCGATCTTGCCCTGGTTGATCAGCATCGGAGGAGCCAGGTTTTCCTTGCCGGGCGTGGTGTACCGCAGCCTGATCGGCTGCCGGCCCAGGTGCGCGGTGGCCCTGGTGAGCAGCGGCGTCTCGTTGGGCAGGTTGCCCAGCGAACCCATCCGCTGCATGACTTCGGATCCCGGGCCGTGCACCGAGCTCGACAACCGCACGGGCGGGCTGGGGGCCCGGTCCATCAGTCGTACCGAAACGCCCTGCAGCGCCAGGTAGTTGGCGAGCGTCAGGCCCGCCGGTCCGGCGCCGATCACCAGCACGTCTGTCGTTGATTCACTGCTCATTCTGGGCTCCACGGGGGGTGATTTATCGGGACCTTGCGACGATTGCCTTCGCGCCACCGCGTCCAGGCCTGGACCCAGCGCGAGGACGCCGGCCGCCCCTGGGGCTGGCCCGGGGAGCGCGGTGGCGAGGGCTGTTGGTCACGCTTTTCACATGCCGTTCGGGCTAGTGCCCTGGACGGGCCCGGATTCGGGTCCCGCCGACGGCCGGACGATCCTGATCGGCGTGCCGGGCTCCGCGCTGGGGCCGGTGGTTCTCGGGCCGTCCTCCGCGCCGGCTTCGGCTGCCGCTGTTCTCACTCCTTCCGGATTTCCTGCGAGAATGTGCAGAATGTAGGGAGATCGCGATCTTGTGCACAAGCGTTGGGACAGCAAGTTGCCACCGCCGCGAGTGCCGGTGAACGGCGCTTCGGAGGGGTGGCAGTTACCTGCCACCGGCCCCGGTGCCGCGCGGGTGACCGCAGGGGACGTTCATGGTGGAAGAAGTGTTCAGCCGGTGGCGTGCACTGATGCGATCGACTGCCCTCGCGATGATCGCGGCACGAATTCGGCCTCGATGGCCAGGTGCCTGTTGGTGCGATCTGCCGGAATGCACGGGTCGTGACAGTCCACAGTGAACCGGCGTGAACGGCGGAGCGGAAAGGACCCGGGGGCTGTGGCCGAGGGCTGGTGATTCCATCGCAGCACTGGGCGGTCGAGGAAGACAGGGCTCGGAGTCGTCGACGCGTGGCTGACCGAAGCGGGGGTGCCACACCCGGGGTTGGGACATGCGGCAAGGGTGCATCCGCCCGCGCGATCGGATCCGGGCGCGGCGCGGCCGTTTCGGGACGAGATGGCGGAGGTGCGGCGAAATCGCTGCATCGGCCGGGGCCGCATCGCGCCAGCGCTTGGTGCCCCTCGTCAATTCCTTTCATCCGGTGATCTCGTCTTTTCGCCGGCTGCCCGAGTGCCAGGTCACGCGAGCTTGGATCACTCGAACGGGCTCCGGCAATCCTTTCGAGGCAGTGTGAAAGGTGACGGCCGTGGTGTGTGTGCCAGATCACAATCAAGTGCTTTTGCTTGAGAAGCGCCAGCACCATCGCGCTTGCGGCACTGAGGCCGCAATCACATTCGTCGGGGGTGTGCAGATGAGCAATCCCGTCGGTGCCGGCGCGCCGGACGGCCGTCGGCTCGTCCGGCCGAAGAGCTTCCGCTCCGGCGGCGATCGTGTCATTCGGACGGTGGAGGTGCGCCTGTTCCGAATGCGGATCATGTTCGTGCGCGCGAGGAACTCGCCGACTGCCGCCGCATCGTGCGGCGGGCGGCAGGCGGCGGGGAGCGGGGCGTCGTCCGTCGGGGGAGCGGCCGAGGAGCCTGCCGCGAGACCCGCTCCCCGGTGGGCGCCGCGCGGCCGGCACGCGTTCCGGTCGCGCTCCTCGGTTCGCGTTCAGTTTCGAGGGCGGGCACCCGAAAGCGGTGTCGCGGTGACGATTCACCCTGGGGCGAAAGATGGTTGGTGAGCTTCCCGCTCGCTGGCTAGTGTTGGCCCAGGTGCGTGGCTGAAGATCTCGGTCAAGACGGCGCAGTCCGCTTCTCGGAGTGTGCGGCGGGCGCCGTTCTCCCGCGTGTTCGGCGCTCTTTCGGTTCTGTGGTTTCGCCGTTCGGCGAAGCGGTTCCTTCCTGCTGCTCGCGGGAAGGTCGGGTGGGCTTGTTGGCAGTTCGTGCTGATCGAATGCGACTTGGATAGTCCAGGAGTTGAATGGTGTTCGAGTTGGCTTTCGCTTCTGAAGGTTCGGTAGGAGGCCTGCGCGAGATAGCCGCCAGGGCGCGGCGGGGCGCTGTCGACGACGTCGGCGCTGTCGACGACGGGCTGGAACGTTCGCTGCTGCGGGCGAACGAGCTGATCGAGACCGCGGTGCACGAACACCGCCGGAGATCGTCGCAGAGCTCCTTCGTCATGGTCGGGCTCGACGAGGACTTGCAGTGCACGGTGGAACAGATGGTAGCGCGGGCCGAGAGATCCGTGTTCATCGCGGTCTCACTCCCCTCCGATGCGGAACTCCTCTGCCGGACAACAGGAATCGGTGCGGCGGTGGGCGTCCGGGTGCTGAGCGCCCCGCAAGCTTTGCGGGTGGACCGCGCGGTGGAGATGATGCGTCGGCCGGAATGCGAGATCAAGCTCTCCCGGAGCCCCCTGCAGGGAGTCGTCCTGGTGGACGGCCGGCTCGCGTTGCTGCGGTCGAATGCGGGAGCCGCCGACCGGCAGGCGTCGATCATCCGCCTGCCCGCGGTGGTCCGGGCACTGGAATCGCTGTTCGTCGCCTCCTGGGAGACCGGCAGGCCGCTGCCGGACCACCTGCTTCCCCTCGAACGCCGGAGCGCGGAGCCGGTGCGGCGGATCTTGGAGCACCTGCGGGCCGGGCACACCGACAGCCAGTCGGCGAAGAAGCTCGGCATCTCGCTGCGGACCTACCGCCGCCAGGTGGCCTGCATCATGCAGGAGCTCGGGGCCAAATCGAGGTTCCAGGCCGGTGCCCTGGCGGTCGAAGCGGGCCTGCTGGACGCGCGGGGCGCGGCGCAGGATTCGTGAACATCTCGGGTCGGGTGGGAGGAGAGGCGAACGCGGTGGAGCATTCGATGGTCGGGGACCAGGCGGAGCACGGGCGTGCCTTCGAGCAGGCGGCGTTCGGGAACCTGGGGGATGGGATCGAGCAGGCGTTGCTGGAAGTGCGTGCGCTCATCGGTGCCACGGTCGCCGAGCACCGCGAGAAATCCGCATCAGACCTGGCGTTCCGGGTCGTGGGCCGGGACGTCGACGCGGCGCTGGAGGCGATGGCGAACCTGGTCGGCCGGGCGCGGAACAGCGTCGAAGTGGTGCTCGCCTCGAACTCGGAGTGGCGCATGTCGGCGCGTTCGGTGCTGCGCAACCTGGCCCGCTTCGCGGGCGACCAGGTGCGGGTCAGATTGCTCTGCGCCCCCGCGGTTCTCGATCTCTCGCTCTTGCGGGCCGGTGACGAGCAGCGGGCGCCGTTCGAGGCCCGGTTCGGTCGGATCAGTTCGCTGGTGGCCGTCGTCGTCGACGGGCGGACCGCGCTAGTGCGCTCGGACGCGACGTGCGACGGGCAGGCGGTCGTCGTCCGCGCCGCGCCGGTGATCCGTGCGCTGGAGGACCTCTTCGCCGATGTCTGGCGCAATGCGCGTCCCGTGGCGAATCCCGTCGACTTCGGCGGCCGGGCGCACACCGAGTTCGCGCAGCGGGTGTTGAAGATGCTCTACGACGGCCACACCGATGCGGTGGCCGCGCGGGAACTCGCCGTGTCGGTCCGGACGTACCGGCGCTACGTCGCCGAAATCGTGGAGTTGTTGGGGGCGAACTCGCGCTTCCAAGCCGGCGTGCGGGCCGCCGAGATCGGCTTGCTGCCCGCGTCATGACGGCTAGTTGATCGCGAATTTCTTCTTGTGCACCAAGGTAATCGAGTGACAGCTGGTTGCCAACCAGGTGGTCCGGCAGCGCGCGGCCGACGGCCGGTGGCAGCTTGTGGCCGCAGGCCTTGTTGTTCGATCGGGGCCGGCAATAGCTTCGAACCACGCTCGCGCGGAGGTCGCGAACCACGAGTTGGTGCGGAAGGGGCGTTATGGCTGCGCTTTTGGAAGAACGCAAGGAAGAGATCAAGGACATCGTCTGCGACATCCTGGAGATCGATCCCGACGAGCTGACGGATGTGAGCCTCTTCAAGGAGGAGCACGACGCGGACTCCCTGCGCGCGATCGAGATCCTCGCGGCCCTGGAGAAGAAGTTCGGCGTCGTCATCGACCAGTCCGAGCTGGGCCGGATGGTGAACCTCGACGGCGTGTACTCGGTATTCGTCGAGGCGGCCGAGAAGTAGCCGGTCCGGCGGTGCCCGGATCGCCGGGACCCCCCTCCCGGCTTGGAAATCTCCTGCCGAACGCCCACGCAATGACGCCCAGGAGGCGAGGGAACCATGCGCGACGCCGCGACCCATCGCGTTGTCATCACCGGTATCGGTGCGGTTTCCAGCATCGGCATCGGGGTACCGGACTTCCTGGCGGGGCTGCGCGCGGGCGACAGCGCGGTCAAACCGATCAGCGCGTTCGACACCAGCGGGTACGAGCACTCCTTGGGTTGCGAGATCGATGATTTCGAACCGCAGCGGTGGATTCGCAACATCGCGCCCGACGGTCTCGGCAGGGCGAGCCAGTTCTCCGTCGCCGCGGCCCGCATGGCCGTCGACGACGCCGGGCTCGGCGAAGAGGACCTGCGCGAGCGGCGCTGCCTGAGCGTGATCGGCACGACCGACGGCGAGGCTCGCGACCTGGACCAGCTGGTCGAGACCGAACTGCGGTCCGGGCCGGGGGACATGGACCCGGCCGTGGCCGCGCGAGTCCCGGCGGGCCGGCTCTCGACCGCGGTCGCCGACGAGTTCGGGCTGCGCGATGTCGAGGCGGTGACGCTTCCGGCCGCGTGCGCCGCCGGGAACTACGCCATCGGCTACGGCTTTGACGCCATCCGGGCCGGCGACGTGGACTTCGTCCTCTGCGGCGGCGCGGATGCCTTGTGCCGCAAGACGTTCACCGGATTCTACCGCATCGGGACCATCGCCCCGGAGCGGTGCCAGCCCTTCGACAAGGACCGCAAGGGGATCCTCACCGGAGAGGGCGCGGGCGTCCTCGTGCTGGAGAGCCTGGAGTCCGCCCTGGCCCGCGGGGCCCGCATCCACGCCGAGGTGCTGGGGTTCGGGCTCAACTGCGATGCGTTCCACCCGGTCGCGCCGAACGAGGACAGCGTGGCCAGGTGCATGCGGCTCGCCCTCGACGACGCGGGCGTCAAGCCGGGCGAAGTCGACTTCATCTCCGCGCACGGCACCGGGACCAAGGCCAACGACGTCACCGAGGCCTCGGCGATCCGGCGCGTGTTCGGCGCGGACACCGCGCCGCGCACGATCTCCATCAAATCGATGCTCGGGCACACCATGGGCGCTGCGAGCGCGCTCGCCTCGATCGCCTGCGTGCTCGCGATCACCGAGAACTTCATCCCGCCGACGATCAACCACGTCGAGACCGACCCGGAGTGCGGCGTCGACTGCGTGCCGAACGAGGCGGTCGAGGCGCAACCGCGGATCGTGCAGAACAACGGGCTCGCGTTCGGCGGGAACAACGCCGTCGTGATCTACGGCAAGTACGAAGAGGAGCGGGTGTGACAAGGCTTTGCGCGCACAAGAGGCGTTCCCGATGAGCTGTCTGATCACCGGCACCGGAGCGGTGGCGAGCGTCGGGAACACCGCGGACGAGGTCTTCGACGCGCTCTGCGCGGGCCGCAGCGGGCTGGCGCCGCTGCGCGGCTTCGACAGCGACAAGTTCCGCGCCAAGAACGCCTACGAGATCGATGACCGCCCGGCATCGGGAGGTGACGTGCCGTCGCGCGCCACGGACTGGCTGCTGCGAGCGGTTGCCGAGGCGTTGCGGGACGCCGGTCTCGGCGAAGACCTCTCCGACGTTCCCGTGCTCGTAGGAACCGGGCTGCGCGAACTGCGGTCCGTCGAGCTGAAGTGGCGCGACGGCGCCGAGTTCGACCTCGATCGGTTGCACTTCGGCACGGCGCTGCGGGAACGCTTCGGAGCCGCCCGGACCTACACGCTCTCCAACGCCTGCTCGGCTTCCCTGCACACGTTGGCGATGGGCAGCGACATGATCGCCACCGGGCTCGCCGACACCGTCGTCGTCGCCGGCGTGGACACCGTCACGGAAAGCATGTTCGGGCTGCTCGACCGGGTCCAGCTCGATCCACCGGACCGCGTGCGGCCGTTCGACCGGGCCCGCAAGGGCACGCTCATGGGCGACGGGGCCGCGGCCGTGGTGCTGCGCCGGGACGATCCCGCGGCACTGGCCGGGGCCGGCGGCCGGCTGCGCGCCGTGAGCATGAACTGCGACGCGGGTCACGCGACCGCGCCCGACGCGCACAGCATCGCCGGTGCCATTCGCGCCGCGCACGAGCTGGCCGGTGTCAAAGCGCGTGACATCGACCTGATCCTGTTGCACGGCACGGGAACCCCGCTCAACGACGAGGCGGAGGCGACCGCGCTCAGCGAGGTCTTCGGTGCCGACGTCGAGCTACCGCTGCTGACGGCGCTGAAGTCGATGACCGGCCACACCTCGGGCGGATCGGGGCTGCTGAGCCTGATCGTCGCCGTGCTGGCGCTGGCATCCGGCCGGATCCCGCCCGCCACCGGCCTCACCGACCCGACGGCCGATGCCGAGCGCTTCCGGTTCGTCCGCGACCGTCGCCGGTACCCGGACCTCGGGCTGGCCCAGGTCAACGCCTTCGGCTTCGGCGGTGTCAACGCGGTCGCCGTCGTGGAAGGGATGGACGGCTGATGCGGATCGTCGTGACGGGTGTCGGCCTGGCACTGCCCGGCGCTGAAGACCTCGCGGCGCTGCTGCGCACCGACGGGCAGCGCGGCGAGCCGGTCGACCCCGGGGCCCGGATCGGGCGCCGCGGCCTGCGCTACAAGGATCGAGCCTCGCAGCTCGCCCTGTGTGCGGCGGCGGAGGTGCTGACCGACGCCGGTTTGCGCGCGGCGGACGGCGAGTTGACCGTCGCCGGTGAATCGGTCGCCGTCGTGGCGAGCTCGAACCTCGGCAACCTGGACACCGTCTGCGAGATCGCGTCGGCCATCGCCGAGGAGTCCACTGATCGCATCAGCCCGATGGCCCTGCCCAACGCTTCGAGCAACGTCGTCGCGTCGTCGGTCGCCATGAAATTCGGCCTGCGCGGCCCGAACCTGATGCTCTGCAACGGTCCGACCGCCGGCCTGGACGCCGTGCACTGGGGTGCGGCGCTGGTCGCCGCCGGCCGGTGCGAGCGCGCTCTCGTCGTCGGGGTGGAGACGCGCAACCACGTGGTCGAGGCCCTGACCGGCGAGGTCGACCTGCTGGACGGCGCGGTCGCGCTGGTGGTGGAGAGCGACGAGGCGGCGCGGGCGCGCGGTGCGCGGGCGGTCGCCGAACTCGGGCAGTACACCCGGGAAGGCAGCGTCGCCGCGTGCGTCGACCGGGTGCTCGCCGGCGGCGGGTCGCCCGGCATCTGGTTCACCCCGGACGCCGCGGAACGGCCGGAGGTCACGCCGGGAACACCGCGCCACGACGTCACGGGTGCCTTCGGGCTCGCTTCCGGCGCGCTCGGTGTGCTGCAGTGCGCTGCCGCGATCGGCTGGCTCGGCACCGGTGGTGCCGGTTCCGCGCTGGTCACCGCGGGCGACGACGCGGCCGACGGGGTCGCCGGAATGGTGTTGTGGCAAGCGGGGAAAGGGGAGCGATGAGTGCTGACACGTCGGCTTCGCCGAGCCAGGTAGCCCTTCTCGGCGGCCAAGAACCGGTCGCGGTGCGGTGCGCTAGGAAGGCGGAGGTGCCCGACGACCCGATTCGCGTCCTCCTGGTGCACGGGCTGTGCAGCAACGCCGCGATCTGGGACGCGTTCGTCGCGCTGGCCGACCCCAGGTGCGAGCTCTGGGTCGCCGAACTTCCCTGGCGCGGCACGGGAATCGCCGGATGGACATCGCAGCCGGTCGAGGAGTGGATCGGCCAGGCGGTCGCCCAGATGCCGGGTGGTCCGGACGTGATCGTCGCGCATTCCTTCGGGACCAACGCCGTGCTCAGTTGGCTCGACCGGCAGGACACCGGGCCCAGCGGCCGGATCGCGGTCGGGAGTCGGGAACTGCGCGGCGTCGTCCTCGTCTCGCCGCTCTACCGCGCCGAACCGGAGGACTTCGACTGGGATTCGATCGGCTACTACCTGCACAACTTCGACCAGATCCTGGCCGCGGGCATGCGCGTGCGGCCGGGCAGCAGGCGCCTCTCGCCCGAGCAGCGGCTGGCCATCGCGGTGAAGGTGCGCGACCTCATCGGGCCCTACGGCTGGATCCGGTTCCTCGACACCTACCTGCGGATGCCGGAGGTGCGCACCGAACGGCTGCTGATGCCGTTCCTCGTCATCGGCGGCGAGTCGGATTCCATCGCGTTCCCCGCCGACTCGGAAGCCCTGGGCAAGGCGCTGCCGGACGCTTCGGTGCACATCCTCCCGGGCAGCGAGCACTTCCCGATGGTCGCGTCGGCGGAGTCGTTCGCCGACCTGGCAAACACGTTCCTCCGCACCCTGTCGGCCTGATGGTCTGTCGGCGGATGCCGTCCGCGCTTTTGGAAGCGGCGCAGCCGCTTGCATCCACCTTGCCAAGACGACCATCGGCGGGTTCTGAGAGGTTTCCTGGCGAGGACGGCCCCTCCGCCGCGTATTGGACATACATAAGGAGGGGCACCCACAGTCCAGGGAAGCTCTCAGGTTCCGCTAAGCGACCACCCACCCCAGACCAGCCACCAACAGGCTCTGATCACCGCCAGGAGCCCGTCACCCAGCATGGAGCGCAACCGATGACCGCCGACACCGAGCCGGTACTGACGAAGTCCTTGTTCGCCAACACCACCCACGTGGCGCTGCGGCCCCGCTACGAGGGCTCCAACATCTGCACGTGGATCGGCTTCAAGCACGTCAACTACCTCGTCGAGGAGGCCGTGCTGGAGCACTTCCGCAGCGCGGGCCTGGGCGCCCGAGGCCTGTTCGAGGCTTACGGCCTGGGGCTGGACATCGTCGACCTGGACACCCGCATCCTGCACGCGCTGCACATGGACGACCTCGCCGATGCGGAGGTCGTCTCGGTCACGAAGCCGGGCGATCCGGTGCTCGGCTTCCGCGTCACGCTGAGCCTGGAGCGCGCCGGGCAACCGACCAAGGCGGTGGTCGCCAAGGTCAAGGTTTCGCTGCGCCCCACCGACTACCTGCCCGCCGCAGGTGAACCACCCGCGGAACTGGCCGGTTTCGTGGTGTCGAAGCTCGGCGCGCACCTGCCCGCCGCGCGCCCCACCGCGACCGTCGAGCCCGCCGACAACACCGCGCTCCAGCAGGGGCGCGGGACCACCGGCGGCGACCCGGTGCTGGAGCGGCTCACCGCCGGGGAGAACGCCTTCGGCTGGAAGTGGCGCATCCCCTACCCGTACTGCCACTTCACCGAGCGGCTGCAGATGTCGGGCTACCTGCGGCAGATGGAGGAGGTCGTCGACCTGTTCCTCGCCGACCGCGGCATCTCCATCCGCGAGCTGCTGGCCGACCGGCGGTGGATCCCGGTCGTCCCGCACTCGAACATCCAGATCCTGGACGAGGCCCTGATGGAGGAGGACCTCTACACCATCTACACCGTCGAGGGCATCTTCAAGGACTTCACCTACACCTCGCGGATGGACTGCTACGTCGTCCGCGACGGCCGGCTCGTGCAGACCGCCACCGGGCGGATCACCCACGGCTACGCCCTGATCGAGAGCCGCAGCGACTGGCGGCTGGTCAACTTCGACGAGCGCGTGGTGCGAGCACTGGGCGGCTGACCGGCCCACACGGCGCGGGAACGGAGACCCATGCACGAGTACTTGCTGATCGAGAGCGGCGGCCCCCGAGCGGGCGCCGGGTGCGACCGGTTCGTCGGCGACGCGGTCCGGTTGCTCGATGGCGGCGACGCGGTGTCGCTCCTGCTCATCGAGAACGCCGCGCCGGCCGCGGTGCGGGATGCGTTCCCGAGCATCGACGGATTCCTGCGCAACGGCGGCGAACTCTGGGTGGATTCGTTCTCCCTGCGGCAGCGGGCCGTGCGAGCCGAAGATCTGGTCCCCGGCGCCCGGGTCGTGGAAATGGCCGACGTCGCCGAGAAACTGCTGGAGACGGGACTGCGGGCGGTGTGGCACTGAGATGGTGTTCGAGGTTCCGCACACTGACGTGCTGCTGAAGGTACTCGGCGCGCCGTACCAGACCGAGCTGGTGACCAGCGTGTTCCGGTTGGCGGATGCGCTGCTCGACCGCGGCGCATCCGTGCAGGTCTGGACGTGCGGCGACGCCACCGGCCTGACCCGGGTCAGCCTCGGCGACAGCAAACCGATCAACTTCGCCGATCGGCACGCCGACCACCCGTCGACGGCGCGGCTCGTGCGCGAGCTGCTGAGCGCGCACCCGGATCGGCTCGACTGGTACGTCTGCCGCTTCTGCTGCGCGGACCGCGGCGCGGCCGAGCAGATCCCGGAGGTGCGCAAGCGCCCGCCGGCCAGGTTCTGGGAGCACGTGCAGGCGACCGACAAGGTCCTGGCGATGGGGGTGTGCTGAGCGTGGCGAGCAGAAGCACCCTGATGATCATCGAGCGTGCCTACCGGGGATCGGTCGAAACGCAGTTCGCCGACGTCCTCTACTTCGTCCGCGAGCTGCACCGCCAGAGCGGCGGCGTCGACATCGAGCTGCGCGGGCCGGCGGCGGGGTTTGCGGTGGACACCGAGTTCGAACCCGCCATCCGCATCGCCGGCCGGGTGCTCGACTCGCTGCCCGACCCCCGCCACTCGCTGCGGCAGCTGCTCGACGACGGCGTCGGGGTCCGGGTCGAGGAGCCGGACCTGGCGGCCCTCGGCCCCAGCGCGCGGGACCGCCTGGTTCCCGGCGTGCACGTCGTTCCCGCGCACGAGCCGGCCTCGCGCTGGCCCGACTACGAACGGGTCTGGTTCTTCTGATGGTCTGTCGGCGGATGCCGTCCGCGCTTTTGGAAGCGGCGCAGCCGCTTGCATCCACCTTGCCAAGACGACCACCGGCGGGTTCTGAGAGGTTTCCTGGCGAGGACGGCCTCTCCGCCGCGTATTGGACATACATCAGGAGGGGCACCCACAGTCCAGGGAAGCTCTCAGGTTCCGCTAAGCGACCACCCACCCCAGACCATCCACCAACGGGCACTGAGCCCGACCGCCCCGATCCGCCCGTCACAGCCGGAGGAAACACGAATGGCCCCCACCGCCGCCGTCGGCAACCCGGTCATCTCCGCGTGGTCCACCATTTCCCCCTTCGGGTTGAGCAGCGCCGATTTCGCCGCAGGGCTGCGCTCGGGACGCAAGCCCGCGGGCCGCCTCGACCGCGGCGAGTGGCGAGTGCCGTTCGAGGAGGCGCACCTGGTGCCCGGCTTCGACATCAGGTCGGTGCTGGGCAGGCGCGGCACCCGCTCGATGGACCGGGCGAGCGGGCTGGCCGTCGCCGCGGTCGGCCGGCTGCTGGACGGCGCCGGCGGCGAGCGGCTGCCGGGCGTTGGCGAGGACACCGGGCTGGCGCTGGGGACCAGCACCGGGAGCGCCCAGAGCATGATGGACTTCACCCGGGACTCGCTGGTCGGCGAGCGGCCCTACCTGGTCGACCCGGCGCGCTTCCCGAACACGGTGATGAACTGCGCCGCCGGTCAGTCCGCCATCTGGCACCGCCTCAAAGGACCCAACACCACCATCGCCGGCGGGCGGGCCACCGGGCTGCTGGCCCTCCAGTACGCGCTGCGGCTGCAGCGGGCCGGCCGGGCGGAGACCTTGCTGTGCGGGGCGGTCGAAGAGTTCTCGACCGCGCGCGCTTGGCTCGAATGGCACGCCACCGATCGCCGGGACAACGTGCTGGGCGAGGGCGCCGCGGTGTGGTTGCTGGAGCGCGCCGGCGCAGCCCGGGACAACGGCAGGCCGGGCATCGCCGAAGTCATCGGCCTGGAGTTCGGATTCGCCAAGGACGGGCAGGAGATCCGCCCGGTACTCGGGGCGGGCCTGCGCCGCCTGCTGGATCGGTCCGGGGTAGCGCCGGAGGAGATCTGGGCGGTCGCCGACTCGCAGGCACCCGGCGCCGACGGGGAGGAGGAACGCGCGGTCATCGCGGACGTGCTCGGCACCGCCACGCCCCGGCGCGTGCCGTGCGCGGAGTCCATTGGGGACACCTCCGCGGCGTCCGCGGCGTTCCAGATCGCTGCTGTTCTCGCACTTGCGGAGGACGGCGGGGCAGGCGGTGCCCGGACGGTCCTGGTCACCTCGGCGGAATCGAACGGCGTCGTCGGAGCGGCCCTGCTGGAGCTGGTCGACCCCGCCCGATCCGGGCTGTAGGGGACATACGTGAATCGGGGAGCCCGCAGACCGGACGGCGTCCGTAACTCCCGCAGGGGGCCGCTCCCCGCACCGCTACGCAGGACGAGTTCGGAAGCGCAGTACCGCCAGGAAAGGGATGCACACGATGACCGACACCGACGCGACGCCCATCGACCTGGAGGACCTGCGGCGCATCGTCGCAGAGGTGCTCGACGTCGAGGTGTCCGACGTGACCGACGACGCCCGGTTCGTGGAGGACCTCGGCGGCGATTCGCTGCTGGCGTTGGAGGTCATCGTCGTGCTGGAGAAGAAGTACGGGGTGAAGTTCACCGAGTCCGAGGTGCAGGGCCTGACGTCCCTGCCGAAGACCCACGACCTGCTCGCGGCCAAGTTGGGGGGCGCCTGATGCGCGCGGCGTGCAGCCCGATCGCGGGCGCGATCGAGGTCGCGGGCCAGGAGCTCGCGATGGTCATCGAGCCCGGCGAACCCGTTTTCGCCGGCCACTACCCGGGATTCCCGATCTTCCCCGGGGTGAGCATCGTCGAGTTCGTCCACCGCGGTGCGCTGGCCGCCATCCCGGAACCCCAGCAGCGGTGGGAACTCTCGGGCATCGACAAGGTCCGGTTCACCAGCCCCGTCTTCCCGGGCGACTCGCTGACCGCGGACCTCGGGTGGCGGCGGCGCGGTGCCGGCTGGGCCTGCACCGCCTCGGTCGCCACCGAGCGCGGGACCGCCGCGCAGGTCCGGATCAGCTTCGCGGAGGCGGGCGCGGCGACCGCGGAGAGCGGCGGAATCGCCGGGATCAAGCGGATCCTGCCGCACCGGCACCCGATGCTGCTCGTCGACCGGGTCGTCGATCTCGTCCCCGGCGAGCGGCTCACCGCGCTGAAGGCGGTCACCTGCAACGAGCCGTGGTACCGGGAGCTCGCGGACGACGCCGACGACGAGGACTACGACTACCCGGGCGTGCTGCTGCTCGAATCCTGGTGCCAGGCGGCGGGATTGCTCATCGCGGGGCCGAAACCGAACCCCGACGTGCGTACCGGCACGGTGATGCTCTTCGGCGGGGTCGCCGGCGTGCGCCGCACCGGGCGGGTCCGCCCCGGCGACGTCGTGGAGCACCGGGTCCGCTTGGCGCGGACGTTCACCGACACGGCGATCTTCGAAGGGGAGAGCGCGGTCGGCGGCGAGGTCGTGATGGAGATCGACCAGGTGGTGATGGCGCTGCGACCGGCATCCGAACTGACCGGCGCGGCGGCGGCCGGAGCGGAGGGGACGGGCGGATGACGGAGTCGGACAGGCGGGTCGCCCTGGTCACGGGCGGATCGCGGGGGATCGGCAGGGCGACCGTGCTGCGGTTGGCGCGGGACGGGTTCGACGTGGCGCTCTGCTACGCGTCGAACCCCGAAGCGGCCGCGCTGCTAGAGAAGGAAGCGGGCGACCTGGGGGCGCGGGTGGTCGCCAAGCAGGCGGACGTGTCGCGGGCGGACGAGGTGCGTGCGCTGGTCGCCGACGCCCAGGAAGAACTCGGGCCCATCGACGTCGCGGTGACCTCGGCGGGCATCGTCCGGGACAACCCGCTGCTGCTGATGAAGGACGAGGACTGGCACCAGGTCCTGGACACCAACCTCGACGGCACCTACCACGTCTGCCGCGCCGTCGTCTTCGAGATGATGAAGCGCAAGCGCGGTTGCATCGTCAACATCTCGTCGGTGGCCGGGGTCCACGGCAACGCCACGCAGACCAACTACTCGGCGTCCAAGGCCGGGATCATCGGCTTCACCAAGGCGCTCGCCAAGGAGGTCGGGAAGTACGGCATCCGCGCGAACGTGGTCGCGCCGGGCTTCATCGAGACCGACATGACCGCCGGGCTGTCCGAGAGCACCCGCGCGGCCGCGGCGGCGAACATCGCGCTGGGGCGGTTCGGCCGACCGGAAGAGGTGGCCGACATGGTCGGTTACCTGGTGTCCGCCGAGTACGTGACCGGCAGCGTGCTGCAGATCGATGGCGGCATCGTCATCTGAGCCGGCCGAGGAGCGGAGAACCCGTCATGCGCAGGAAGAACAGCGTCCCCAGGTGGTACTTCTCGTTGCGCAGCCCGTACTCCTGGCTCGCCTACCGAGACCTGGTGGACCGGCACCCCGAGGTGGCGGCAGCGGTCGAGTGGCGACCGTTCTGGGAACCGGACGCCCGCAGCGAGCGGATGCTGGCCGATGCGGGCGGCAGCTTCCCGTACGTGGCGATGTCCCGCGCCAAGAGCCTCTACATCCTCCAGGACGTGCGCCGGCTCACCCAGGAGCGCGGTCTCGAACCGACCTGGCCGGTCGACCGCGACCCGGTGTGGGAAGTGCCGCACCTGGCGTACTTCGTCGCGCTGGACGGGGGACTGGGGCGCGAGTTCGTTGACCGCGCCTACCGCGCCCGCTGGCAGGAAGGGCGTGACATCTGCGACCGCGCCACCATGGCGGAGCTCGCCGCCGAACTCGGGCTGCCGCCGGACCGCGTCGCGAACGCGGTCGACGACGAGGAACTGCGTCGGCGGGGGACCGCGGCACTGCTCGACATCGATGAGGACGGCGTGTTCGGGGTCCCGTTCTTCGTGGACCGCTTCAACAAGTTCTGGGGCGTGGACCGGCTGCCGGCCTTCGTCCGGTCGGTGGCCGGCACGGCCGCCGCGCCGGTGCCCGTCGCGGCCGCGGAGCTGGACCCGGGCCTCGGCGGTGACCAGGGGCATGCCGGTGGCTGCGGCTGAACGACCATTCCGCGCGACCTGGAGGGCGAGATGAGGGAAGGCAACATCAGTTCGGCCGCGGCCGTGCACCGGTGGGCTCGGGTTGCCGGCAGCACCACGGCGATCGTCTACGAGGGCACCGAGATCAGCTACGCGCAGCTGTCCGCCCGGGTGCGGCGGTTGGCGGCGGTGCTCTCCGATGGCGGGCTCCGCCGCGGTGACCGGGTCGCCTACCTCGGTCGGAACAGCGCGCTGCTGCTGGAGACCGCGCTTGCCGCGGCGCACCTCGGCGTGATCTTCCTGCCGCTGAGCTTCCGGCTGTCCAGCGACGAAGTGGCTTTCCTGCTCGGCGATTCCGGTGCGCACACGCTCGTCGTCGAGGACGAGCAGCGGGCGTTGGTCGACGGCATCGCCGACTCGGTCCCGGTGCGCCGCTTCCTGCTCGACTCGGCGGCCGACCCCGTTCACCCGCGCTGGGAGAGCTTGTCGGCGGCGGCTTCGCCGGACCGGGACGACGAACCGGTGCACGTCCGGGAGGCGGACGTCGCCCTGCTCATGTACACGTCCGGGACCACCGGGCGGCCCAAGGGCGCGCTGCTGACCCACGGGAACCTGTGGTGGAACCAGGTCAACACGGCGACCGCGATCGAAACCCGGTTCCGCGACCCGGCCCTGGTCATCGCGCCCATGTTCCACATCGCCGGGCTCAGCGGCTTCACCATGGGTACCCTCGCGCACGGCGGCACCTTGGTGGTCCGGCGCGCGTTCAACGCCGAGCAGTGCCTGGAAGACCTGGTGACACACCGGGTGGCCAACCTGATCGCGGTGCCGACGATGTTCGACGCCATCGCCCGGACCCCTGGTTTCGAGCGGGCCGACCTGTCGGCGTTGCGCGCCGCGATCGTCGGTGGCGCGCCGGTCCCGGACCAGCTCGTCCGCGACTACTCGGCGCGGGGGGTGAAGCTGCAGCAGGCGTGGGGCCTGACCGAGACCGCGCCGCTGGCGACCTACCTGCCTCCGCAGTTGGTGGACGGCAACCCTGGATCGGCGGGTTTCCCCATGCCGCACACCGAGATCAGGCTGATCGATCCGACCACCGGGGCCGTGGTGACCGAACCGGGCGAGGCCGGCGAGATCTGCGTCCGCGGGCCGAACGTGATCTCCGGGTACTGGAACGACCCGGACGCGACTCGCAAGGCGGTGGACGACGCCGGCTGGTTCCGCTCCGGCGACATCGGACACTGGGACGAGCAGGGCCACCTCTACGTCGTCGACCGGCTCAAGGACGTGATCATCAGCGGTGGGGAGAACATCTATCCCGCCGAGATCGAGCGGCTGATGGCCGAGTTCCCGGGCGTCCGCGAGGTGGCCGTGGTGGGCGTGCCGCACCCGAAGTGGGACGAGACTCCCGTCGTGGTCGTGTGCCAGGACGGCGCGGCCACCCTGGAGGAGATCCGCGCGTTCCTCGGGGAGCGGCTGGCGCGGTTCAAGCTCCCCACCGCGGTGCACCACTGCGACGTCCTGCCGCGCAACGGCACCGGGAAGGTCGACAAGGCGGGGTTGCGGGCGCGGCTGGCCGGCGAGCTCGAACTGGTCGCCGCAGACCGATGATGCGAGCCAGGCCGGGAGGGGTGCGACGTGGTCGGCGTTCGTGATGGCACCGAGACCGCGGTTTCAATTGAAACTGCGGCCACGATCCACGGCGTCATCGAGGAACAGGCGCGGCGGAACCCGGCTGCGGTGGCGATCGCGCACCGCTGGTCCGAGCTGAGCTACGCGGCGCTCGACGCCAGGGCGAACCAGCTCGCGCACCACCTGCGCGCGCTGGGCACGGGGCCGGGTTGCCTGGTCGGCGTGGGCCTGCGCCGCGGGCCGGACCTGGTCGTGGCGCTGTTGGCCGTGCTCAAGGCCGGTGGCTCGTTCGTGGCCCTAGACCCCGCCGAACCGGCGAAGCGGCTGGCGCTCATCTCGTCCGATGCCGACCTGCACTGCCTGATCACCAGCGGCGCCGGCCCATCGGGGCTTCCCGCCCGCCACCTCGTGCGCATCGACGCGGACGCCGCGGAGATCGCCCAGCGGCCCACCGCGCCACCGAAGTCCGTTGTGGACGGTGAGTGCCCGGCGTACGTCACGTACACATCGGGACCGCACGGCCGGCCGCTGGGAATCGTGGTCCGGCACCGCAACGCGCTCGGCCGCTTCGCCGGGATGCGCGACCGTATCGGTTGCGCGGAATCGGACGTCGTCCTCGCGTTGACCAGCATCTCCTTCGACGCCGGGGTGCTGGACGTGCTGTGGCCGCTGACCTGCGGCGCGAAGGTCGTCATCGCCGGGGACCGGCTGATCGAGAACCCGGCTCCCGCCGCCGAGCACCCGCTCGGCTTCAGCCTGTTCTTCTTCGCCGCCGCCACGGCCGACGAGCAGCGGCGCGACGGGTACCGCCTGGTGCTGGAGGCCGCGAAGTTCGGCGACGCCCACGGGTTCGAGGCCGTGTGGACCCCCGAACGGCACTTCCACTCCTTCGGCGGCCTGTACCCGAACCCGGCGGTCATGGCCGCGGCGCTGGCGACGGTGACCGAGCGGATCGGACTGCGGTGCGGCAGCGTGGTCGCGCCGCTGCACGACACGGTCCGCATCGCCGAGGAGTGGTCCTTGGTGGACAACCTCTCCGACGGCCGGGTCGGCCTCGCGTTCGCATCCGGCTGGAACACCAACGACTTCGTGTTCTTCCCGGACCACTTCCCGCGCCGCAAGCAGCGGATGGCCGAGCAGCTGGACGAGTTCCGGCGGCTGTGGCGCGGGGAGGCGGTCCGGCGGCGGGGCGGCGACGGCGCGGAGGTCGATGTGCGGGTCTTCCCGTCGCCGGTGCAGGACGAGCCGCCGATCTGGCTCACCTCGGCGGGCTCGGTGGAGACCTTCGAGCGCGCTGGGGCGGCCGGGGTGAACGTGCTCACCCACCTGCTCGGGCTGGACCTCGACGAGCTGGCGGGGAAGATCGCGGCGTACCGCAACGCCAGGGCCGAGCACGGGTTCGCCGGGCCGGGCCGGGTGTCGGTCATGGTGCACACCTTCCTGCTCGACGACGCGGAGCGGGCGAAGGCGCTGGCGAGGGGCCCGTTCCGGGAGTACCTGCGCAGCTCCGCGGAGCTCAGCCGGGTGCTGTTCGGCGCCGGGACCGCCGTCACCGACGAGGACCTCGAATCGGTGCTGGACCTGGCGCTCGACAGGTACCTGGAGCGGTCCGGCCTGTTCGGTTCGCCGGCGGAGGGCGGCGAAGTGGTGCGCAGGTTGGCGGCTGCGGGTGCGGACGAGATCGCGTGCCTGATCGACTTCGGGGTCGCCGTCGACGAGGTGATCGCGGGCCTGCCCACGCTGAACCAGCTGAAAGAACTGCACGAGGAGGAGGTGGCCGACGCCGCGCACTCGTTCGCGCAGCTCGTCCGGCGGCACAACATCACCTTGCTGCAGTGCACGCCGTCCTTCCTGGCCGCGCAGCGGGCCGGTTTGGAGTCGTTGAAGGGCGCCCGCGCGGTTCTCGTCGGCGGGGAGGCGATCCCAGCGGATCTGGCGCGACGCCTGTCGGCTGCTCTGCCGGGGGTGCGGCTGTTCGCCGCATACGGCTCACCGGAGACGACCTCCTGGGCCGCGGTCCACGAGATCGGCCCGGACGCGGCGGTGCCCATCGGCCGAGCGCTGCCGGGCACCGAGGTGCTGGTGGTGGACGAGGACCTGCGGGAGGTGCCGGTCGGAGCGGTCGGTGAGCTCCTGATCGGCGGGGCCGGGATCGCCGCGGGTTACCTCGCACAGCCCGGGCTCACCGCGCAGCGGTTCGTCGCGAGCGGATCCGGCGCCGCCTACCGGACCGGGGACCGCGTGCGCCGGGAAGCGGACGGAACCCTGACGCTCCAGGCGCGCGATGACCGCCGGGTGACCGTCCTCGGGCACCGAGTCGAACTCGCCGAGGTGGAGAACGTGCTTTCCCAGCACGCCCAGGTCGAATCCGTCGAGGTGACCGCGAGCACCGGTCGGTCCGGTGGCGCGCAGCTGGTCGCGCGGGTCGCCCCGGTGGCCGAGCCTGCCGACCACGTCGCCGAAGAGGCCCACGTGCGCCGTTGGTGCCAGGAGTGGGAACGGAGGTATGCCGTTGCCGAGCCGGGAATCGGTGCCGTCGAACCGATTCCGCCCCAGGACATGCGCGCGCGGCTGGACCACACCGCGCGCCGCATCGCGGACCTGGCGCCGCAGTCGGTCGTGGACGTCGGTGCCGGGCCCGGACTGCTGCTGCGCGCGCTGCTCCCGCACATCGCGGAATACCGCGGGATCGAGCCCTCCTCGTCGGCCGTCGGAGCGGCTCGGCAGTCGCTCGGCCCCGAGCCCCCGCGCAACGTCGTCATCGACCACGCCGACGCCACCGCGCTCGCCGGCATGCCGACCGCCAGCGCCGACGTGGTGGTGCTGAACTCCGTCGTCCAGTACTTCCCGAGTACCGGATACCTGGAACGCGTTCTCGCCGAGGCCACCAGGGTCGGTCGGCGCGCGGTCTTCGTCGGCGACGTGCGGGGCTTGGCGGAGCTGGACGCACTCTATGCGGCAGCGGAGCTCAAGCGATGCCAACCGTTGACGTCGGCGGCGGAACTCGCCTCGGCGATCAGGAGAAGCGTCGCGGGCGAGCCGGAGTTGTGCCTCTCGCCCGCGTACTTCAGGAGGTTCGGCCACGCGCGGATCGAGCTCAAGCGCGGGCACGAGGTCAACGAGCCGACCTGCTTCCGCTACGACGTCACCCTGCTGCTCGACGAGCCACCCGGCAGCCCGGTCTCCGATGCGTTGGCCTGGTCGGAACTCCCGGCCGGACTGGACGGCCTCGCCCAGCGGATCGGCACCGGGCCGCTGACCGTCAATGGCATCCCCAATCGCCGGCTGGTGCGCCCGCGGGCGCTGCTCCAACTGCTCGGCGGGATTGCGGACGACACCACGGCCTGGGAGCTGGAGCGGCTGCTGTGGGAGGTCGACGGGTCGTCGGCCGTCGACCCGGAGAGCGTCGTGGAGTTCGGTGAGCGGCACGGCGCGAGAGTCCGGCTGCTGGTCCCGGAACATGGTGGCCTGCACGAGTTCGACGCTGCTTTCGAGCCGGTGGAGGGGCGCGCATGAAAGCCGGGGCAACCGATCCGCTGGCCGTGGCGCGGGCACCCAGGTTCCGCGCGGCACTGCGCGCCTTCGCCCGGGAGAGCCTTCCCGGAGCCATGGTCCCGGGGCGGATCGAGATCGGCGGCCGGTTTCTCGACGGGCTGACCGGAACCACGTACGTCCCGCCGACCGGTCCGGTCGAAGCCCGGCTGGTCGGCATCTGGCAGGACGTGCTCGGCGTGCACCGGGTCGGCGTCGCGGACGATTTCTTCGATCTGGGCGGCACTTCCCTGACCGCCACGGTCTTGTTGGACCGGGTGCGGGACGAGTGCGGCGTCGAAATCGGGCCGCACGAGCTGTACGCAGGGCCCGTCATCGCAGAGCTGGCGCGGTTGGTCGGCGATGAAGCCGTTCTCAGCGACCGATCGCGCGGAATCGACCCCGACGCCCTGGCTGCGGAAGCGCTGCTGCCGGACGACGTCCGGCCAGGTCGGGTCGCCGAGCCGGTCGCGCCCTTCCGGAATGTCGTGCTGACCGGCGCGACCGGGTTCGTGGGCGCGTTCCTGCTCCGCGACGTGCTGGACCGCTCCGATGCCGACGTGCACGTCGTCGTGCGGGCCGGCGACCGGGACGGTGCCGTGAACCGGGTCCGGAAGAACCTGGCCGCGTACGGTCTGTGGCGCAGGGCAGACGCACGACGTCTGGTCGGGATTCCCGCCGACCTCAGCCGCCCCTACCTCGGCCTGGACCGTCCCGCGTACGAGGAACTGGCACGGCGGGCCGATCTGGTGCTGCACAGCGGCGCCGGGACCAGCCCCGTGCTTTCCTACCGGCAGCTCAAGACGACGAATGTGCTGGGAACATTGGAAGTCCTGCGGCTGGCGTGCCGAGGTCGCGTGAAGCCGGTGCACTACGTGTCCTCGCTAGAGGTGTTCCCCGATGCCCTGGGCGCGCAGCCCCTCGGCGAGGTGGAGCCGCCTGATGCGGACGGTGCGATCAGCGGTCGTGCGCAGACCAAGTGGGTGGCGGACCGCCTCGTCGCGCAGGCCGGGCGGCGCGGCCTCCCGGTCGCGATCCACCGCCCCGGGCAGGTCGTCGGGGGCCGAGCGACCGGGGCCTGCCCGCCGGAGCTCTTCTTGTGCGCCTGGTTGAAGGGCTGCATCCAGCTGGGCTCGGCGCCGGACCTGGACCTGTTCGTCGACGCGGTTCCGGTCGACTTCGTGGCTGCGTCCATCGCGCGAATCGCGATGAGCGGAACGGAGTTGGGCCGGGCGCACCACCTGCCGGGTGCTCCACCCGTGCGCTGGGCGGACCTCGTGGACCTGCTGAGCGAATCGGGGTACCGGGTGTCGCGCAAGCCGTACGGGGAATGGCGCAGGGATTTGCGCGTTGCGGTGGAAGCCGGCGCGGAGAATGCGCTGCTCCCGTTCCTGCCGCTATTGGGCGAGGACGGACCGGCGCCGGACCTGCCGCTCCGAAATGTCGGCCACCCATTCGAGGCGGATCGGGCGGGGGGCTCGGAAACGGCTCCTCCGGTGGGCGTCCCGGAACTGATATCGGGTTGCCTGGACTACCTGGTCGCGATCGGGAACCTGGAGCCGCCGATGGCCGCTGGGTGAATTGAGCCTTTTCCGGCCTCGTTTCGGGCGGCGGTGCGGGTGGCGGAACCTCAGATGGCGGTGTTCGAATTGCTGCAATAACGCGGAATTCGGTTGCATCGTCCGCTGCCGGGTGGCATTCGGGCACTCGCGAAATCCCATGCGGGGCATTTGGGTGCCGCATGGTTTCCGCTGTCGCTGAAAGGTGCGCCCCGGGTGATCGCAGCTGTTTGTTTCCGGATGTCGTCGTTCTAGCCTTGCAAGGAGGTTTTTCCAGCCTCGTTTTGCGTGGCGGTGCGGGTGGCGGAACCTCAGAGGCTTCCTGGTCTGTGGGTGCCCCTCCTGATGTATGTCCGATACACGGCGGAGGGGCCGTCCTCGCCAGGAAGCCTCTGAGAACCCGCGGCGGTGCGGGTGTCGTAGGTGGGTTATGCGCCTGCGGCGCATGCGGCACCTCATCGACGTGCAGCTTTACGACCCGCGACTGCGGGTTGACCAGGATGAAAAGGGCTCAATGGAAATCCGGCTGGACTGGTGAGGTTTGCCGTGACCGCTAAGAAATCAGCAGTCGAGGACATTCTCCCGCTTACCCCGCTGCAAGAGGGGTTGCTGTTCCACGCCTGGTACGACGAGCAGGGGCCGGACGTCTACGTCGTCCAGCTGAGCGTCGAGCTCGAAGGCGACTGCGACGTCCCGAGGTTGCGGGCAGCCGCTCAGGCGTTGGTGGACCGGCACGCGAGCTTGCGCGCGGCGTTCGTGCGCCGCGGTGGCCGGGAGCCGGTGCAGGTGATCGCCCGGCGGGTGCGGGTGCCTTGGCGGGAGCTCGACCTGGTGGCGGCGGCCGATCCGGCGGCCGCCTTCGCGGATGTCCTCGCGGCGGACCGGAACGAGCGGTTCGACCTGGGGAGACCGCCGCTGGTGCGCTTCATGGCGGTGCGGTTCGCCGCTGACCGCGTCCGCCTGGTGATGACGTGCCACCACGCCTTGTTCGACGGTTGGTCGCTGCCGATCGTGGTCGATGAGCTGGTCGAGCTGTACTCCCGCGACGGCGACACCAGCGGGCTCCCACCGGCTCCGGCCTGGCGGGAGTACTTGGCGTGGTTGTCCGATCAGGACGGTGCGGGGGCTGTTCGGGCGTGGGGCGAGGCTCTTTCCGGGGTGGACCAGCCGACCTTGGCGGCTCCGGGCGCGGGTCGGGGCGGAGTGGTGCCGGGTCGTGCGGTGGCTGATGTCTCGACGGGTCTGCTGGGCGGTCTGCGGTGTCTGGCGGCTCAGCGTGGTGTGACGTTGTCGTCGGTGGTTCACGTTGCTTGGGGGGTGTTGCTCGGCGGGTTGGCCGGCTCCGGGGACGTGGTCTTCGGCTCCGTGGTGGCGGTTCGGCCCCCGGAAGTCCGGGGTGTCGAGTCGCTGGTGGGGTTGTGCGTCAACACCGTTCCGGCGCGGGTTCGGTGGTCGCCTGGGACGCGTGTTGGAGATTTGCTGGCGGAGGTCCAGTCCGCGCAGCTCGGGTTGATGCCGCACCGGCATGTGGGGCTGCCGGAGATCCAGGGTGCGCTGGGTGTTGGTGAGCTGTTCGACTCGGTGGTCATCTTCGAGAACTACCCGGCCAAGCCGGGAACGGCCGGCGAAGCGGCAGCGGGGCCTTCGCTGCGCGTCGCGAACGTCGAAGGTCTGGACTCGACGCATTACGGGTTGGCGTTGGTGGTGCTGCCGGGGGAAGACCAGCTGACGTTGCGCCTGGACTACCGGCCGGATTGCTTCACCGCCGAGGAAGCGGAACTGGTCCTGCGGCGGTTGATTCGCGTGCTGGAGTCGATGGCCGCCGATTCCGACATGCGCGTGGTGGACATCGACATCCTCACCGAGGAAGAGCGGTACCAGCTGCTTGAGGCGTGGAACGGGCAAGGTGTGGTCGCCGCTGAGTCGACGCTGCCGGAGCTGTTCGAGGCTCAGGTGGCGGAGTCGCCGGATGCCACTGCGGTGGTGTGCGGTGATGAGTGGGTGTCGTATGCGGAGCTGAATGCTCGGGCGAATCGGCTTGCTCGGTGTCTGATCGGTCGTGGTGCTGGGCCGGGTTGTGTTGTGGGTCTTGCGGTTCCGCGTTCGATCGAGATGGTCGTGGCGGTGTGGGCGGTGCTCAAGGCGGGTGCTGCGTATCTGCCGATCGATCCAGGCTTTCCGGCCGAGCGGATCGGGTTCATGTTGGCCGACGCCGAGCCGGTGCTGGTGGTGACGACCATCGAAGCCGAACATGCGATGCCGCAGGGCTTTCCAGTTCTCGTGGTGGACGATCCGGGAACCGCGGCCGCGGTGGCCGCCGCTTCGAGCGCGGATATCACTTGTGCGGATCGTGCTGCTGTGCAGCTCGACGACGCGGCGTACGTCTTGTTCACGTCGGGCTCGTCTGGGCGGCCGAAGGGCGTGGTGGTCTCTCACCGGAATGTGTGCGGGTTCGTTGCGGCCGTCGATCCGTGGTCGGGAGCCCGCCCCGGGGACAGATTGCTCGCGGTGACGACCTTGTCGTTCGACATCGCCGTGGTCGAGTTGCTGGCGCCGCTGCTTGCCGGTGCGGCGGTGGTCGTGGCTCGCGGTGGTGAGGTCGGAGATCCGCGGGCGTTGGCGGCGTTGGCGGCAGACCACGCGGTGACGGTCATGCAGGCGACACCGGCTCTGTGGCAGGCGCTGGTGTCCGAAGCGCCGGGGATGATTCAAGGGCTGCGGGTGTTGACCGGCGGTGAGGCCCTGCCAGAGCAGCTGGCGGCCCGGCTGCGCGGTTCGGCCGGTGAGGTGGTCAACCTCTACGGGCCGACGGAGGCCACGGTGTGGTCGACGGCGGCGGAGATCGATCGCGGTGGCCGGGTGACCATCGGCCAGCCGTTGGGCAACACCCGCGTCTACGTCCTCGGCCCGAACCTTCGGCCGGTGCTTCCCGGAGTGACCGGTGAGTTGTTCATCGCCGGTTCCGGGGTGGCGCGGGGATATCTCGGGCGTCCGGGGTTGACGGCCGGGCGGTTCGTGGCTGATCCGTTCGGTCCGCCTGGTGGGCGGATGTACCGGACCGGGGATCTGGCTCGCTGGAATCGCGATGGGGAGCTGGAGTTCGTCGGTCGGGTGGATGATCAGGTCAAGGTTCGGGGTTTCCGGATCGAGTTGGGTGAGGTCGAGGCCGCACTGGCTGCTCATCCGGCGGTGTCGCAGTGCGTGGTGGCCGCGCGGGAGGACCGGCCGGGGGAGAAGCGCCTGGTCGCCTATGTGGTGGCCGATGCCGGTGACCCGGCCGAATTGCGGGCGTACGCGGCTCGGCGGCTGCCCGGCTACATGGTCCCGTCGGCTGTGGTGGTCCTCGACGGTTTCCCGTTGACGGCGAACGGGAAGCTGGACCGGAAGGCGTTGCCCGCTCCCGATTTCGGCTCCGGCGTGGTGGAGGTTTCGCCGCGGACTGAGCGCGAGGCGTTGTTGTGCGGGTTGTTCGCCGAGGTGCTGGGCGTTGCGGAGGTAGGGGTAGAAGACAGCTTCTTCGACCTGGGCGGCCACTCGTTGCTGGCGATTCGGTTGGCCGGCCGTGTCCGCGCCGAGTGCGGTGTGGAGTTGTCCGTGCGCGCGGTGTTCGAGGCACCGACAGCGGCACAGCTGGCCATCCGGATCGACACCGAGGCGGGGGTGCATCACCCGGTGGCGCTGCGCGCCGAGCAGCGGCCGGAACGGGTTCCGCTGTCCTTCTCCCAACGCCGCTTGTGGTTCGTGGGAGAGCTCGACGCGACCGGCTCGGCGTACCACATCCCCCTGGCGTGGCGGATTCCCGGTGAGGTCGACATCGTCGCCCTGCGAACGGCGGTGCGGGACGTTCTCACGCGCCACGAGGCGCTGCGGACGGTATTCCCGTTCGGCGAGGACAGCGTGCCCTGGCAGCAGGTCCTGGACGCCGACACCGCGCTGGAACGAGCCTTCGGCACTGCCGAAGGGAAGATCGGCTCCGACGACGTTGAGCGGGTGGTCGCCGAGCATTCCGCGCAGGCCTTCGACCTGGGGGTGGAGCCGCCGATCAGGGTGCGATCGTGGGAGATGGCCGGCGGTGGCCGTGTCCTGCTGGTGGTCGTGCACCACATCGCCGGTGACGGTTGGTCGGTGGGGCCGCTGGTGCGGGACTTGGCCGTCGCATACGCGGCGCGGTGCACCGGCGAGGCGCCGGGTTGGCGGGAATTGCCGGTCCAGTACGCGGATTTCGCGTTGTGGCAGCGGAAAACCCTGGGCAGCGAGGACGAACCCGGCAGTGCGATCTCGCGTCAGCTGGACTTCTGGAAGCAGGCTCTGCGGGGCCTTCCGGAGGAACTGGCCCTTCCGGTGGACAGGTCTCGGCTGGCCGTGGCGTCGTATCGAGGCCGGACTCTTTCGGCCGTCGTCGAGCCGGGTGTGCACCGGCGATTGGTCGAGCTGGCCCGGGAGTGCCGGGCGAGCACCTTCATGGTGCTCCAGGCCGCGCTCGCCGCGTTGCTGACGCGGTTGGGTGCGGGGACGGACATCCCGATCGGGAGTCCGATCGCCGGACGTGATGACGAGGCGTTGCGCGATCTAGTCGGTGCGTTCGTCAACACGCTGGTGTTGCGGACGGATGCTTCGGGGGATCCGAGTTTCCGGGAGCTGCTGGGCAGGGTCCGGGAGACGAACCTGGCTGCGTACGCGCATCAGGACTTGCCGTTCGAGCGGCTCGTGGAGGCGTTGAACCCGCAGCGGTCCCTGGCCCGTCACCCGCTGTTCCAGGTGGCTCTCGCGTTCAACAACGGACCCATCGCCGCGCTCGACCTGCCCGGCGGGAACGCCGAGCCGATTGCCGTCCCCATCAGCACCGCCAAGTTCGACCTCGCCTTCACCGCGGTCGAACTCCCGGCCTCGGGAGAGCACCCCGACGGCCTGGAGGTGTCCGTGGAGTACAGCGTGGACCTCTTCGACGCGGAAACCGCCGAGCAGCTCCTCCAACGATTGCTGCGGCTGCTGGACCGGGCGTCCGCCGATGCCGATCGGCCACTGCACGAGCTCGACGTCCTCGCGGCGGCCGAGCGCCACCGGCTCCTCCACGAGTGGAACGGCGGTCAGGCGGCACCCGGTGCCCTGGTCCCCGATCTCTTCGAAGCGCAGGTCGCGCGTGCTCCCGACGCGGTCGCGGTGCTGTGTGGCGGGACGGCGGTGACGTACGCCGAGCTGAACGCGCGGGCGAACCAGTTGGCGCGATGCCTGGTCGAGAAAGGGGCCGGGCCGGAGACCGCGGTGGGGCTCGCGATCCCCCGGTCCGTCGAGATGGTGGTGGCACTGCTCGCCGTGCTGAAGGCGGGGGCCGCATACGTGCCGCTGGACCCGGCATATCCGGCCGACCGGCTCGCGTTCATGGTGGCCGACTCCGCACCGGTGCTCCTGCTCACCCGCAGCGACGTCGAGCAGCAGTTCGCGGCCGGCCGAATGGTCTTGGACGAACCGGGTGTCGTCGAGGCGCTGGCCCGGTACGCCGGTACCGACCTGACCGACGCCGAGCGGACTGGTCCGCTGGATCCGGCGAACCCGGCCTACGTCATGTACACCTCCGGCTCGACCGGAACCCCCAAGGGGGTCGTCGTCACGCACTCGGGGATGGCGGATTCCGTCGCGTGCGCGCACGCGGTCGTCGGCCCGGAACGACTCGCCCGCGTGCTCGCCTCGACATCGCTGAGCTTCGACACCTCGGTGCTGGAGATCTTCCCGCCGCTGACCTCCGGCGGGGCGATCGAAGTGGTACCCGATCTCCTCACCTTGGCGGAGCGCCCGCAGGTGCTGTCGGACGGCGGACTCGTCAGCGCCGTGCCGTCGGTCCTGGCGAAGGTGATTCGCGGCCAGGAGCGGGCGGAGGGCGTGCACACGGTGATCTTGGGCGGCGAATCCTTCACCGCCCAGCTCGTCCGGGACATCCGCGCGGTCTTCCCGAACTGCCGGATCATGAACTTCTACGGGCCGACCGAGGCCACGGTCTACTCCGCGGTCTGGTACTCCGACGGCGACGAGCCGCCGCAGGTGCCGATCGGGCCGCCGGTGCCGAACACCAGGGCTCACGTGCTGGGCCCCGCCCTGGAGCTGGTGCCCGCCGGGGTGGTGGGCGAGCTGTACATCGCGGGTGCCGGGGTGGCGCGTGGGTACTCGGGGCGTGCCGGGTTGACGGCCGAGCGCTTCGTGGCCGATCCGTTCGGCGCCGCCGGCGGGCGGATGTACCGGACCGGCGACCGGGTGCGCTGGAACCGGAACGGGGAGCTGGAGTTCCTCGGTCGCGCCGACGACCAGGTCAAGGTCCGTGGCTTCCGCATCGAACTGGGCGAGATCGAGGCGGCGGTCGCTGCGCACCCGCGGGTCGCGCAGTGCGTGGTCGTGGCGAGAGAGGAGCGGGAGGGCGAGAAGCGCCTGATCGCCTATGTCGTCCCCGAGGCCGGGGGGTGCGATCCGGCGGAGGTGCGGGCTCAGGTGGCCCGCAGCCGACCGGATCACATGGTGCCTTCGGCGGTGGTCCTGCTGGAGAGCCTTCCGCTGACCGCCAACGGGAAGCTGGACCGGAAGGCGCTGCCCGCGCCGGACTTCGGCGCCGGGAAGGCGATCACGCCGCCGCGGACGCCGCGCGAGGAACTGCTGTGCGGGTTGTTCGCCGAGGTCCTGGACGTGGACGAGGTGGGGATAGGCGACGGCTTCTTCGATCTGGGTGGTCATTCGTTGCTGGCGACCCGGTTGGTGAGTCGCATCCGGACCGCGTGCGGCGTGGGGTTGTCGGTGCGTGCGGTGTTCGAGGCGCCGACGGTGGCGGAGTTGGCCGCGCGGTTGGATGGCGATGACGAGTCGGTGCGCCCGGTGTTGGCGGGGATGGTGCGGCCGGAGCGGGTGCCGTTGTCGTTCGCGCAGTACCGGTTGTGGTTCGTGGACAAGCTGGACGCGGTCGGTTCGGCGTATCACATTCCGCTTGCCTGGCGGTTGACCGGCGAGGTCGACGTTCCCGCGTTGCAGGCGGCGGTGTGGGACGTGGTCGATCGTCACGAAGTCCTGCGGACGGCGTTCCCGGACGTGGCGGGGGTGCCGTTCCAGCGGGTGGTCGGCGATGCCCGGGATGTTCTGGATGTTCCGGTGCTCGCGGTCGCCGCGGACGACGTCGAGGAGGTGTTGGCCGATCACGTCGAGCGGGGTTTCGACCTGTCCCGCGAGGCACCGGTCCGTGCGCGAATCCTCGTGGTGGACGAGCGCGAGGTCGTGCTGTCGGTGGTGTTGCACCACATCGCCGGCGACGGTTGGTCGGTAGGTCCCTTGCTGAGGGACCTGGCCGCGGCGTATGCCGCGCGGTTCGCCGGTGAAGCGCCGGATTGGCGGGAATTGCCAGTGCAGTACGCGGATTTCGCGTTGTGGCAGCGGCAAGTCCTGGGCAGCGAAGAAGATCCGGACAGCGTGATCTCCCGCCAGCTGGAGTTCTGGGAAGCAGCCCTGCAGGGTCTTCCGGAAGAAATCGCCCTTCCCACCGACCAGCCGCGCCCGGCAACCGCTTCGTACCAGGGGTGGACCCATTCGGCCGCCGTCGCCCCCGAGGCACATCGGAGCATGGTCGAACTGGCCCAGGCTTCTCAGGTGAGCACCTTCATGGTGGTGCAGGCTGCGTTGGCGGTGTTGTTGACGCGGTTGGGCGCGGGGACGGACATTCCGATCGGAAGCCCGATCGCTGGTCGTGCGGAGCAGGCGACCGAGGATCTGGTGGGTTTCTTCGTCAACACGCTGGTGTTGCGGACCGACACTTCCGGTGATCCGAGCTTCCGGGAACTGCTCGCGCGGGTCCGGGAGACGAACCTGGCCGCTTACGCCCACCAGGACCTGCCCTTCGAGCGGCTCGTCGAAGCGCTCAACCCGCAGCGATCCCTCGCCCGGCACCCGCTGTTCCAGGTCCTGCTCACGGCCGACAACGCGCCCGCCGGGGCGCTCCGACTGCCCGGCGCCCACGTGGAGCAGGTGACGGCCGCGGCCCGGACTGCCAAGTTCGACCTCGCCTTCACCGCACTTGAGCACGGTGGGCCGGACGGCGGGCTCGACCTCTTCCTCGAATGCAGCGCGGACCTGTTCCGGCCGAACACCGCCGAGGCACTGCTCCGGCGGCTGGTTCGGGTGCTGGAAGCAGTCGTAGCCGACCCCGACATCCGGGTCGGAGACGTCGAGGTCCTGTCCGGGGCGGAGCGGCGCCTGCTGCTCGAAGCGCGGCGGGAAGCCGATGTCCCGGTCACCACGCTGCCGGAGTTGTTCGAGGCTCGGGTGGCGGAGTCGCCGGACGCCGTCGCGGTGGCGTGCGGCGACGAGTCGGTGACCTACGCGGAGCTGAATTCCCGCGCGAACCGGCTCGCGCGGTGCTTGGCGGATCGCGGGGTGGGGCCGGAAAGCGTTGTGGGATTGGCGTTTCCGCGAACGCCTGCGATGATCTCGGCGATGCTGGCCGTGCTCAAGGCCGGCGCCGCCTACTTGCCCATCGATCCGGATCAGCCCGCCGATCGGATCGCGTTCATGCTCGCCGACGCCGAGCCCGTCCTGGTGCTGACGACCACCGAGGTCGCCCTGCCGCCCGGAACGCCGCGCCTGGTCGTCGATGATCCACGCACGGCCGACGTGCTGGCCGGGATGCCGGATGCGGACCTCTCCGATGCCGATCGCGTTACCCCGCTGCGCGTGGGCAACGCGGCGTACCTCCTCTACACCTCGGGTTCGTCGGGACGGCCGAAGGGCGTGGTGGTCGATCACGCGAACGTGGCGAGGTTGTTGGCGGTCGCCGGCTCCCGGATCGATGCGGGACCCGGCGATGTGTGGACGTTGTTCCACTCGTACGCCTTCGACTTCTCGGTGTGGGAGATATGGGGCGCGCTGGCCGGCGGCGGGCGGCTCGTGGTCGTGCCGTGGGAGGTGACGCGTTCCCCGGCGGATTTCGCGGAGCTGCTGGTCCGCGAGCAGGTGTCGGTGCTGAACCAGACCCCGTCGGCGTTCTACCAGTTGGTGCGGGCCCTGGAGGACGAGCCGTCCCGGCGGGACGGTTGGCGGGTGCGCTGCGTGGTCTTGGGCGGCGAGGCCCTGGACCCGGCTCGCGTCCCGGTCTGGGAAACCGGCATGCCCGCGGTGGTGAACATGTACGGGATCACCGAGACCACCGTGCACGTCACCCACGCGGAGATCGACGCCGAGGATCACCACGGCCGCAGCGTGATCGGCCGGCCGCTGGCGGACCTGCGGGTGCACGTGCTGGATGCGAACCTGCGACCGGTTGCGCCGGGCGTGGTGGGCGAGCTGTACGTCGCCGGTGCCGGGGTGGCGCGGGGCTATTCGGGGCGCCCCGGCTTGACGGCGCAGCGGTTCGTGGCAGATCCGTTCGGCCCCGCCGGGAGCCGGATGTACCGGAGCGGCGACTTGGCGCGCTGGAGCGGCGACGGCGAGCTGGAGTACGCGGGGCGCGCCGATGACCAGGTCAAGGTGCGCGGCTTCCGGATCGAACTCGGCGAGGTCGAAACCGTCCTGACCGGCCACCCCGACGTCGCCCAGGTCGCCGCGGTCGCCCGGGAGGACCAGCCCGGCGAGAAACGGCTCGTCGCCTACGTCGTCCCCGGCCCCGGTGGGTGCGACCCTGCCGACGTGCGGGCTCACGCGACCCGTCGCCTGCCGGACTACATGGTGCCTTCGGCGGTCGTGCTCCTCGATGCGCTTCCGTTGACCACCAACGGAAAGCTCGACCGCGGGGCGCTACCCGCGCCGGCGCTCGAAGTCGCCCGCGGGCGACGTCCGGGCAACGAGCGCGAGGAACGCCTGTGCGCGGCGTACGCCGAGGTGCTCGGCGTCGCCGAGGTGGGAGCGGACGACGACTTCTTCCGGCTCGGCGGCGACAGCATCATGACGATCCAGCTGGTGGCGAAGGCCCGTCGCGCGGGGGTGCGGATCAGCCCGAAGCAGGTCTTCGAGCAGAAGACCCCGGCGGCCCTGGCCGTCGTCGCCGAGGTCTCGGACGAGCCCGGCGCGGTGGTCGGCGGTCCGGAGGCCGGACCGGTCGCGCTGACGCCGATCCTGCACTGGCTGCGCGATCGCGGCGGCCCGGTGGACCAGTACCACCAGAGCATGGTGGTGCAGGTTCCCGCGGCGGTCGGCGAAGCCGATCTGGCCAGGGCCCTGCAGGCCGTCATCGACCACCACGATGCGCTTCGGCTGAGCCTCGACGACTGGAACCTGCGGGTGCTCCCACCCGGGACCGTTCGGGCCTCCTCGCGGCTGCGGCGCGTCGTGCTGGACGGCCCCGACCCCGACGAGGTCGTGGGCGAGCACCTCGACGACGCGGTGCGCCGCCTGAACCCCCGCACCGGCGAGATGCTTTCCGCGACCTGGCTGGATGCGGGGAACCACTGCCCCGGCCGGCTCCTGCTCGTGGTCCACCACGTGGCCGTCGACGGTGTGTCCTGGCGGATCCTGCTGCCCGACCTGCAGGACGCGTGGTCCCAGGTCGCGGCGGGGGAAGACCAGGTGGTCCTCGAACCCGTCGGCACATCTTTGCGCGGCTGGGCCGACCACCTGGTCGAGCAGTCCCGCTCCCCGGAGCGGCTCGCCGAGCTGCCCGGCTGGCGGCTGGTGTCCGGTGTCGAGGAGCCCGTGCTCGGAAACCGGCCGCTCGATCCGGCCACCGACACCTCGGCGACGCTGCGCGCGGTCGAAGTCGTCATCTCCGCCGACGACGTGCTGCCGCTGCTGACGACCGTTCCCGCCGCGTTCCGCGGCAATGTCGACGACATCCTGCTCACCGCATTGGCCTTGGCCGTGCAGCACCGGCGTGGCGGCGGCGCCGTGCTGGTGGACGTGGAGACGCACGGCAGGCAGGAGGCGGCCGGGATCGATCTGTCCCGCACCGTCGGGTGGTTCACCTGCATCGCCCCGGTCGTCCTCGATCCCGGCGAGGTGGACCGGGAACAGGTGCTCGGCGGCGGCCCGGGTGCGGCGCGAGCCGTCAAGCGGATCAAGGAACAGCTGCGCGCCATGCCAGATCGCGGGCTCGGCTACGGGATGCTGCGGTACCTCAACCCCGATACCCCGCTCGCCGGCGCGAAGGCGCAGATCGCGTTCAACTACCTCGGCCGCTTCACCGCACCGGCCGAGGCCGCGGATTGGGCGCCGGCGCCAGGGGCGGGCCTGGGAGCCGGGAGCGATCCGGATCTGCCCGCGGCCCACAGCCTCACCATCGACGCCGTGACGGAGGACGCCCCGGGCGGACCGAGGCTCGTGGCGACCTGGTCGTGGCCGGAAGGCCTGCTCGGGGAGCCAGAAGTGAGGGCCTTGGCGGCGGACTGGGTGGAGACGCTCCGGGCGTTCGTCCGCCACCCCGGCGGTGGCGGCAGCCCGTCGGATTTCCCGCTGGTTCCGCTGAGCCAGGACGACGTGGACCGCATCGAGCAGGCCGGCCCGGCGGTCGAGGATGTTCTCCCGCTGACCCCGCTGCAGGAGGGGTTGCTGTTCCACGCGTGGTTCGACGAGCTGGGGCCGGACGTGTACTTGGTCCAGCTGTGCGTGGAGCTCGCCGGTTCGTGGGACCTGCGGCGACTGCGCAAAGCCGTGCAGCGCCTCTTGGATCGGCACGGGAGCCTGCGCGCAGGGTTCGACCGGCGCGGCCGGGAGCCGGTGCAGGTCGTCGCCCGGCAGGTGCCCCTGCCCTGGCGCGAGGTCGATCTGACGGGCGCGGACGATGTTGAGCAGGCGTACCGGGACCTGCTCGACCGCGATCGGCGGGAGCGGTTCGACCTGGGGCGTCCGCCGCTCCTGCGCTGCACCGCCGTGAAGACCGGGGACGGTCGCCACCGTCTGGTGCTGACGCACCACCACGTGCTGCTGGACGGCTGGTCGCTCCCGATCGTGCTGCGGGAGCTGCTCGCCCTGTACGACGCCGAGGACGAACTCCCGCCGGCTCCGGTGTGGCGGGACTACTTGGCGTGGTTGTCCGATCAGGACGGTGCGGGGGCTGTTCGGGCGTGGGCCGAGGCCCTTGCGGGGGTGGAACAGCCGACTTTGGTGGCTCCGGGCGCGGCTCGGGGCGGAGTGGTGCCGGGCCGTGCGGTCGCGGAGGTGCCTGGCGAACTGCTGGGTGGTCTGCGGGCTCTGGCCGGCGGGCGTGGTGTGACGTTGTCGTCGGTGGTTCAGGCTGGGTGGGGGGTGTTGCTCGGCGGGTTGGTCGGCAGCGGGGATGTCGTTTTCGGCTCTGTGGTGGCGGTCCGCCCCTCGGAGGTCCGGGGTGTCGAGTCGCTGGTGGGTTTGTGCGTGAACACGGTTCCGGTGCGGGTCCGGTGGTCGTCCGGAACGCGTGCCGGCGGCTTGCTGGGGGAGGTTCAGTCCGCGCAGGTCGAGTTGATGCCGCACCGGCATGTGGCGTTGCCGGAGATCCAGGGCGCGATCGGCGTTGGTGAGCTGTTCGACTCGGTGGTGATCTACGAGAACTACCCGGCGGGACCGGAACTTCTCGCGGATGGTCCTGACTCGACCGTCGGCGACGAGCCGTCGGTGGTGAGCGTCGAAGGCCGCGATGCGACGCACTACGGGTTGGCCCTGGTAGTCGTACCGGGAGACGAGCAGCTGACGTTGCGCCTGGACTACCGGCCGGATTGCTTCACCGCCGAGGAAGCGGAACTGGTCCTGCGGCGGTTGATTCGCGTGCTGGAGTCGATGGCCGCCGATTCCGACATGCGCGTGGTGGACATCGACATCCTCACCGAGGAAGAGCGGTACCAACTCCTCGAAGGCCGGAACGGACGGAGACCTGACGTTCCGGTGTCGACGCTGCCGGAGCTGTTCGAGGCACAGGTGGCGAAGTCGCCGGATGCCACCGCGGTGGTGTGCGGCGATGAGTCGGCGTCGTATGCGAAGCTGAATGCTCGGGCGAATCGGCTTGCTCGGTGTCTGATCGGTCGTGGTGCCGGGCCGGGTTGTGTTGTGGGGATTGCAGTTCCGCGGTCGATCGAGATGGTCGTGGCGGTGTGGGCGGTGCTCAAGGCGGGTGCTGCGTATCTGCCGATCGACCCGGGACTTCCGGCCGAGCGGATCGGGTTCATGCTCGCCGACGCCCGCCCGTTGCTGGTCGTAGCGACTTCCGGGGTCGTGCCCGGATTGCCCGGCGAGATCGATGTTCCTGTTCTGGTGGTGGATGATCCGGTCGTTCGTTCGGAGGTCGCGGGTGCGAGTCCGGACGACGTGGTCGACGTTGATCGCGTGAGCGGTTCGTGCGCGGCGTACGTGTTGTTCACGTCGGGTTCGTCGGGACGGCCGAAGGGCGTGGTGGTCACTCACCGGAATGTGTGCGGGTTCGTTGCGGCGATCGACCCGTGGTTGCGGGTCGGGCCGGGGGATCGGTTGCTGGCGGTGACGACGTTGTCGTTCGACATCGCCGTGGTGGAGCTGCTGGCGCCGCTGCTGACTGGTGCATCGGTGGTCGTGGCTCGGGGTGACGAGGTCGGGGATCCGCAGGAGTTGGCGGCGCTGGTGAGCGATCACGCGGCGACGGTCGTGCAGGCCACGCCCGCTTTGTGGCAGGCGCTGGTGTCCGAGGTTCCCGAGATGTTGCGCGGGCTGCGGGTGTTGACCGGTGGCGAGGCCTTGCCGGAGCAGCTGGCGGCCCGGCTGCGGACCTTGTCCGAGGAGGTCGTCAACCTCTACGGGCCGACGGAGGCCACGGTGTGGTCGATGGCGGCGGAAGTCGGCAGCGGTGGTCGGGTGACCATCGGTCGGCCGCTGGGCAATACCAGTGTCTACGTCCTGGATGCGCGTTTGCGGCTCGTCCCGCCTGGGGTCGTGGGTGAGCTTTTCATCGCCGGTGATGGCGTGGCGCGGGGTTATCTCGGGCGTCCGGGGTTGACGGCGGGGCGTTTCGTGGCTGATCCGTTCGGTCCGTCTGGTGGGCGGATGTATCGGACCGGGGATCTGGCGCGCTGGAATCGCGATGGGGAGTTGGAGTTCGTCGGTCGGGTGGATGATCAGGTCAAGGTTCGGGGTTTCCGGATCGAGTTGGGTGAGGTCGAGGCCGCCTTGGCCGCTCACCCGGCGGTGTCGCAGTGCGTGGTAATGGCCCGTGAGGACCGGCCGGGCGACAAGCGCCTGATCGCCTATGTCGTCCCCGGAACCAGCGGATGCGATCAGGCCGAATTGCGGGCTCACGTTGCCGGCATCCTGCCGGATCACATGGTGCCTTCGGCAGTGGTCCTGCTGGAGAGCCTTCCCTTGACCGCCAACGGGAAGCTGGACCGGAAGGCGCTGCACGCTCCCGATTCCGGTTCTAGTCCGGTGAAAGCACCGCCGAGGACTGAGCGCGAGGCGCTGTTGTGCGAGTTGTTCGCCGAGGTGCTGGGCGTCGATGGGGTGGGGGTTGACGACAGCTTCTTCGAACTCGGCGGGCATTCGTTGTCGGCGACTCGGCTGACCGGCCGCATCCGAGCCGCGTGCGGCGTGGAGTTGTCCGTGCGCGCGGTTTTCGAGGCGCCAACGGTGGCGCAGCTGGCCGCGCGGGTAGGGCTCGCCGGCAAGTCGGCGGGTCCGGACCCGGTGTCGGCGGGGATGGCGCGGCCGGAGCGGGTGCCGTTGTCTTTCGCGCAGTACCGGTTGTGGTTCGTGGACAGGCTCGATGCCGCGGGTTCGGCGTACCACATCCCGCTGGTGTGGCGGCTGACCGGTGAGATCGATGTTCCCGCGTTGCAGGCGGCGGTGCGGGACGTGGTGGACCGCCACGAAGTGCTGCGCACGGTCTTTCCCGCTGCGGAAGGAAATCCGTGGCAGCAGGTGATCCACGACGCGGGTTCGGTGCTGGATGTGCCGGTGGTGCCGGCGCCCGAGCCGGACCCCTTGCTGGACGCCGTGGTGGATGAGCGATTCGACCTCGTCCGAGAGCTGCCGATCCGTGCGCGGATCGCGGTGGTGGACGAGCACGAGGCCGTCCTGTTGGTGGTGCTGCACCACATCGCCGGTGACGGTTGGTCGGTGGGGCCGTTGCTGCGTGACTTGGCTGCCGCGTACGCGGCACGATGCGCCGGAGCGGCACCGGACTGGCCGGACTTGCCGATGCAGTACGCGGATTTCGCGTTGTGGCAGCGGGAGGTCCTGGGCAGCGAGGAAGATCCGGATAGCGTCATCTCCCGCCAGCTGGAGTTCTGGAAAGACGCTCTCCGGGATCTTCCGGAAGAACTGGCGCTCCCCACCGACCGGCCCAGACCCGCCGTGGCCTCGTACCAGGGCCGCCGAGTGGATCTCGAGGTCTCGCCCGAGCTGCATGTGGGCCTGATCCGCCTCGCCGGTGGAAGTCGGGCGACGGTGTTCATGGTCGTGCAGGCCGCGCTCGCCGCGTTGCTGACGCGGTTGGGCGCGGGGACGGACATCCCGATCGGGAGTCCGATCGCCGGGCGCGACGATGAGGTGTTGCACGATCTCGTGGGTGCGTTCGTCAACACGCTGGTGTTGCGGACGGATACTTCGGGGGATCCGAGTTTCCGGGAGCTGCTGGGCAGGGTCCGGGAGACGAACCTGGCTGCGTACGCGCATCAGGATCTGCCGTTCGAGCGGCTCGTGGAGGCGTTGAACCCGCAGCGGTCCCTGGCCCGTCACCCGCTGTTCCAAGTGCTGCTGATCGTCAACAACGGTCCTGCCGCACCCCTCGCCCTACCGGACGCGGACGTCGAGCAAATGACTCCGCCCGCCCGCACGGCGAAGTTCGACCTGACCGTGGAACTGACCGAGCGCAGCGGAACAGCGGGTGAGCCGCGGGGATTCGCCGGAGCGGTGGAGTTCAGCACCGACCTCTTCGACCTCGCCACCGCGCAAGGGCTCGTCGCCAGGTTCGTGCGCGTCCTGGAGGCAGTCGTCGCCGACCCCGGAATCCGGGTCGGGGACATCGACGTCCTCACCGAACCCGAACGCCACCAGCTGCTCGAAGCGCGGACCCCGGAGGCCCCCGCGCCGATGGTGCACGAGGCGTTCGAGGCCCAGGCGGTGCGGACCCCGGATGCCACCGCGGTGGTGTGCGGCGGAGATCCGGTGTCCTACGCGGAGCTGAACACGCGGGCCAACCGGCTGGCCCGACACCTGGTCGCGCGGGGGACGGGTCCGGAGTCCGTCGTGGCCTTGGCGGTGCCGCGGTCGGTGGACATGGTCGTGGCGATGCTGGCGGTGCTCAAGTCGGGAGCCGCTTACTCGCCGATCGACCCCGCCTACCCGGCGGAGCGGATCGAGTTCGTGCTTGCCGACGCCGAGCCGACGCTGGTGGTGACGACCACCGAGGTCGCGGCCGGCCTGCCGATTTCGGGGATACCCGCAGTCGAGCTGGACGCACCCCACGTGCTCGGCCTGATCGCCGAAGAATCTCCCACCGATCTCGCGGACGCGGAGCGCCGGCGACCGTTGCGACCGGACCACGCGTCGTACGTCCTGCACACCTCGGGTTCCACCGGCCGCCCGAAGGGCGTGCTGATCTCCCACCGCAACCTGGCCTCCTTCTCGACGGCGGTTCAGGCCTGGGCGGGATTCGGGCCCGCCGATCGGGTCGCGGCGGTCACCACGCTGTCGTTCGACCTCGCGGCCCTCGAACTGCTGGTGCCGCTGCTGACCGGTGCCGCGGTGGTGGTGTCGACCGGCAACACCCCGGAGGAACTGTCCCGGCTGGTGGCCGAGCACCGGATCTCGGTCATGCAGGCCACCCCCACGCACTGGCAGCTCCTCGTGTCGGCGGCCCCGGAGATGATCCGGGGATTGCGGGTCCTCGCCTGCGGCGAAGCCCTCCCCGACGGGCTCGGGGCAGAGCTCGCCGCCCTGGCCGGCGAGGTCGTCAACGCCTACGGGCCGACCGAGGCCACGGTGTGGTCCACCGCGGCGCGGGTGACCCGGTCGGCACCGGTGACGATCGGCCGGGCGCTGCGAAACACCCGGGCGTACGTGCTGGATTCGGGCTTGCGGTTGGTGCCGCCCGGCGTGGCGGGGGAGCTCTACCTCGCCGGCGAGGGCGTGGCCCGCGGGTACTGGGGACGTCCCGGGCTGACGGGCGAGCGGTTCGTGGCGGATCCGTTCTCCACCGGTTCCCGGATGTACCGGACCGGGGACCTGGCCCGCTGGAACCGGCAGGGCGAGCTGGAGTTCGCCGGTAGGGCCGACGACCAGGTCAAGGTCCGCGGCTTCCGCATCGAGCCGGGCGAGGTGGCGGCGGCGCTCGCCGATCACCCGCAGGTGGCCCGGGCCGTGGTGGTGGTCCGCGAGGACCGGCCGGGCGACCGGCGGCTCGTGGGCTATGTCGTGCCCGGAGCGGGGCAGCCTTGCGACCCGCTGGAGGTGCGCTCGCACGCGACCCGGACCCTGCCCGACCACATGGTGCCCGCGGCCGTGGTGGTGCTGGACGAATTTCCGCTGACCGGCAACGGAAAGGTGGACCGTCGAGCACTGCCGGCCCCGGACCCGCACTCGGCGAGCGCGGCACCTCGCACGCCGGACGAGGAGGTGTTGTGCGGGCTGTTCGCCGAGGTTCTCGGGATGCCGCGAGTCGGGGTCGACGACAGCTTCTTCGACCTCGGCGGGCATTCCTTGCTGGTGCTGCGCCTGGTCGAGCGGATCCGGGCGGAGCTGGGGGTGGAGATCGGGATCGGCGCGGTGTTCCAGGCGCCGAGCGTCGCCGGGCTCGCACCGCACCTGTCCGGCCGAACGCACCAGGATCCGTTCGAAGTCGTGCTGCCGATCACACCCGACGAGGGCAAGCCGAAACTCTTCTGCGTGCACGCCGCGGGCGGTATCGCCTGGTCGTACCGCGAGCTCGCCCGGACCGCATCCGCCTACGCCGTCTACGGAATCCAGGCGCGCGGCCTGGATCCGGCGGAGGAACTGCCCACCAGCGTGGCCGAGATCGCCGGGGATTACGCCGCGCAGATACGAACGATCCAGCCGCGTGGCCCCTACCGCCTGCTGGGGTGGTCGTTCGGCGGCATGATCGCCCACGCCCTCGCCACGCTCCTGCAGGACGAGGGCGAGCAGGTCGAACTGCTCGCGGTGCTGGATGCCTACCCGGTCACGGCCGCCGAAGCGGGGAACGCGGAACCGCCCACAGCGGACGAGATCAGGGAACTGCTGCCAGGGCTGTTCGGCACCCGCGATGAGGGCGGTCTGTGGCACCGGGTCGTCGAGGGCGTCCGCCGGGTGTACGGCAACAACACCGCCCTGCTCGCTTCGAGCGAACTAGGCGTCTTCCGCGGCGACGTTCTGCTCTTCACCGCCGCGCGGGAGGCGAACGGCGGCGCGGCGGCGCTGGACGTCTGGCGTCCCCACGTGACCGGGGAGATCCGAACCCACCAGATCGACTGCAGGCACGCGGACATGATGCGACCGGAGTCCGCCGATCAGATCGCCCGCATTGTGATGGAGATCAAGGAGGAAAGCGATGAGTAGTCCGACGAACCCGTTCGACGACGAGAACGGCAGGTTCCTCGTCCTGGTCAACGACGAGAACCAGCACTCCCTCTGGCCGTCGTTCGTCGACGTCCCGGCCGGATGGCGCGTGGTGCACCCGGAGGACACCCGGCCGGCCTGTCTGGAGTACATCGAGGCGAACTGGACCGACCTGCGGCCCCGGAGCCTCGTCGAGAAGATGAAGCGGGCCTGACCCGAAGCCGAGCCGGTGAGGTCGCCCTGCGCCCGGTCCTACCGCGCAGGGCGGCCCCCGATGCCGTCTCCGCCTGGTTGATGACGATTTGAAGGAGTCGGGCCTTGGTGGCGTTGAATCCTGTCCGGGGCAACACGGTTCCAGAGCTGTTCGAGGCGCAGGCCGCTCGCGCTCCGGAAGCGATCGCGGTGGTGGCCGAGGACGCCACGCTGACCTACGCCGCGCTCAACACCCGCGCCGACGACCTCGCCGGACTCCTCTTGGAGCGTGGTGCGGGAAGCGAGACCAGGGTGGCCGTGCTGCTGGACCGCTCCGCGGATCTGGTCGTGGCGTTGCTCGCGGTGCTGAAGGCGGGCGCGGCGTACGTTCCGCTGGACCCGCGTCACCCGGCGGACCGCATTCGCTTCCTGTTGCGGGACTCCGCAGCGTCGATGCTGCTGACGGACGATGCCGCACCGGAGCTCGTCGAGTCGATCGACGTCGTCGTGCTCGACGACGCGGCTGACCGGGCGGCACCGAAACCCGCGGTTCCACGCGATCCTCGGCAGCTCGCGTACGTGATGTACACGTCCGGTTCTTCCGGGCTGCCGAAGGGAGTCGCGACCACCCACGCCGACGTGGTGGCGCTCGCGTCGGACAGCGCATGGGACTCCGGGCAGCACGAGCGCGTCCTGGTGCACTCGCCGAGCGCCTTCGATGCGTCGACGTACGAGCTGTGGGTTCCGCTGCTGCGCGGCGGACGGGTCGTGGTCGCGCCGCCGGGAGACCTGACCGCTCATGCGCTGGATCGCTTGATCGCGGAGCACCGCATCACCGGACTGTGGCTCACCGCAGCCCTTTTCAACGTCTTGGCGGACGAACGACCAGAGGTCTTCGCCGAGGTGGGCGAGGTGTGGACAGGTGGGGAAGCCGCTTCGGCCGCGGCCTTCCGCCGGGTCTTGGACGCTTGCCCGCGGACGACGTTGGTGAACGGGTACGGCCCGACGGAAGTCACGACGTTCGCGACCAGCCAGGTGGTGCGCCCAGGCGCGGAACTGGGGAACGGCGTCCCGATCGGTGGTCCGCTGGACGACACGCGTGCGCACGTGCTGGACGCGGGCCTGCTGCCGGTGCCTCCGGGCGCGGTGGGCGAGCTGTACGTCGCAGGTGCCGGGGTGGCGCGCGGGTATTGGGGGCGTGCCGGGTTGACGGCCGAGCGGTTCGTGGCGGACCCGTTCTCCGCCGGTTCCCGGATGTACCGGACCGGGGATCTGGCCCGCTGGAACTCGGAAGGCGCTCTGGAGTTCGTCGGGCGCGCCGATGACCAGGTCAAGATCCGCGGCTTCCGGATCGAGTTGAGCGAGGTCGAGGCCGTCCTGAGCGCCGATCCCCGGGTGGCGCGGTGCGTGGTGGTGGTCCGTGAGGACGAGCCGGGAGGCAAGCGGCTGGTCGCGTACGTCGTCGCCGTGCCGGACGGGTGCGAGCCGGCCGAGGTGCGGGCGAACGCGGCCCGGCTCCTACCGGATTACATGGTGCCCTCGGCGGTCGTGGTCCTCGAACGCTTTCCGTTGAACACCAATGGGAAGGTCGACCGGGGCGCGTTGCCGGTTCCGGAGGTCGAGACCGGGAAGGGGCGGGGCCCCCGCACGCCCCGCGAAGACCTGCTGTGCGGGTTGTTCGCCGAGGTGTTGGGCGTGGAGGGGGTGGGGGTCGACGACGGCTTCTTCGAGCTGGGCGGCCATTCGCTGTTGGCGACCCGGTTGGTGAGTCGTGTTCGCGCCGCGTGTGGTGTGGAGTTGTCCGTACGTGCGGTGTTCGAGGCACCGACGGTGGCGGAGCTCGCTGCGCAGGTCGACGCTCAGGAGGGTGGAGCGGGTCTGCCGTTGGTGGCCGGGGACCGGCCGGAGCGCATTCCGCTGTCGTTCGCCCAACAACGGCTCCGGTTCGTCGACGAGCTCGGAGCCGCCGGGTCGGCCTACCACATTCCGCTGGCATGGCGGCTGACCGGCGAGGTCGACGTTCCGGCCCTCCGCGAAGCGGTCTGGGATGTGGTGGACCGCCACGAAGCACTTCGGACGGTGTTGCCCGAGGTCGGAGGCGTGCCGGAGCAGAAGGTGCTCCACGGGGCGCGGAGCGTCCTGGACGTTCCGGTGTTGCGCGCTTCGGCTGGTGAGGTCGATCGGGTCGTGGCCGGCCACGCGGAGCAGTGGTTCGACCTGTCCCACGAGGTGCCGGTCCGCGCGCGGATCCTCGTGGTGGACGAGCAAGAGGTCGTGCTGTCGGTGGTGTTGCACCACGTGGCGGGTGATGGCTGGTCGGTGGTGCCGCTGTTGCGGGATTTGGGCACGGCGTATGCCGCGCGGCGCGTTGGTGAGGTGCCGGGTTGGCGGGATCTGCCGGTGCAGTACGCGGATTTCGCGTTGTGGCAGCGGGAGCTCTTGGGGAGTGAGGATGATCCGGGGAGCGTGATCTCGCGCCAGTTGGAGTTCTGGAAGGGCGAACTCCGTGGTCTTCCGGACGAGATCGCGCTCCCGGTGGATCGGTCTCGTCCGGCGGTTGCTTCGCATTCGGGTCGGCGGTTGGGTTTTGAGGTCTCGCCGGAGTTGCACGCGGGTTTGGCGGGTGTGGCCGGTGAGTGCCGGGCGACGGTGTTCATGGTGGTGCAGGCTGCGTTGGCGGTGTTGTTGACGCGGTTGGGCGCGGGTACGGACATTCCGATCGGAAGCCCGATCGCTGGTCGTGCGGAGCAGGCGACCGAGGATCTGGTGGGGTTCTTCGTCAACACGCTGGTGTTGCGGACCGACACATCGGGTGATCCGAGCTTCCGGGAGCTCCTGGGGCGCGTCCGCGAGTCGGATCTGGCCGCTTACGCCCACCAGGACCTGCCTTTTGAGCGGCTTGTCGAAGCAATCAACCCGCAGCGCTCCCTTGCCCGGCATCCGCTGTTCCAGGTCGTGCTGGCGTTCCAGAACGTCGAGCAGGCGGGCTTCGGCTTGCCCGGCGCCGAGGCAGAAGCCCTGTCGGCGGGCGACGGTTCGGCGAAGTTCGATCTGACCTTCGAGCTGACCGAGCGGCGTGGTGCGGGGCTCGCCGGTGAGCTGGAGTTCAGCACGGACCTGTTCGATCGCGCCACCGCGGAACAACTCGCGGCCCGGCTGGTGCGCGTGCTGGAAGCGGTTGCCGCCGACCCCGATGTCCGGGTCGGCGACGTGGACGTCCTGACCGAGGACGAGCGCTCTCGGTTCCTCGAACGCTCGACGGAAGCACCGGACGTCCCGGTGTCGACCCTGCCGGCATTGTTCGAGGCCCAGGCGGCGGATTCGCCCGATGCCGTCGCGGTGGTCTGCGGCGACGAGTCGGTGTCGTACGCCGAGTTGAACGCTTGCGCGAACCGGCTCGCCCGGCACTTGGCCGACCGCGGCGTCGGCCCGGATTCCGTGGTGGCTCTGATGTTCCCGCGGTCGGTGGAGATGGTCGTGGGAATGCTGGCGGTGTTGAAGGCGGGTGCCGCGTACCTGCCGATCGATCCGGACCAGCCCGCCGAGCGAATCGGGTTCATGCTCGCCGACGCCGATCCGGCGCTGGTGATGACGGTCCGCCGGGCCGAGGCCGGACTACCTCGCGGACACGGGTTCTCGGTGCTGGCAGTGGACGATCCGGCCGCCGCCGAGGTGGTGGCCGGGATGCCGGGTGTCGATCTCACCGATGCGGATCGGGCATTTCCGCTGGACACCGGTCATGCGGCGTACGTGTTGTTCACGTCGGGGTCGTCGGGGCGGCCGAAGGGCGTGGTCGTCACCCATGCCAACGTCGCGCGGCTGCTGGCGGTCGGTCGAGCCCGCTTCGGCTTCGGCCCCGACGACGTGTGGACCCTGTTCCACTCCTACGGGTTCGACTTCTCGGTCTGGGAGTTGTGGGGCGCGTTCTCGTGCGGCGGTCGGCTGGTGGTCGTCCCGTGGGAGGTGTCGCGCTCTCCCGGCGAGTTCGCCGAGCTGCTGGTCCGGGAGCGCGTGACGGTGCTGAACCAGACGCCGTCGGCGTTCTACCAGCTGGTGCGGGAAGCTCGGGATGGCCGCCTTTGGGAGCGGGGCTGCGTCCGGTACGTGGTCCTGGGCGGTGAGGCGCTGGACAGCAGCCGGGTTCCGGATCGGGGTGACGGTCCGGTGGTGGTGAACATGTACGGCATCACCGAGACGACCGTGCACGTCACCCATGCCGAGATCGGGGCCGGTGATGGCGGGCGCGGCGTGATCGGCCGTCCCCTGGCCGACCTGCGGGTGCACGTGCTCGACGCGAACCTGGAACCGGTGCCGGTGGGCGTGGTGGGCGAGATGTACGTCGCCGGCGCGGGAGTGGCGCGGGGCTACGCCGGGCGACCCGGGCTGACCGGGCAGCGGTTCGTCGCCGACCCGTTCGGCGCGGCCGGTGGGCGGATGTACCGCAGCGGGGACCTGGCCCGCTGGAACCGGCACGGCGAGCTGGAGTACGTCGGCCGGGCAGATGACCAGGTGAAGGTTCGTGGCTTCCGGATCGAATCGGGCGAGGTGGAGGCCGCGCTGGGCGCGCATCCTCGGGTGGCGCGGTGCGTGGTGGTCGCGCGCGAGGACCGGCCCGGCGACAAGCGGCTGGTGGCTTACATCGTGGCCGATGCCCACGGCTGCGACCCGGGCGAGGTGCGGGCGTTCGCGGCCGGACGCCTTCCGGACTACATGGTGCCCTCGGCAGTGGTGGTGCTGGACGATTTGCCGCTGACGGCGAACGGGAAGCTCGATCGCCGCGCGCTACCTGCACCGGGTCCCGGCCCCGCGGCGGGGAACGTGCCGCCTCGGACGCCGCGCGAGGTGTTGTTGTGCGGGTTGTTCGCCGAGGTGTTGGGCGTGGAGGAGGTGAGGGCCGACGACGGCTTCTTCGATCTGGGCGGGCATTCGTTGCTGGCGACTCGGTTGGTGAGTCGCATCCGTGCCGCGTGCGGTGTGGAGTTGTCGGTGCGTGCGGTGTTCGAGGCGCCAACGGTCGCCGAACTCGCTGCGCGGATGGAGAGCGGCGACGTAGTGGCGGGTGCTGTCCGGGGCTTGGTCGCTGGTGTGCGGCCGGAGCGGGTGCCGTTGTCGTTCGCGCAGTACCGGTTGTGGTTCGTGGACAAGCTGGACGCGGTCGGTTCGGCGTATCACATTCCGCTGGCGTGGCGGCTGTCCGGCGAGGTCGACATCGTGGCGTTGCAGGAAGCGGCGCGGGACGTCCTGGCGCGGCACGAGGTGTTGCGGACGGTCTTCCTGCAGGACGAGGACGATGTTCCTCGGCAGCGGATCCTGGACACCGAAACCGCGTGGGAGCTGGCGGCCGGCGGAACCGGGGTACCGGAGATCGCCGCCGACGAGGTCGCTCGGGTGGTGGCCGAGGAAGCCCGGCAGGCTTTCGACTTGGGTGTGGAGCCGCCGATCAGGGTGCGTTCGTGGGACGTCGCCGAAGGCGGCCACGTCTTGTTGGTGGTGTTGCACCACATCGCCGGTGATGGGTGGTCAGTGGCGCCGCTGCTGCGGGATTTCGGCACGGCGTACGCGAAGCGGAGCACCGGTGAGGCACCGGGTTGGCGGGATCTGCCGGTGCAGTACGCGGATTTCGCGTTGTGGCAGCGGGAAGTGCTGGGCAGTGAGGAAGATCCGGGCAGTCTGATCTCTCGCCAGCTGGAGTTCTGGAAGGACGAGCTCCGCGGCCTTCCGGAGGAGATCGTCCTTCCGGTGGACCGGTCTCGTCCGGCGGTCGCTTCGCATTCGGGTCAGCGGCTGGGTTTCGACGTGTCCCCGGGGCTGTATGCGCGCTTGGTGGATTTGGCCGGTGAGTGCCGGGCGACGGTGTTCATGGTGGTGCAGGCCGGGCTCGCTGCGTTGCTGACGCGGTTGGGTGCTGGCGCGGATATTCCGATCGGGAGTCCGGTCGCCGGGCGTGCGGAGCAGGCGACCGAGGATCTGGTGGGGCTCTTCGTCAACACGTTGGTGTTGCGGACCGATACATCAGGCGATCCGAGTTTCCGCGAGCTGCTGGCGCGGGTCCGGGAGACGGACCTGGCCGCATATGCCAATCAGGACCTGCCGTTCGAGCGTCTCGTCGAGGCCGTCAACCCGCATCGGTCGCTGGCACGGCACCCGCTGTTCCAGGTGATGTTGGCGTTCCAGAACGTCGAGCAGACGGATCTGGAGATTGCCGGCGCTGGAGTGGAATCCCTGCCGGTGGCAGGTGAGGCGGCGAAGTTCGATCTCACCGTCGAGCTGACCGAGCGGAGTGGTGACGCGGGCGAGCCGGGGCTCGCCGGTGAGCTGGAGTTCAGCACGGACCTGTTCGATCTCGCCACCGCGGAACAACTCGCCGCCCGACTGCTGCGCGTGCTGGAAGCCGTTGTCGAAGAGCCGGACATTCGGCTGGGAGAGATCGACGTCCTCACCGGCGCCGAACGGGATCAGTTGCTTGAGGCGTGGAACGGGCGAGGTGTGGTCGCAGCCGAGTCGACCTTGCCGGAGCTGTTCGAGGTCCAGGTGGCGGAGTCGCCGGGTGCTACTGCGGTGGTGTGCGGTGATGAGTCGGTGTCGTATGCCGAGTTGAACGGTCGGGCGAATCGGCTTGCTCGGTGTCTGATCGGTCGTGGTGCTGGGCCGGGTTGTGTTGTGGGTCTTGCGGTTCCGCGTTCGGTTGAGATGGTCGTGGCGGTGTGGGCGGTGTTGAAGGCGGGTGCTGCGTATCTGCCGGTCGATCCGGGCTTTCCGGCCGAGCGGATCGGGTTCATGTTGGCCGACGCCGAGCCGGTGCTGGTGGTGACGACCGTCGAAGTCGAGCACGTGGTGCCGCAGGGCTTTCCGGTTCTCGTGTTGGATGATCCGGGCACTGCGCCTGTGGTGGCCGGGTTCTCGGATGCGGAGCTCACTCGCGGGGACCGGGCCGGAGCGGGTCTCGATGATGCGGCGTACGTGTTGTTCACGTCGGGTTCGTCGGGGCGCCCGAAGGGTGTGGTCGTCACCCATCGGAACGTGTGCGGGTTCGTTTCGTCGATCGATCCGTGGTTGGAAGCAGGACCCGGGGATCGGTTGCTGGCGGTGACGACGTTGTCGTTCGACATCGCCGTGGTGGAGCTGCTGGCGCCGCTGCTCGCCGGCGCCTCGGTCGTGGTCGCGACCAAGGCCGAGCTGGCGGATCCGCCCGCGTTGGCCGGGTTGGTGGCCGAGTGGGGTGTGACGGTCATGCAGGCCACACCAGCCCTGTGGCAGGTCGTGGCGGCCGAGACTCCGGCGATGTTGCGTGGGCTTCGCGTGTTGACCGGTGGCGAGGCCCTGCCGGAGGACCTGGCGACCCGGCTGGGGATGTTGGCCGGTGAGGTGGTCAACCTCTACGGGCCGACGGAGGCCACGGTGTGGTCGACGGCGGCGGAAGTCGACCGAACGGGTTCGGTGTCCATCGGCCGACCGCTGGACAACACCCGCGTCTACGTCCTGGATGTGGGCCTGCGTCCGGTACCGCCTGGTGTGCGAGGTGAGCTTTTCATCGCCGGTGGTGGCGTGGCGCGGGGATATCTCGGGCGTCCGGGGTTGACGGCGGGGCGTTTCGTGGCTGATCCGTTCGGTCCTGCGGGTGGGCGGATGTACCGGACCGGGGATGTGGCTCGCTGGACTCGGGATGGGGAGTTGGAGTTCGTCGGTCGGGTTGATGATCAGGTCAAGGTTCGGGGTTTCCGGATCGAGTTGGGTGAGGTCGAGGCGGTGCTGGCCGCTCATCCGGCGGTGTCGCAGTGCGTGGTGGCCGCGCGGGAGGACCGGCCGGGCGACAAGCGCCTCGTTGCCTACGTCGTGGCTCGCACGGGCGAACTAGACCCTGCGGACTTGCGGGATCACGTGTCCCGCAGCCTGCCGGATTACATGGTCCCTTCGGTGGTGCTGCCCCTGGAGAGCCTTCCCTTGACCGCCAACGGGAAGCTGGACCGAAAGGCGCTGCCCGCTCCGGACTTCGACTCCGGACCGGCGAAAGCGTCGCCGCGGACACCGCGCGAGGAACTGCTTTGCGAGTTGTTCGCCGAGATCCGAGACCTGCCGGAGGTGGGCGTCGAGGACAACTTCTTCGACCTCGGTGGGGACAGCATCGGGTCCATGCAGCTGGTGAGCCGCGCCCGGAGCGCCGGACTGGTGATCACCCCTCGCGATGTGTTCGAACACAGAACGCCGGCGGCGTTGGCGGCCGTCGCGGGGGTGCTCGAGACCGCGCCGGACACCTCGGGCGAATCCGATTCGGTGCTGGTCGTGCTCGATGCGGTCGAGGCTCGGCTGGTGGAGGAGGCGGTCGGTGGGGTGGTGGACGTCCTCCCGCTGTCGCCGCTCCAGGAAGGGTTGCTGTTCCACGCCGTCTTCGATGACGGATCGAACGATGTCTATTCGGTGCAGCTGGTTTTCGAGCTGTCGGGAGAGGTGGATGGCGAGAGGTTGCGCCGTGCTGGGGATGTGCTGCTCGCGAGGTATCCGAATCTGCGGGCGTGCTTTGTTCACGAGGGGCTGAGTCGTCCGGTTCAGGTCGTGCCGGAGGAGTCGGATATCGGCTGGACCGAGGTGGATCTGTCGGCCTGCGAGGAGACCGAGCGCGAGCTGGACCGGTTGTTGGATCGGGATCGGGCTGCCGGGTTCGACGCGCAGCGGGGACCGCTGCTGCGGATGATGTTGGTTCGCCTCGGCGAGGAGCGTTCCCGGATGGTGGTGACCACGCACCACCTCGTGCTGGACGGCTGGTCGCTTCCGCTACTGGTGCGTGAATTGTTCACGTTGTACGAGCGACGCGGCGATGATGGTGACTTGCCCGTGCCGAAGAGGTATCGGGACTTCCTGGCGTGGCTGAGCGATCGTGACCGTGACGCGGCACTGGGAGCGTGGCGGGAGGCGCTGGAGGGTGTTGAGCCGTTGTTGCTCGGCTCTGGGGATCGGGCGCCGGTCGAACCGCAGCGGTTCTCGCTGGAGTTGCCGGAGGAGCTGACCGCAGGGCTGGTGGAATGGGCCCGGGCCAGCGGGCTGACCCTGAACACGGTGGTGCAGGGCGCGTGGGCGCTGCTGCTGAGCCGGTGGACCGGGCGCGGGGATGTGGTGTTCGGGTCCACTGTGTCGGGTCGTCCTCCGGAGCTTCCGGGTGTGGAGTCGATGTTGGGGCTGTTCATCAACACGATCCCGGTCCGGGTCCGGCTGGCTCCTTCGGAGACCGTCGCGGACATGCTGGCCCGATTGCAGGCGGAGCAGGCGCGGCTGCTGGACCACCAGTACTTGGGCTTGGCGGACATCCAGCGCCAGGGGGGTACCGGTGAGCTGTTCGACACCGCCACCGTCTACGAGAACCATCCGATCGACCTCGACGAACTGTCGAATCCGATGCGCGAGTTGCGGATGACGTCGGCGGAGAGCCTCGACGCCACCCACTACACCCTCAACCTGGCGGTGATGCCCGGCGAGCGGCTGCAACTGCGGTTCGGCTACCGCCCCGACGTCTTCGAGCAGGCCACCGTCGAGACGCTCGCCGGCCGCTTCCAACGCATCCTCGAAACAGTTGTCGAAGATCCGGACCAGCGGGTGGGGCGCATCGATGTCCTCTTCGAGGCGGAGCGCCGTCGGCTCCTCGCGGACTGGAACGCGGCCGAGGTCGAGGTTCCGGAGGTCGCGCTGCCGGAGTTGTTCGAGGCGCAGGTTGTGCGGGCGCCGGGGGCGACGGCGGTGGTGTGTGGTGGTGTGTCGGTGACGTATGGGGAGCTCAATGTGAGGGCGAACCGGCTTGCTCGTTGTTTGGTCGCGCGGGGTGCTGGGCCGGAGTCTGTTGTTGCGTTGGCGCTTCCGAGGTCGGTGGACATGGTTGTCGCCGTGTTGGCCGTTCTCAAGGCCGGGGCCGCCTATCTGCCCATCGACCTCGACTATCCCGCCGAGCGAATCCGGTTCATGCTCGACGACATCAAGCCGGCGCTGGTGGTGACGGCCGGTGATGTCGAAGATGTCGTTCCGCCAGACGTGCCTCGACTGGTGGTGGGTGATCCGGCGGCGGCCGGGTTCTCGGGTGCGGATCTAGCCGATGGGGATCGGGTTGGTCCGTTGGCTGCGGGGAACGCTGCGTATGTGTTGTACACGTCGGGTTCGACGGGGCGGCCGAAAGGTGTCGTGGTCGCGCATTCGAGTGTTGTTGGTTTGGCGATGTGGGCTGCGAAGGCTTTCGGTGATCGGTTGCGGTGTGTGTTGGCGTCGACGTCGTTGAACTTCGATGTTTCGGTTTTCGAGATCTTGGTGCCGTTGACGGTGGGCGGGCGCGTCGTGCTGGTGGACGATCTGCTCTCCTTGGCGGACTCGCCGGAGTTGCTGTCCGAGGTTTCTCTCGTCAGCGGTGTTCCGTCGGCCGTCGCAGGCCTGCTGGGGGCGTGCGACATGCCGGAGAAGCGGAGCGTCGAGATGTTGGTCCTGGCGGGCGAAGGGTTGCCGGCGTCGTTGTTGTCGCGGGTGAGGTCGGTGTTCCCGGACTGCTCGGTGGCCAATATCTATGGACCGACCGAGGCGACGGTGTATGCGACGGCGTGGTTCTGGCGCGATGACCGGCCGGTGGAGGCGCCGCCGATCGGCCGGCCGATTTCCAACACCCGGGTCTACGTGCTGGATTCCGAATTGCGGATGGTGCCGCCTGGTGTGGTGGGAGAGCTCTACCTCGCGGGAAGCGGGCTGGCCCGCGGCTACTCGGGGCGTTCGGTCCTGACCGCGAATCGATTCGTCGCCGACCCGTTCGGCCCTGCGGGCGGCCGGCTGTACCGGACCGGTGACCTGGTGCGCTGGAACCGGGATGGCGAGCTGGAGTTCGTCGGCCGGGTCGACGACCAGGTGAAGGTGCGCGGCTTCCGGATCGAGCTCGGCGAGGTCGAGACCGCCCTGACCTCCCACCCGCGAGTGGCTCACGCCGTCGTCGTCGCGAGGCAGGATCGGCCGGGGGAGAAGCGGTTGGTGGCCTACGTGGTGCCGACCGGTGACGGCTGCGAGCCGGATGTGCTGCGGGATCACGTCGCCAGGGCCCTGCCCGACTACATGGTGCCCACCGCGGTCGTGCTGCTGGACCGATTGCCGTTGAACGCCAACGGGAAACTGGATCAGGAGGCGCTCCCCGCGCCCGAGGTGAAGGCAGGGGGAGGACGAGGTCCACGCTCCGCGCGGGAGGGACTGTTGTGCGAGGCGTTCGCCGAGGTGCTCGAGATCGCCGACGTCGGCCCGGAGGACAGCTTCTTCCAGCTGGGCGGGGACAGCATCTTGTCGATCCAACTGGTCGCCAGATTGCGCAGGGCTGGTTTGGTGTTGAGTCCGCGCCAGGTGTTCGAGCACCGGACTCCGGCAGGACTGGCGGCGGTGGCGGCATCGGGTTCGGCGCCGGCCGCGGTGGTTTCCGGGGTCGGGGCCGTGGCGTTGACGCCGGTGATGCATTGGCTGGGCGAACGGGGTGATCTGGGGGCGGCCTACTTCCAGTCGGTTGCGCTGGAGGTTCCGGCCGGATTGTCGTTGGGGGCCTTGGTATCGGCTCTCGGGGCTGTGGTGGATCGTCATGATCTGTTGCGGGCTCGGTTGGGTGAGCGGGGTCTGGTGGTGCCGCCGGTGGGGTCGGTCGATGCTGCCGACCTGGTGGAGCGGACCGAAGTTCCTGAGGTGGATCCGGACTGGCGGGTCGTGCTGGCGGGGGCGGAGGCAGCCGCGGCGGCTGGTTTGGATCCCGCGCGAGGTGTGATGCTCCGGGCGGTCTGGCTGGACGCGGGCGGCTCACGACCAGGACGACTTCTGCTGGTCGCCCATCATCTGGTGGTCGATGGGGTGTCGTGGCGCGTCGTGGTGTCGGATCTGCGGGAAGCGCACCGGGCATCGGCCTCAGGGCGGCCCGCGGAGTTGCAGCCGGTCGGCACATCGTTCCGCCAGTGGGCCGGTCTGCTGGGCGAGCTCGCTGAATCGCGGGCGTCGGAGCTGCCGCTCTGGAAAGAGGTCTTGGCCCATCCCGGCGTGCGTGTGACCGATCGCGACGTTGCGGGCGGGGACACGGTGGCAGGAGTGCGGTCGTTGAACGTCTCACTGCCTGCGGAGCAGACGGCGGCGTTGCTGACGAGGGTCCCTGCGGCGTTCTTCGCCGGCGTCGACGACGTGTTGCTGACGGCGCTGGCGTTGGCCGTGCGGCACCACACCGGCTCGGCGGGTGGCGTGCTGGTCGATGTGGAAGGGCACGGCAGGCACGAGGAGGTGTTCCAGGGGGTCGATCTGACCCGAACGGTGGGTTGGTTCACCACGTTGCACCCGGTGCTGCTGAATCCCAGCGAGCTCGGCTGGGCCGAGATCACCACCGGAGGCCCCGCTCTGGGAACAGCGTTGAAGCAGGTCAAGGAGCAGCTTCGGGCGATTCCCGATCACGGTTTGGGCTACGGACTCCTGCGGTACCTCAATCCGGACACCGCACCAGAGCTCGTGAGGCCGGCAAGTCCGCAGATCGCGTTCAACTACCTGGGGCGATTCGGCGCGGCTGGCGGCGGTGAGTGGGCCTGGGCGCCGGAAGCCGATGCCCTCGGCGGTGGTGCGGACCCGAGGCTGGGCGTGGGGCACGGCATCGAGATCAACGCGATCGCGGAAGACCGTGCCGACGGGCCGCGGTTGACGGCGACGTGGTCCTGGCACACCGATGTCATCAGCCGCGAAGCCGTGCACGACCTCGCGCAGGACTGGCTGGCCGTCCTGAATGGACTCCGCGCCCACGCCGATCGGCCCGGAACAGGTGGACGTACTCCGTCGGACCTGTCCCTGCTCCAACTCGACCAGCACGACATCGAGCGACTTGAATCTTGGTGGAAGGACTCCAAATGACCGGCCCGGATTTCGAAGACGTTCTGCCGCTGTCGCCGTTGCAGGAGGGGTTGCTGTTCCACGCCGTTTACGACGGGGGAGGGGGCGATGTGTATGTGATGCAGCTGGTGTTCGACTTCGCGGGTGAAGTGGATGGGGAGGCGTTGCGGCGCGCCGGGGACGTGTTGTTGCGGCGGTATCCGAACTTGCGGGCATGCTTCGTCCACGAGGGGTTGAGCCGTCCGGTTCAGGTCGTACCGCGGGATTCGGGTATCGGCTGGTCCGAAGTGGATCTTTCGGATTGCGAAGAAGCCGGGCGCGAGTTGACGCGACTGCTGGAGCGGGATCGGGCCGCTGGGTTCGATGTGCAGCGGGGTCCGCTGCTGCGGCTGATGCTGGTTCATCTGGGGGAGGGGCGTTCCCGGTTGGTGGTGACCAACCACCACCTCGTGCTGGACGGCTGGTCGCTCCCGCTGCTGGTTCGCGAGCTGTTCGCCCTGTACGAGCGGCGCGGCGACGACAGCGATCTACCGGCTCCGGGGAGATATCGGCATTTCCTCGCGTGGCTGGCGAATCGTGATCGTGACGCGGCGCTGGGAGCATGGGCCGAAGCGTTGGAGGACGCCCAGCCGCTGTTGGTGGGTTCGGGCGATCGGGCTCCCGTGCTGCCGGACGAATGCTCGCTGGAATTGCCCGAGCCCTTGACGACGACCCTGGCCCGGTGGGCTCGGGAGCATGGGTTGACGCTGAACACGGTGGTGCAGGGTGCGTGGGGGTTGTTGCTGAGTCGGTGGACCGGGCGTGGGGATGTGGTGTTCGGGTCTACTGTGTCGGGTCGTCCTCCGGAGCTGCCGGGTGTGGAGTCGGTGTTGGGGCTTTTCATCAACACGATTCCGGTTCGGGTTCGATTGGATCCGTCGGAGTCCATCATGGACTTTCTCGTTCGGTTCCAGGATGAGCAGGCCAGGTTGTTGGACCACCAGTACCTCGGGTTGGCCGACATCCAGCGGCAGGTGGGTACCGGGGAACTGTTCGACACCGCCATCGCATTCGAGAACTACCCGCTCGACCCCGACGAGGTGCTCAACCCGTCCTCAGCGATCACCGTTGCGTCGGTGTCGAGCTGGGATGCCACCCACTACGCGCTCCACCTCGTGGTGATGCCCGGCGAGCGGCTCCGGCTGCGGTTCGGTTACCGACCTGATGTCTTCGACCGCTCCACGGTGGAAGGATTCGCCGGACGTCTCGTCGAGATCTTGCGAACCGTCGTCGACGAACCTGACCAGCACGTGGGACGCATCGACATCCTCACCGACGCCGAACACCACCGGCTTCTCGCAGAATCGAGCGGGAGCCGTACCAGCGTTCCGGCGGTCGCATTGCCGGAGTTGTTCGAGGCGCAGGTTGTGCGGGCGCCGGGGGCGACTGCGGTGGTGTGTGGTGGTGTGTCGGTGACGTACGGGGAGCTTAATGCGAGGGCGAACCGGCTCGCTCGTTGTTTGGTCGCGCGGGGTGCTGGGCCGGAGTCTGTTGTTGCGTTGGCGCTTCCGAGGTCGGTGGACATGGTTGTCGCCGTGTTGGCCGTTCTCAAGGCCGGAGCCGCGTACCTGCCCATCGACCTCGACTATCCCGCCGAGCGAATTGAGTTCATGCTCGACGACGCCAAGCCGGTGTTGCTGTTGACGGCTTCTGGGGTCGAGGTCGGCCTTTCCGACGAGGCCCTGCCCGTTGTGGTGGTGGACGACCCGGTGGCGGCCGGGTTCTCGGGTGCGGATCTGGTGGATGGGGATCGGGTTGGTCCGTTGGCTGCGGGGAATGCGGCGTATGTGTTGTACACGTCGGGTTCGACGGGGCGGCCGAAAGGGGTCGTGGTCGGGCATTCGAGTGTCGCGGGGCTTTCTGCGTGGGCTGCGAAGGCGTTCGGCGATCGGTTGCGGTGTGTGTTGGCGTCGACGTCGTTGAACTTCGATGTTTCGGTTTTCGAGATCTTGGTGCCGTTGACGGTGGGTGGGCGCGTCGTGCTGGTGGACGATCTGCTCTCCTTGGCGGATTCGCCGGAGTTGCTGTCCGAGGTTTCTCTCGTCAGCGGTGTTCCGTCGGCCGTCGCAGGCCTGCTGGGGGCGTGGGGCGAGTTGGAGGCTCCGGGCCTGGAGACGTTGGTGCTGGCGGGCGAGGGGCTGCCGGGCTCGTTGTTGTCGCGGGTGAGGTCGGTGTTCCCGGACTGCTCGGTGGCCAACATTTACGGGCCGACCGAGGCGACGGTCTACGCGACGGCGTGGTTCTGCGACGACGCCCGGCCGGTCGGAGCGCCGCCGATCGGCCGGCCGATCTCGAACACCCGGGTTTACGTGCTGGATGCCGAAATGCGGTTGGTCCCACCAGGCGCGGTCGGAGAGCTCCACCTGGCCGGGGCCGGACTGGCGCGGGGCTACTTCGGTCAAGCCGGGTTGACCGGCCAGCGGTTCGTCGCGGATCCGTTCGCCGCTGGGGAGCGGATGTACCGGACCGGTGACCTGGTGCGCTGGAACCGGGATGGCGAGCTGGAGTTCGTCGGCCGGGTCGATGACCAGGTGAAGGTGCGCGGTTTCCGGATCGAGCTCGGCGAGGTCGAGACGGCCCTGACCTCCCACCCGCAGATCGCGCAGGCCGCGGCAGTCGTCCGCGAAGACCAACTCGGCGACAAGCGGCTCATCGCCTACGTCGTGCCCGACGCCGGCCGGCGGGAGCCTGGCGAGGCAGACCACGGGAAGGTCGGCGAATGGCGAGTGGTCTACGACGAGCTGTACCGGGAAGGTCCCGCCGCCGAGTTCGGTGCCGACTTCACGGGTTGGAACAGCAGCTACGACGGCCTCCCCATCCCGCTGCACGAGATGCGGGAATGGCGCGACGCGACGGTGGAGAGGGTGGCGTCGCTCGCCCCGGAGCGGATCCTGGAGATCGGCGTCGGCACCGGCCTGCTGATGTCGCAGCTGGCGCCGAGGTGCGAGTCCTACTGGGCGACCGACTTCTCGCCCGTGGTGGTCGAGGCGCTGCGAGACCGGCTCGACGGAGATGCCGGTTACGCGAACGTGGAGTTGCTGTGCCGGCCCGCGCACGTGCTCGACGACCTTCCCACCGACTTCTTCGACACCATCGTCATCAACTCCGTGGTCCAGTACTTCCCCAGCGTCGACTACCTGGTCGAAGTGCTGACCGCTGCCGTTCGGCTCCTCCGCCCGGGCGGCGCCGTCTTCGTCGGGGACGTGCGCAACCTCCGGCTGCTCAGGTGCTTCGCCACCGCCGTCGAGCTCGGCCGGGCGGACGGCTCGACGCCGCCGGAGGTCCTGCGCAGGTCGGTCGAGCAGAACATCTTGCAGGAAAAGGAGCTGCTGGTCGCGCCCGACTTCTTCGCGCGGTTCCGCGACGTCGTCGAGGACGTGGGCGAGATCGATGTGCGGATCAAGCGCGGTGCGGGCCACAACGAGCTCACCCGTTACCGCTACGACGCGGTCCTGCGCAAGACGACCGGTGTCGTCGGCCCGACCGGTGATGTCGCGGAACCGCTCGAACTGAGGTGGGGGCGCGATGTCCGGGACTTCGTCGGTCTGCGCGAGGTGCTTTCCAGCACCCGGCCCGAGCGGCTGAGCGTCTCCGGGATTCCCAATGCCCGCTTGACGACGGACCTGGCGGCCGTGCGGGCGGTCGAGCACGGCGCGGACGTCGAATCCGCGCGAGCCGAGCTGGTGCGGGATGTGGCCGGTGCCGAGCCGGACCCCGAGGAATTCAACGAGCTGGCGGCGGAGACCGGCTACCGCGCGGCGCTCACGTGGTCGAGGGCGGCGGAAGAGCTCGATGCCGTGCTGGTTCGCAGCGACATCCTGGGCGACGGCCGGTCGCACCCCTCCACCGGGGGTGCCGGGCGTCCCTGGTCGGCGTACGCCAACGACCCAGCGTCGTCGAGCGAGGTGGGTGCGGTCATCACGGCGTTGCAGCCCTACGTCGAGGAGCGGCTGCCCGCGCACATGGTCCCGGCGGCGATCGTCGCCGTGGACCGGCTTCCCCTGAATTCCAACGGGAAGTTGGACCGGCGACGGCTACCGGCGCCGGACTTCGGCGGCACCACGTCGGGCCGCGAACCCCGGACACCGGGGGAAGAGCTGCTGTGCGAGCTGTTCGCGGCGGTGCTCGGCGTGCCGGGCGTGGGCGTCGACGACAGCTTCTTCAAGCTGGGCGGGGACAGCATCATGTCGATCCAGCTGTCCAGCCGCGCCCGCCGGGACGGGGTGGTCATCAGCCCGCGGCAGATCTTCGAGCACAAGACTCCCGCGGCGCTCGCGGCTTTGGTCGCCGAGGAGCAGAACGGCACGCACGAGCGGACAGCCGATTCGGCTTCGGTCGTGCTCGACGAGGCTGAGACCGCTCTGGTGGAGGAGGTGGTCGGCGAGGTGGCCGACGTCCTTCCGCTCTCGCCGTTGCAGGAAGGACTGCTGTTCCACGCCGTCTACGACGATGGCCTGGGGGATGTGTATGTCGTGCAGTTGGCGTTCGAGCTGCTGGGGGAGGTGGATGGGGACGGGTTGAGGCGTGCCGGGGACGTGCTGTTGGAGCGGTATCCGAACTTGCGGGCGTGTTTCGTCCACGAGGGGTTGAGCCGTCCGGTCCAGGTGGTGCCCCGGGAGTCGGCTGTCGCCTGGTCCGAGGTGGATCTGTCGTCTTGCGAGGAGGCCGAGCGCGAGGCGGAGTTGGCTCGGCTGCTGGCGGCGGACCGGGCGGACGGCTTCGACGTGCAGCGGGGTCCATTGCTGCGAATGACGTTGGTACGACTGGGAGAAGGTCGTTCCCGGCTCGTCCTGACCAACCACCACCTCGTGCTGGACGGCTGGTCGATGCCGCTTCTGGTGCGCGAGCTGTTCGCCCTGTACCGGGCGCGGGCGGATGGGTCCGGGATTCCGGCTCCGGGGGCGTACCGGGATTTCCTCGCGTGGCTGGCGAATCGTGATCATGACGCGGCGCTGGGCGCGTGGGCTGAGGCGCTGGAAGGCGTTCAGCCGCTGCTGCTCGGCCCCGGGGATCGAGTTTCGGCTGTTCCACAGCGGTTCGTGCTGGATGTTCCGGAAGGGCTGACAGCCGACCTGGTGGAGTGGGCTCGGGAGCGTGGCTTGACGCTGAACACGGTGGTGCAGGGTGCGTGGGGGTTGTTGCTGAGTCGGTGGACCGGTCGTGGGGATGTGGTGTTCGGGTCCACTGTGTCGGGTCGTCCTCCGGAGCTTCCAGGGGTGGAGTCGGTGTTGGGGCTTTTCATCAATACGATTCCGGTTCGGGTTCGATTGGATCCGTCGGAGTCCGTCGTGGACTTTCTCGTCCGGTTCCAGGATGAGCAGGCCAGGTTGTTGGACCACCAGTACCTCGGGTTGGCCGACATCCAGCGGCAGGTCGGTACCGGGGAACTGTTCGACACCGCCACCGTCTACGAGAACTACCCGATCGACCCCGACGAGGCGATCGACCCGGAATCCGAGCTCCAGGTGGGGGCGGTGTCCGGTTGGGACGCCACCCACTACGCGCTGAACCTGGTAGCGATCCCGGGGCCGCGCCTGCGCCTGCGCCTGGGCTACCGGCCCGATGTCTTCGACCACGCCACGATCGAGGCGCAGTCCGCCCGGCTCCAACGCGTCCTGGAATCGATCATCGCCGATCCCGACCGGCCGGTGGGCCGGCTCGACCTCCTCTCCAGCGCAGAACGCCGCCAACTGCTCGACGAGTGGAACGGGCGCCAGACCGGCACCCAGGAGACCGTGCTGCCGGAGCTGTTCCGGACCCAGGTCGAGCGGACACCCGATGCGGTGGCGGTCGTCTGCGGCGGCGAATCGGTGACGTACGCGGAGCTCGACGACCGGGCGAACCGGCTCGCCGGCCTGCTCGTGGAGCTCGGGGCCGGGCCGGAATCCGTGGTCGCGCTGGCGCTCCCGAGGTCGATCGACATGGTCGTGTCGATGTTGGCGGTGCTCAAATCCGGCGGCGCTTATCTGCCGATCGATCTGGACCACCCCGCTGAGCGGATCGACTTCGTGCTCGCAGACGCCAAGCCGGCGCTGCTGATCACCAACGGCTCCGGCGGGATGCGTGCCGACGTGGCGACCGTGCTGCTCGACGATCCAGCCACCTTTGCGGGCCGTGCGGGGGCAGCCGCGCCGGGCCGATCGACGCCGCACCCGGAGAACATCGCCTATGTGATGTACACCTCGGGCTCCACCGGGCAGCCCAAGGCCGTCATGGTCGCGCACGCCAACGTCGTCGACCTGGTCGCGTGCGTGCGGGAAACGATCGGCGTGGACAGCCTGGGCCGGGTGCTGGCGGCGACTCCGCTCGGCTTCGACTTCTCCGTGTTCGAGATCCTCGTGCCGCTGATGGTCGGTGGCGCGGTCGAGGTGGTCCCCAACCTCTTGGCCCTGGCGGACGGACCACCGCGTGGCGGGCTGGTCAGCGGCGTGCCGTCGGTGTTCGCCAGGGTCGTCCAGGAGCAGGAACGGCGTCCGGGAGTGGACACGGTCGTGCTCGGCGGGGAGCCGGTTCCACCCGAGTTGTACGACGGCATCCGCGCGGTCTTCCCCGGCTGCCGGGTGGCCAACATCTACGGTCCGACCGAGACGGTGGTGTACTCGACGATCTGGTCCTCCGACGACGACCTGGACGGCGCCCCGCCGATCGGAAGGCCGGTGCCCGGCACGCGGGTGCACGTGCTGGATCCCGAGCTGAGGCTGGTCGCCCCTGGCGTGGTGGGGGAGCTGTACATCGCGGGCAGCGGGTTGGCGCGGGGCTACTGGGAGCGGGCTGGGCTGACCGGCCAGCGGTTCGTCGCGGATCCGTTCGCCGCTGGGGAGCGGATGTACCGGACCGGTGACCTGGTGCGCTGGAACCGGGATGGCGAGCTGGAGTTCGTCGGCCGGGTCGACGACCAGGTGAAGGTCCGCGGCATCCGGATCGAGCCGGGCGAGATCGAGGCAGTGCTGACGGCCCACCCGCACGTGGCTCGCAGTGCGGTGGTGGTCCGGCAGGACCGGCCGGGGGAGAAGCGGTTGGTGGCCTACGTGGTGCCGACCGGCGACGACTGCGAGCCGGATGTGCTGCGGGATCACGTCGCCCGGGCCCTGCCCGACTACATGGTGCCGTCCGCAGTGGTGGTGCTGGAGAGCTTCCCGCTGAACTCCAACGGGAAACTCGATCGGCAAGCCTTGCCCGCGCCCGCGGTGACCACCGGGCCCAGCCGCGGTCCTCGCACCGATCGGGAACGGCTCTTGTGCGAGGCGTTCGCCGAGGTGTTGGGGGTCGCCGAGGTCGGCGCGGAGGACGGTTTCTTCCAGTTGGGCGGGGACAGCATCGCCTCGATGCAGCTGGTCGCCAGAGTGCGCAGGGTCGGTCTGGTCCTGAGTCCTCGTCAGGTGTTCGAGTGCAGGACGCCCGCGGAACTGGCGGTTGTGGCGTCGTCGGGTTCGGTGTCGGCCTCGGTGGTTTCCGGGGTGGGGGATGTGGCGTCGACGCCGGTGATGTGCTGGCTGGGCGAGCGGGGTGGGCTGGGGTCGGTCTTCTACCAGTCGGTGGTGCTGGAGGTTCCGGCGAGCTTGTCGCTGGACGTGTTGACGGGCGCCGTCGGAGCGGTGGTGGATCGGCATGATCTGCTGCGGGCTCGGTTGGGTGAGCGGGGCCTGGTCGTGCCGCCGGCGGGGTCGGTGGACGTCGCCGATCTGGTGGAGCGGGTAGTGGTGCCCGAAGCCGTCGATTGGGCTTCGGCGCTCGCCGGGCGGGGCGAGGCGGCTGCGGCCGGTTTGGATCCCGCGCGAGGTGTGATGCTCCGGGCGGTCTGGTTGGACGGCGGTGGTTCGCGGTCTGGCCGGTTGCTGGTGGTGGCCCATCATGCGGTGGTCGATGGGGTGTCGTGGCGGGTGCTGGTGTCGGATCTGGGGGAGGCGTGTAATGCGCTGCTCTCGGGGCGGTCGGTCGAGCTGCAGCCGGTGGGTACGTCGTTTCGCCAGTGGGCCGGTCTGTTGCGGGAGCTGGCGGAATCACGGGTGTCGGAGCTGCCGGTGTGGAAAGACGTTCTGGCACATCCCGGTGTGCGTGTGACCGATCGCGATGTTGAGAACGGGGACGCGGTTGCGGGGACGCAGTCGTTGACGGTGTCGTTGCCGGTGGAGCGGACGGCGGCGTTGCTGGCGAGGGTTCCTGCGGCGTTCTTCGCCGGTGTCGATGATGTGTTGCTGACGGCGTTGGTGTTGGCCGTGCGGCATCGCGCGGGCACGCCGGGTGGTGTGTTGGTCGATGTGGAGGGGCACGGCCGGTACGAGGAGGTCGTCCCGGGGGTCGATCTGACGCGGACGGTGGGTTGGTTCACCACGTTGCACCCGGTGCTGCTGGACCCCGGCGCCCTGGACTGGCGGGAGGTCACCTCCGGAGGTCCGGGTTTGGGGACGGTGTTGAAGCAGGTCAAGGAGCAGCTTCGGATGATTCCTGATCACGGGCTGGGTTATGGGCTGCTGCGGTACCTCAACCCGGACACCGCGCCGGAGCTCGCGAGGTTCGCGCGTCCGCAGATCGCGTTCAACTACCTGGGGCGTTTCGGCGCGTCTGCCGGTGGCGAATGGGGTTGGGCCCCGGAGGTCGATGCGCTCGGTGGTGGTGCCGACCCGGCGTTGCGCGTGGGGCACGGCATCGAGATCAACGCGGTCGTGGAGGACGGTGCCGACGGTCCGTTGCTGAGCGCGACGTGGTCCTGGCACACCGCCGTTACCAGCCGTGAAGCGGTGCACGACCTGGCGCAGGACTGGTTGGCGGTCCTGAGTGGACTCATCGCCCACGTCGATCGGCCCGGCACGGGCGGGCGCACTCCGTCGGACCTGCCCCTGCTCCAGCTAGACCAGCACGACATCGATGAGCTGGAAGCGGATCTGGAGCTGGAGTGGGAAGACCTCGACCGCTGATCGCGGCGGCCGGCCGCTCGGCGGGTCCAGGCCCGTTCGGCGGGCGCCACCACTCGGAGCGCTCGTCGAGAGGACCCGTGCCTGCCGCCCGCCTCACCCGGCCGAATCGGCGAGGTGCGGCAACCGCCTGGGCCCCGGACGGCCGGCTCCCCGGTGATCACCCGGCGCGACCGCGCTGGGCTGGTCGTTGGTGCCGACGAGTTCCCGCCCGAGCGGGGTGAGGCTGTGCAGGACCGCCTTGCCCAGCCGGGTCGAAGTGATCAGGCCGGCCTCGCGCAGGATGGTGGTGTGCTGGCTGGCGGAAGCCAGCGACGCGTCGATCTGCCGGGCGAGACCGGAGGTCGAACTGGGCGTCTGCAACGCCAGCAGGACCTGCGCGCGCGTGTGCCCGAGCAGGGCGGCCAGCCGCTTCGACGCGTTCTCCTTGCCACCGCCGGGGCGCACGCCGTTCGCCGCCTTGTGGGCGGGGTAGACGAGCACGGGCGGGAGTCCCGGGTCGATGAAGGTGATCGGGTTGCCGAAGCAGAAGTACGACGGGATCAGCGTCAGGCCGCGGCCGTCGAGGTGCAGCGTCCGGTTCTCCGGGTAGTTCGTCTCCAGGACCGGCCAGCGCCATTTGATGGGGGCCGGGAGCGAGTTGAACAGCTTCTCGGCGCCCCCGGTCGTGAGGTGGCGTGTCCGCAGCACGTGGTCTTCGGTGACCTGGTGGTGGACCTTCGGCCAGTGCGGTCGGATGGCGGTGTTGAAATAGTCCCGGAGGGTGTCGCAGAGCTTGTTGAGCGAGGCCCGGTCGCCGTCGGACAGCTTGCGGACCCAAGGCGGCGCGCTCTGCTGCGCGAAAGCCGCGGAAAGGTCGTTGCTGAGCCGGGTCTGCCCGGCGGACAGGATGCTTTCGAGGCCGGCCTCGAAGTCCGGCCCGGCGGTGACCGGAGTGAGGAAATCTGGGAAGTTCCCCTTGACGGGAACCAGCGAGGACACAAGATGCATTCGGGTGGATAAGCCCGTGTCGCGTAACCTGTGTCGCGCCCAGCCCCGCCACGCCAGTTGCGTCGGCCAGGTGACGTGTCCGCGGAGGACGTGCAAGCTGAGCGCGAGTTCCCACATCGGATCGGGCTGCTCCGTCACGCGGATGCGGAGAACATCTTTGGGGGTGAAATAGATCCTAAGCATAACGATACTCCAACATGGTGATCAACTATCAAGGTAGATCCATTCGTAGTAATGCGATTCCTTTCGTTGATCAAGTCGCGGGAGTCCATTTGGCACAGTTCGCGGCTTTGTTGACGCCTGCACGAGTTTCGCGGTTTCGGGCAGGCGTGGAACGGTTGCCGGATTGTTGGGTCGCCTAGTGGTGTGAATAAGTGTGAATGAAATTGGGAAGCGTCGTCGGCGTTTCTGTGATAAGGTGTGTCCCGCGGTGATTCGGAATGGGGAAAGCAGTGCGGTAGTTGTATTGAAAAAGGAAATACCTGATCACCCTGCTGGCGGTTGAATTCGGGCGGTGATTCCGCGCAGCGTCGGCGAGCTGCTCGCCGACAGGCCTACCGCGGCCCACGCCCCGAAGCCTTGAGTCGCCCCGCGGGGATGACGACGTAGGCGTCGGCCACGCCCTGCGGATCGGCGGTCGGCGCGCCGAAGTCCGCCGCGATGACCGGGAGCGTCACGTTGAGCCCGGTGTTGTCCACGAGGGTCATGACGAGCGCAGCGCACGGCGCCGCAAGGATCGCTCATCGCCGCGGATGCCCCGCCGCCGAGGGCGCGGCCGGGCCGTTGTCACCCGCTTCCAAAGTGGATGGCACGTCGGCGGCCCTGGTCGCTCCGGCTGGCAGTCGATGCCGAATCCCGTTGTGATTCCGGGGAAAACAGCCGTGCGCGTGCGGGTCGGCAGGTGCGCGGTGGAACCCGTGGCAGCTTGTGGCCGCAAGCTTGTGCGGCGGATCACGTTCCTCCTAGCGTCGAGATGCGCCAGCGCCGGCGTCGCAGTGCGGGTTGGCCGCACCCCGCCGAGATCAGCATCCCCGCGAAGACGACCACGCCCTGCGGGTGGGTCGAAGTCCGCCGTGATGGCCGAACTGGAGGCACCAACGCATGAGCACGGCCGTGACCGAAGGTGGCAAGTGGATCCGGTGCTTCGACGCGGAATCCGGCGGTGCCACCAGGTTGATCTGCTTTCCGCACGCGGGCGGCTCGGCGTCGTTCTTCCGGCCCCTCTCGATGCGGCTGGCGCCGGAGGTCGACGTGCTGGCCATCCAGTACCCCGGGCGGCAGGACCGCTACCGAGAGCCGGTGATCACCGAGATCGGCGAGCTGGCCGACCGGATCGCGACCGAACTGGCGGCGCTGCCGGGCCCGCCGCCGGTCTACCTCGGTCACAGCATGGGCGCGGTGCTCGCCTTCGAGGTGGCGCAGCGCCTGGAAGCACGCGATCGCAACGGCCCGCGGGCGTTGCTGCTCTCCGGGCGGAGGGCGCCGTCGAAGAAGCACGTCGAGCGCAACGTGCACCTCAAACCCGACGACGACGTCATCGCGGAGCTGAAGTCGCTGAGCGGAACATCCCCCGACCTGCTGGGCGATGACGAGATGCTCCGCCTGGTGCTGCCCGCCATCCGCGGCGACTTCCAGGCGGTCGAGACCTACCTGGCCGATCCGGAGTCGGTGGTGGGGTGCCCGATCACGGCCCTCGTCGGCGACGCCGACCCGCTCACCACGGTCGACGAGGTGCGCGCCTGGGGCAGGCACACGCGCGCCGCGTTCGAGGCGAAGGTCTTCGCCGGGGGCCACTTCTACCTGGCAGAGCGCCAATCCGAGGTGATCGAGGAGATCAGGAAGCAACTACGACACCTGTCGGCCCCGGCCGACGCGAGTGGCAATTGAGGAGAAAGCCATGACGAAGTCGCTCTACGAGATCGGTGAGGTGCCGCCGCTGGGCGAGGTCCCCGAGCGGATGTACGCGTCGGTGATCCGCCAGGACCGGTTCGGACCGCCGAAGCAGGCGTTCCAGATCGAGGTCGTCGACGTGCCACGGGTGGGCCCCGGCGAGGTCCTGGTGTACGTGATGGCGGCCGGGATCAACTACAACAACGTCTGGGCGGCGCTGGGCCTGCCGGTGGACGTCATCGGCATGCGGCAGCGCCTCGGGCAGCCGGAGGACTTCCACATCGGCGGCACCGACGGCGCGGGTGTGGTGTGGGCGGTCGGCGAGGGCGTGCGGCACGTCAAGGTCGGCGACCACGTGGTGCTCTCCGGCGGGCAGTACGACGAGAAGGACGAGGACATCCGGTTGGGCGCGGACGTGGCGACGTCCAGCAGCGGTCGTGCGTGGGGGTACGAGACCAACTACGGTTCCTTCGCGCAGTTCTGCTTGGTGAACGACTACCAGTGCCACCCGAAGCCCAAGGACGTGTCGTGGGAGGAGTCCGCCAGCTTCATGCTCTGCGGCTCCACCGCCTACCGGCAGCTCTTCGGCTGGCACGGCAACACGGTTCACCCCGGTGACCCGGTGCTGATCTGGGGCGGGGCCGGCGGACTGGGCTCCATGGCCATCCAGCTGGTCAAGATGGCCGGTGGGGTCCCGATCGCGGTCGTCTCCGACGAGGCCCGTGGCGAGTACTGCCTCAAGCTGGGCGCGAAGGGCGTCATCAACCGGCACGAGTTCGACCACTGGGGCCGGCTGCCCGCGGTGGACGACGTCGAGGGCATGACCAAGTTCCTGCGGGGCGCGCGGGCCATGGGCAAGAAGATCTGGGAGATCCTCGGGGAGCGGAAGTCACCGCGGATCGTCTTCGAGCACAGCGGGCAGGACACCCTGCCCACCTCCATGTACCTGTGCGACAGCGGCGGCATGGTGGTGATCTGCGGCGGCACGACCGGCTACAACGGCGACATCGACCTCCGGCACCTGTGGATGCGCTCCAAGCGGCTGCAGGGTTCGCACGGCGCGAACGCCCGCCAGTTCCGCGACGTCGTCAGGCTGGTCGATGCGGGCCTGCTCAACCCGTGCCTGTCCACCTGCGAAACGTTCGAGGACATCGGCTCCCTCCACCAGCTGCTGTTCGACAACGCCCACCCGATGGGGAACATGGCCGTGCTCGTCAACGCCCTGGAACGCGGCACGAACACGATCGACCTGCCGGCCGCGGCCGCGGCCTGAGCGCCGGGACCGAGCGCGGGTGCACGCGCATCGGGTGTGCCCGCGTGATCCCGATTTCGTTGTGCAGCAATGAGTTTTCCGAATGGAGGCGAGTCGTGCCGTCGCGCTGTGGCAGCTTGTGGCCGTCTTCCTTGTGCACCGGATCGGGCCGCGCGTAGCGTCCCGTTTCGCCGGCCTCGGCAACTCGCACACGTTGGAGGAGGCACGACCGCAGCGGCGAGGAAGTCGTGCGGTTCAGCGGAAATCCTCGCGTGCCCGGCCGGTTCTCCGCGCGGCATCTCCCCGAATTCGGGGTGAGCGCGCAGGAACCGGCGTGCCGGCGGTGCGCCCCCCGTGGATCCACCGAACGTCCCCGAGCCCAATATCGGAAGGTATCTGGTGAACACTCAGTCGGCGGCCGTGGCCGAGTTGCGGGACCTGCTGGCCGGGGAGACCGGCGATCGCCAGGACAGGATTCTGCTGAACCTGGTGCGAGCGCAGGTGGTCTCCGTGCTGGGCGGCGGTCTGCCCTCGCGGATCGCCGAGAGCAAGCCGTTCCGGGACATGGGGATCAAGCGGGAGGCGAGGGAGGAGCTGCGGCAGGAGCTTTCGCGGTCCACCGGAATCGCCCTGCCGCCGACCTTGCTCTTCGACCACCCCAACCCGATGTCGGTCGCGCGCTACCTGCGCGAGCGCATCACCGGCCGGTCGGGAGCGGAGTCCTCCGACACGGCGCACGCAGAGGTGCGGTTGGACGAGCCGATCGCGATCGTGGGGATGGCGTGCCGGTACGGGGGTGGCGTGTCGTCGCCGGAGGACTTGTGGGAGCTGGTCGCCGGCGGTCGTGATGCGATGACGGGTTTTCCGGTGGATCGGGGTTGGGACCTGGAGGGTCTTTACGACCCGGACCCCGACCACGCGGGCAAGTCGTACACCCGCGCGGGGGCTTTCCTCGACGACATAGCCGGATTCGACGCCGCGTTCTTCGGCATCTCGCCGCGGGAGGCCGCGGTGATGGATCCGCAGCAGCGGCTGCTCCTGGAGACGACCTGGGAGGCGCTGGAACGGGCCGGCATCGACCCGACGAGCCTCGGCGGAACCAGCGCCGGCGTGTTCGTCGGCACCAACTACCAGGACTACCGGTACGCCTTCGACGAGATCCCGGCGAGTAGCGAAGGCTATGTGATCACCGGGAACGCGGCCAGCGTGAAGTCCGGGCGGCTGGCGTACGTGCTGGGGTTGCACGGGCCGGCGGTCACGGTCGACACGGCGTGTTCGTCGTCGTTGGTGGCGTTGCACCAGGCGTGCCAGGCGTTGCGGCTGGGCGAGTGCGACCTCGCGATCACCGGTGGCGCATCGGTGCTCTCGACGCCCGAGGGTTTCGTCGAGTTCTCCCGCAAGCGCGTCCTTTCCGTCGACGGCCGGTGCAAGGCGTTCGCGGAGTCGGCGGACGGCACGGGCTGGGGTGAGGGCGTCGGCGTGCTCTTGGTGGAGCGCTTGTCGGATGCGGTGCGGCATGGCCGGAAGGTGCTGGCCGTCGTTCGCGGCAGCGCGGTGAGCCAGAACGGTGCGTCGAATGGCTTGACGGCGCCGAATGGTCCGTCGCAGGAGCGCGTGATTCGGGCGGCGCTCGCGAGCGGGGGCCTGTCGGCGTCGGATGTGGATGCGGTGGAGGCGCACGGGACCGGGACTCGGTTGGGAGATCCGATCGAGGCCGGTGCGTTGCTGGCGACCTACGGCGAGGGCCGCTCACCGGAGTGGCCGTTGTGGTTGGGGTCGGTGAAGTCGAACATCGCGCACACGCAGGCCGCTTCGGGCGTGGCCGGTGTGATCAAAATGGTCATGGCCATGGAGAACGGCTTGCTGCCGAAGACCTTGCACGTGGACGAGCCAACGTCCCATGTGGACTGGTCGTCGGGTGCGGTGCGGTTGCTGGTGGCGGAGCGGGAGTGGCCGGAGACCGGCCGTCCTCGCCGCGCGGCGGTGTCATCGTTCGGAGTCAGCGGCACCAACAGCCACGTCATCCTGGAACAAGCCCCTGCCCACGCCGAGGAGGCCGCCGGCGAGGCGCTCCCCGCGGTGCCGTGGGTGCTGTCCGGGCGGACCGAGGACGCGCTGCGCCAGCAAGCGGCGCGGCTGCTGGACCGGGTGGAGCGGGATCCGGAGCTGGACTTGGCGGACCTGGGTGCCGCGCTGGTGAAGAACCGGGCCACCTTCGAGCACCGGGCGGTCGTCGTCGGGGCGGAACGCGCGGACCTGCTCGCCGGGCTGGCGGCGCTCGCCGATGGCGAGTCGGCGCCCCAGGTGGTCCGCGGCGTCGCCGGTGATGTCGACACAGCGCCGGTGTTCGTGTTCCCCGGACAGGGGTCGCACTGGGTGGGGATGGGCCGGGAACTGCTCGATTCCTCGCCGGTTTTCGCGGAATGGATGGACAAGTGCGGCGCGGCGCTGCGGCCCTGGGTGGACTGGGACCTGGCCGACGTGCTGGACGACCAGGAGGCGCTGGCGCGGGTCGACGTGGTCCAGCCCGTGCTGTGGTCGGTGATGGTGTCGCTGGCGCAGGTGTGGCGCTCGCACGGCGTCGAGCCGGGCGCGGTGGTCGGGCACTCGCAGGGCGAGGTCGCCGCCGCGTGCGTGGCCGGTGCGCTTTCGCTGGAGGACGGCGCGCGGGTGGTGGCCTTGCGCAGCCAGGCGCTGGCGCGGCTCGCCGGGAAGGGCGGGATGGTGTCGGTGATGGCGCCGGCCGACCGGGTGGGCGACATGATCGCCCAGTTGGGGGATCGCCTGGCCATCGCGGCGGTCAACGGCCCGGCGTCGGTCTCCGTCTCCGGCGACGAAGGCGCGCTGACCGAGCTGGAGCGCGAGCTGTCCGCGCAGCGCGTGGTGCGCTGGCGCGTCCCCGGAGTCGACTTCACGGCCCATTCGCAGCACGTCGAGGCCCTGGCCGACGAACTTGAACGCGCCCTGGCGCCGACGGAACCGACGACCGCGCGAATCCCCTTCTTCTCCACGGTGGAAGCCGACTGGCTCGACGGTCCGGAGCTCGACGGCGGCTACTGGTACCGGAACTTGCGTCGCCAGGTCCGGTTCGGCGACGCCGTGAAGGCGCTGGCCGAACGGGGGCATGCCGCATTCGTCGAGATCAGCCCGCACGCCGTGTTGACGGCGGCGGTGGAGCAGAACCTCGACGACCTGGGTGATCAGGTCTTCGTCGCCGCCACCCTCCAGCGCGACAAGGGCGATCTGAGCCACCTGTACCGCTCCATGGCCGAAGCCTTCGTCGTCGGCATCCCGGTGGACTGGGCGCCACCGTTCGCGGGATCGGCCCGTCGCGACGTGGACCTGCCGACGTACCCCTTCCAGCGGCAGCGGTACTGGCCCGACAAGCGGCCAGCGGCCGGAACCACGCCGGTGAGCGGCGGGTCATCGGCAGAGCAGCGGTTCTGGACCGTGGTCGAGGGCGAGGACGTCGCGGCGTTGGCGGCGACGCTGGGAGTCGAGGCGACCGGAACGCTGCAGGACGTGCTGCCGGCGCTGGCCGCCTGGCGCCGCCGGGACCGCGAGACCTCGGCGCTGGACGACCTGCGCTATCGAATCACTTGGCAGCCGGCCGAATTCGAGACCCGCCGGCTGTCGGGGACGTGGCTCGCGCTGACCCCCGAAGGCGACGCCGACGAGAAGTGGGCGACCGCGGTGCTGGACGGTCTGGCCGACCGCGGCGCCGTCGTGCTGCCGTTCGGGATGCCTGCCGGGATGCGGCGCGGCGAACTGCTCGACCGGCTCCGCACCACGCTTGCCGACGCCGGGCTGCGGCCGTCGGACGTTTCCGGAGTGGTGTCGCTGCTCGCGTTGGACGAGACCGCCGACCCGGAGCACCCGGGTGTCCCCGCGGGAACCACCGGGACGCTGGCGCTCATCCAGGCCCTCGGCGACGCGGAGGTGGGCGCACCGCTCTGGCTGCTGACCCGGGGAGCGGTCTCCACCGGTGACTCGGATCGGCTGGTCCGCCCGCTGCAGGCGTTGACCTGGGGCCTGGGCCGGGTCGTCGGCCTGGAACACCCCGAGCGGTGGGGAGGATTGGTCGACCTGCCGCCGGAACCGGACGACGGCGTGCTCGGGCGGCTGGCCGGGGTGCTGGGCGCGGCCGACGACGAGGACCACATCGCGATCCGCGACTCGGGGGCGTTCGTGCGCCGCCTGGCCCGGGCCCGGCTCGGCGAGCGGACCGGGGCTCGTGCCTGGCGCCCCCGGCCGGGCGGAACCGTGCTGATCACGGGCGGCACCGGCGTGCAGGCCGGGCACGTCGCCCGCTGGCTCGCCCGCAGCGGTGCCGGTCACCTCGTGCTGCTCGGCCGCCGCGGCGAGGCTGCGCCCGGCATGGCCGAGCGAGTCGCCGAACTGGAGGCGCTTGGCGCCGAGGTCACCGTGGTGGCCTGCGACGTGCGGGACCGGGAGGCGCTGCGCGGAGTACTGGCCTCGATCCCGGCGGAACGACCGCTGTCGGCGGTCGTGCACGCGGCCGGAATCGGCCGGTTGCAGTCGCTCCCCGACACGAGTCCTGCCGACTTCGCGGAGATCGCGGAGGCAAAGGCCGTCGGCGCGCGGCATCTGCACGAGCTGACCGAGGATCTGGACCTCGACGCGTTCGTCCTGTTCTCCGCGATCACCGCGACCTGGGGCGTCGGGCGCCACGGCAGCTACGGCGCGGCGAACACGTACTTGGAGGCGCTCGCGCAGCACCGCCGAGCTCGCGGCCTGCCCGCGACCGCGATCGCCTGGGGCGGCTGGGCCGGGGACGGCATGGCGGTCCGCGACGCCGCTGAGGACACCTTGCGTCGCCGCGGGCTTCCGTGGGGTGCGTGGGCCGAAGCCGGTTCGACGATGCAGGAAGCGGCGGACGAGACGCTGCGGCGCTGGGGCGTCCACGTCATGGCGCCGGAACTGCTGATCACGGCGCTGCAGCAGACTCTCGACGAGGACAACACGCTGGTGACGATCGCGGACATGGATTGGGAGCGCTTCGTCACCGGCTTCACCCTGGCCCGCAGGCGCCCGCTGCTGGACGAGCTGCCGGAGGCGCGGCAGGCGATCGAGGCGATGAGCCGCATCGCCGCGGACGACGCCCGCGGCGGGGAGGAACCGGCGTCGCTGCCGCAACGGCTGGCGTCCGCGTCGCGGCACGAGCAGGACCGGCTGCTGCTGGAGTCGGTCCGCACGCAGGTCGCCGCGGTGCTCGGGCATCCGTCGCCGGAGTCCGTGGACCCCGGGCAGACGTTCCTCGCCATGGGCCTGGACTCGGTGACCGCGGTGCAGCTGCGCAACGGCCTCGGGGCCGTGATCGGCCAGCGGTTGCCCGCCACGGTGGTGTTCGACTACCCGACCACCACCGAGCTCGTGGCCTTCCTCCGCACCAGGCTCGTCAAGGACGACCCCGCCCCGGCCGACAACGCCCCGCTGGGGATCGACGGCCTGGAGAAGGCGCTGGCCGACGGCTCCTACGGCCCGGAGGAGCGCCGCGCGATCGCGGCGCGCCTCGCCGACCTGGCCCGGAGCCTGGGGGCCGCCGCTGCGGAGTCCGATGTGGACGGCAATGGGGTCCGCGACCTCGAATCCGCTGACATCGGCGAGATGTTCGACATCCTCGACAGCGAACTGGACACGCCCTGAGCTCGTGGATGCCCCGGCGGCCGGATAGGTGGAACTGACGTGACGGAAGACGCGAAGACCCTCGACTACATGAAGCGGGCCACCGCCGCGCTGCGCGATGCCCGCAAGCGCGTGCGCGAGCTGGAGGAGCGTTCTCGCGAGCCGATCGCGATCGTGGGGATGGCGTGCCGGTACGGGGGTGGCGTGTCGTCGCCGGAGGACTTGTGGGAGTTGGTCGCCGGCGGTCGTGATGGGGTGGCGGGTTTTCCGGTGGATCGGGGTTGGGACCTGGAGGGTCTTTACGACCCGGACCCCGACCGGCTCGGCAAGTCCTACGTCCGGCACGGGGCTTTCATGGACGACCCCGCCGGCTTCGACCCGGCGTTCTTCGGCATCTCGCCGCGCGAGGCGCTGATGATGGACCCGCGGCAGCGGCTGCTGCTGGAGACCACCTGGGAGGCGTTCGAAAGGGCCTCGATCGCGCCGACTTCGGCGCACGGCACGTCGACCGGCGTGTTCATCGGAGCTTCCGGGGACGACTACCTGGGCCTCCTCGACCGGGTGCCCGACGCGGACGAGGGGTATCTGCTGGCTGCCAACGGGCAGAGCGTCATGTCCGGCCGGTTGGCGTACGTGCTGGGACTGCACGGGCCCGCGGTGACGCTGGACACGGCGTGCTCGTCGTCGTTGGTGGCGTTGCACCAGGCGTGCCAGGCGTTGCGGTTGGGCGAGTGCGACCTCGCCATCGCAGGGGGAGCGGCCGTGATCGTCTCACCCCGGATCTTCGTCGAGGGTTCGCGGCAGCGGAGCCTGGCCGCGGACGGCCGGTGCAAGGCGTTCGCGGAGTCGGCGGACGGCACCGGTTGGGGTGAGGGCGTCGGCGTGGTTCTGGTGGAGCGCCTGTCGGATGCGGTGCGGCATGGCCGGAAGGTGCTGGCGGTCGTCCGCGGCAGCGCCGTGAGCCAAGACGGCGCGACCAACGGTTTGACGGCGCCGAACGGTCCGTCGCAGGAGCGGGTGATTCGTGCGGCATTGGCGAACGCGGGTTTGTCGGCGTCGGATGTGGATGCGGTGGAGGCGCACGGGACCGGGACCCGGTTGGGAGATCCGATCGAGGCAGGTGCGTTGCTGGCGACCTACGGCGAAGGGCACTCGCCGGAACGGCCGTTGTGGTTGGGGTCGGTGAAGTCGAACATCGCGCACACGCAGGCCGCTTCGGGCGTGGCCGGTGTGATCAAGATGGTCATGGCCCTGGAACGTGGTTTCCTGCCGAAGACGTTGCACGTGGACGAGCCATCGTCTCATGTGGACTGGTCTTCGGGTGCGTTGCGCTTGCTGGTGGACGAGCGGGAGTGGCCGGAGACGGGCCGCCCACGGCGCGCAGCGGTCTCGTCCATCGGCGGAGCCGGCACCAACGCCCACGTGATCCTGGAACAGGCCCAGGCCGAGACCGGTACGCCGGAACCCGCAGCTGTTCCGGCGGTGCCGTGGTTGCTGTCCGGCAAGGGCACGCCCGCATTGCGCGCACAGGCCGGAAACCTGCGGAGGTTCGCGGCGTCGGCCCCCGGCACGAGCAGCGAGGACCTGGGGCGGTCGTTGTTCCGATCACGGGCGGCGCTGTCGCATCGCGCCGTGGTGGTCGGCCGGGACCGCGAACGGCTGCTCGCCGGTCTGGCCGCTGCCGAGCGCGATGAGCACTCCACGCAGGTCGTGGTGGGCGTCGCCCGGCAGCACATCGGCGCGCCGGTGTTCGTGTACCCGGGGCAGGGCGGGCAGTGGGCGGGAATGGGCGTGACGCTGCTGGACTCGTCCCCGGTGTTCGCGGCGGCGCTGCAGGAATGCGCGGACGCGTTCGCGCCGCTGGTGGGCTGGTCGGTCGTGGACGTGCTGCGCCGACTGCCGGGAGCTCCGTCGCTGGACCGCGGCGAGGTGGTCCAGCCGGTGCTGTTCTCGGTGATGGTGGCGCTCACGCGCCTGTGGCAGTCCTACGGGGTGCAGCCCGCCGCCGTGCTCGGTCACTCGCAAGGCGAGGTCGCCGCCGCCCACATCGCCGGGGCGCTGACGCTGGCGGACTCGGCCAAGCTCATCGCGAAGCGATGCGAAGCACTGATGCCGTTGCACCGCAGGGGAACCATGGCCGCCATCGCGATGCCGGTCGGGGAACTGCGCCAGCGGCTGGCGAAGTACGGCGACCGGTTGTCCGTAGCCGCGGAGAACGGGCCGACCGCGCTCACCGTCTCCGGCGACCTGGACGCGATCGACGAACTGCTGGAAGAGCTGAAGGCCGCGGGCGTGCGCGCCCGCAAGATCCGGGCGGCCACCGGAGCCGGGCACTCGGCCCAGGTGGAGGCGCTGCGCGACGACCTGCTGGCCGCGTTCGACGGGATTTCCCCGGCGCAGGGGCAGATCCCGTTCTTCTCCACCGTGACCGGCGATGTGCTGGACACCACCGAGCTGGACGCCGACTACTGGTACCGCAACGCGCGCCAGACGGTCCGCTTCGAACCGGCCGTGCGCAGCCTGCTCGCCCGCGGGCACGAGGCGTTCGTCGAGATCAGCCCGCACCCGCTGCTCGCCGAAATGGTCCAGGCGATCGCCGATGCGGCGGAGGCCGAAGTGGTGGTGGGCGACACCCTGCACCGCGACGACGGTGACCTGGACCGGTTCTTCCTCGCCGCGGCCCAGATGCACGTCAACGGCGTGCACGTGGACTGGGAACCCGCCTTCGGCGACGGCGCCTCCCGGACGGTCGACCTGCCGACCTACCCGTTCCAGCGCAAGCGGTACTGGATGGAGTACGTCCCCCGGGGAGCGACCGGATCGCGCTCGGAGGACGCCGGGTTCTGGGATCTGGTGGAGAAAGCGGACCTCCCCGGGTTGGCGGCCGAGCTGGGCGGCGATGCCACTGCGCTCGAACCGGCCATCCCGCTGCTGTCCGCCTGGCGGCGGAAGCGCCGGGAGAAGTCCACACTGGACAACTGGCGGTACCGGACCGGTTTCGCCCGGGTCCCGGAAGCCACCGCGCCACAGCTCGACGGGACTTGGCTCCTCGCCGTTCCGGCCGGACTCGACGACGCCTGGACGGCCGCATCGGCACAGGCCCTCAGCGTGCACGGCGCGACGGTGCGCGAGGTGGAGTTGCCCGCCGACGCGGACCACGGCGTCGCGTTGGAGCGGTTGTGCGCGGCAATCGACGAACCACCGGCGGGCGTACTCTCGCTGCTGGGGCTCGCATCCGGACCACACCCGGCGCGGCCCGCCGGCCTGGTCGCCTCGATCGGCCTCGTGAGCGCGTTGGGTGAACTCGACGTCCAGGCGCCGCTGTGGTGCGCGACCAGCGGAGCCGTATCGACTTCGCCGACCGACGCGCCGCCCGACCCGGCGCAAGCCGAGCTGTGGGGCTTCGGCCGCGCAGTCGCGCAGGAACACCCCGCACGGTGGGGCGGGCTGATCGACCTTCCCGAAGCAGCGGACGAGTTCGCGATGCGGCGCCTCGCAGGCGTCCTCGCGGGACGGACCGAAGACCAGGTCGCGGTGCGGGCATCGGGCGTGTTCGGCTGCCGCCTCGTTCGCGCCCCGCTGGCCGACGCCCAGCCGAAGCGCACCTGGCAGCCGCGCGGCACGGTGCTGGTCACCGGCGCGATCGGCGACGACATCGGGGAAAGCCTGGTGAAGAGGCTGGCCGAATCCGGCGTCGAGCACCTCGTGCTGCAATGCCGGCCCGGGGACCCGGAACCCGGGGAGCTGGCCGCCGGCGACCGGGTGAGCATCGTCGAATGCGACACGAGCGACCGGGAGGCGCTTTCCCGGCTGCTGGCGGGGATCGGCCGGGAGCTCACCGCATTGATCCACGTCGCGCCCCAGAACGCCGGAGCGGAGCAGTTCTGCCCGGGCCCGGCCGACGGCCTGGCGGCCGCCACCAACCTCGACGAACTGCTCGCGGACCGGGAACTGGACGCTTTCGTGCTGCTGTCCTCGGCCGGTGCGGTCTGGGGCAGCGCGGGGCAGGCCCGAACCGGAGCGTTCTTCGACGGGCTGGCCCGGCGACGCCGCGCGCGCGGAGCGGTCGCGACCGCGGTGGCGCTGGACCGCGGAGCCGACTCGGCGATTCCCGTGGAGTTGGTGGTCGACGCGCTTCGCCAGGCGGTGGAGCACGAGGAGACGTCGCTGATCGTGTCGCCGGTCGACTGGACGCGGTTCTTCCCCGAATTCACCGAATCCCGCCCGAGTCCGCTGCTCGCGGACCTACCGGACGTGCGGCGGCTGAGCCGGGGCGACGAGCCCGCGGACGCGTCGTCGCTTGTGGACGAGGTGTCCGGACTTCCCGAGGAGCAGCAGGAAGAAGCGCTCCTGGGCCTGGTCCGCGGCCAGATCGCCGCCGTCCTCAACTACACGCAGGCCGACGAAGTGGATCCGGCGCAGCGCTTCACCGAGCTGGGCCTGGATTCGCTGACCTCGGTGCAGTTGCGCAAGCGGCTCTCGGCGGCCACCGGCCTCAAACTGCCCACCAGCCTGGCCTTCGAACACCCCACGCCGGCCGAGCTCGCCCGGTACCTGCGCACGGCGCTGACCGGCTCCCGCGAAAGCGGTCCGGCCGACATGATGGTCGAGCTCTACCGGCAGGCCTGCGAGAACGGCACGGCCATGGCGGCGATGCCGATGCTGGAGGCGGCCGCGAACCTGCGCCCCGGCGCCAGGAACCCGGAGGAGCTGCTGAACCGGCCCACCCCGCTGCACCTGGCGCGGGGACCGGAGCGGCCCGCGCTGATCTGCCTGACCCCGTTCGTCACGCCGGCCGGCGCGCACCAGTTCGTGCGCCTCGCCGCCCCGTTCCGCGGCAAGCGGGACGTCTGGGTGCTGCCCCACCCCGGTTTCGGCCGCGGCGAACAGCTTCCCGAGAACATGGCAACGCTGGTCCGGCACCACGCGACGACAGTGCTGGAATGCGCGGGCGGCGAGCAGTTCGTGCTGCTCGGCTACTCCTCGGGCGGCTGGGTCGCGCAGGAGGTGGCGGCACACCTGGAGAGCATCTGCTCGCCGCCGGAGCGCCTGGTGCTGGTGGACGCCTACAGCCCCGACCTCCAGTACGCGCACCGGGTCTTCGACGAACTGATGGCGGCGAACTCGCGGCTCGTGCGGACGCTGAACGTCGGCGGCGAAGAACTCACGGCCATGAGCCGGTACCTGCAGCTGTTCGAGAAGTGGGAGGCGCGGCCGGCCGCGGTTCGGACCCTGTTGCTGCGAGCCCGGGAACAGGTGTTCCTCGACGCGACGGGCGGACAGAGCCCGGCACCTCCGGACGGTGTCGACGAGATCGTCGTCGTGCCCGGTGATCACGCCACCATGCTGCACGACCACGCCGCCACGACCGCCGCCGCGCTGGAGTCCTGGCTGGCCGATGACCTCGGGGCAGCTGCAACGGCGTCCGGCGACCCATCGGTGCGGCCGCCGGTGCGAGGAGGATCGTCATGAGGGACATCCCGGTTCGCCAGATGGTCATGTCGTCGGGGTTCCGGCCGTGGCTGATCACCGGCCACGCGGAGGTGCGCGCGGCGCTGGCCGACCAGCGGTTCGCGAAGGACTCGCACCGGGTCGCCGAAATGCTGGACCGGCACTCGTTGTCCGGCAGCGACAGCCTGTTCGGGCAGTCGCTCCTGCACCACATGCTCAACACCGATCCGCCGGAGCACGGCAGGCTGCGCGGGCTGGTCAACAAGGCGTTCACCCCGCGCGCGGTCGAGCGCCTGCGGCCGCGGATCGAGGAGATCTGCGACGAGCTGCTGGACGCCCTGGGCGGGCGGCAGCACGTCGACCTGCTGGCGGTCTTCGCGGTTCCGCTGCCGATCAAGGTGATCTGCGAGCTCCTGGGGGTTCCGCAGGCGGACCGGGAGGAGTTCCGGTCCTGGTCCAACGCGCTCGTCTCGGCGCTGCCGCCGGAAGTCGTGACGGAGGCGTCCAGCGCGATGGCGGACTACCTGCACGGCTTGATCAAGGCCAAGGAGCAGGACCCGGGCGAGGACATGCTCTCCGCGCTGATCCACGCCCGCGACGGCGGTGATCGGCTGACCGCGGACGAGCTGGTCTCGATGGCGTGCCTGCTGCTGGCGGCCGGCCACGAAACCACGGTGAACCTGATCGGCAACGGCATGCTCGCGCTGCTGACCCACCCGGAGCAGCTCGCGGCGCTGCGCGACGACCCGACCCGGTTGCCCGGCGCCATCGAGGAGTTCCTCCGCTACGACAGCCCCATCAACCAGGCGACGCTGCGGTTCACCACCGAACCCGTGGAGATCGCCGGGGTGCGCATCCCGGAGGGCGAGTTCGTGATGCTCAACATCGACTCCGCCAACCACGACGCGCGGCGCTACGCGGACCCGGACGTCCTGGACATCGGCCGGGACGAGGGCGGCCACCTCGCCTTCGGGCACGGCATCCACTACTGCCTCGGCGCGCCGCTGGCCCGGCTGGAGGCGGAGATCGCGTTCACCAAGCTGCTGGGCAGGTACGGCCGGATCGACCTCGCGGTACCGGCCGAGCAGCTGGAGTGGCGGTTCAGCGTCGTGATGCGAGGACTCGAACGGCTCCCGGTCCGGCTCGGCCGGACATAGCCGGAACTCGCTCCGGAGGCACGAGGCAGGTATCAGGCGGGAGGTTGCAGGAGACATGGCCGATCAAACCGGGTTCTCCCCGGAACTGCTCTCCTACGTCCGCGAGGTTTCGCTGCGGGAGGACGAGATCCTGCGCGAACTGCGCGAGGAGACGGTGGCCTATCCGATGGGGAAGGTCATGCAGGTCATGCCCGAGGAAGGGCAGCTGCTGGCGTTCCTGGTCGGGCTGATCGGGGCCCGTTCCGCGCTGGAGGTCGGCACCTTCACCGGCTACAGCACGCTGTGCATGGCCCGGGCGCTTCCCGCCGACGGGCGCCTGGTGACCTGCGACATCACCGACAGGTGGCCGGCGATCGGGGCCCCGTACTGGAAGCGCGCCGGTGTCGCCGACCGGATCGAGGTCCGCGTCGGTGATGCGCGGACGACGCTCGCCGGACTCATCGCCGAGGGCGGCGGGAACCGGACGGACCTGGTGTTCATCGACGCCGACAAGGCGAACTACCCGAGCTACTACGAGGACGCCCTCACCCTGGTGCGCCCGGGCGGGCTGATCGTGCTGGACAACACGGTCTTCTTCGGCAGGGTCGTCGATCCGGCGGCCCAGGATCCGGACACGGTCGCGTTGCGCGAGCTCAACTCGCGCATCCGCGCCGACGACCGGGTCGACCTCGCGATGCTGACCATGGCGGACGGCATTTCCCTCGTCCGGAAGAAGGCGTCCTGATGCTCAGGCCCGCCTCCGGCGGGCGAGAACCACTCGAGACGACAACCAGCCTCCCGCCCATCCGACCGTCCGAACAGGACGGTCGGCGGCGGGTGGCCTCCACACTTCGATAGGAGATGCGGTGGAATTCGGTCCGGGAGAACACCGGCTCACCGTCCTGGGGGCGGGGGTGATGGGATCGAACATCACGACCCTGGCCCTCGGGTACGGGCTGCCCGTGCACCTGGTCGACGTGGACCGGCCGACGCTGGATCAGGCGCGGGCGAGGATCGCCCGGCAGCTGCGGCACGCCCACCTGCTGGGCGCGCTGCTCCCCGACCAACCCGCCGGCGAACTGGTCACCAGCACGTCCGTCGCGGGCGCGGAAGGGTCGACCGCCGTCCTGGAAGCGGTCACCGAACTTCCCGACGTGAAGCGGAAGGTGCTGTCCGAGGTCGCGGCGGTGGTCCCGCCCGGAACACCCCTGGTGTCCAACACATCGGGCATCCCCATAGACGAACTCGCCGAGGAGCTGCCGTGCCCCGAGCTGCTCGTCGGGACGCACTTCATGAACCCGACGTACCTGATCAAGATGGTGGAACTCGTCCGTGGCCCGCGCACCTCCGACGCGGCGGTCGCGGCGGTCGAGTCGCTGCTGGCCGCGCTGGACCGGACCGCGGTCGTCGTCCGGGACGACCCCGGGTTCGTCACCAGCCGGTTGCTGCACCCGATGATCAACCAGGCGGCGCGGATCGTGGAGCGCGGCACCGCCACGGTGGACGCGGTCGACACCTTGATGCAGGGCTGTCTCGGCCACCCGACCGGCCCGCTGCGGACCGCGGACCTGATCGGCCTGGACAACCTCGTGGATTCCCTCGCGTCGCTGTACGAGCGGACCGGCGAGCAGAGCTGCCGGCCGTGCGACCTGCTGCTGGAGAAGGTGGCCAGCGGAGACCTCGGGCGCAAGACCGGCCAGGGCTTCTACGACTACGGAGAGGTGCTCTCATGACAACGGATCAATCGGTCGAGCAGGGTTCCCGCGCGGCGATCGAGCGCGAGCTGCTGTCGTTCCTGGAGCAGCGGCTGAGGACGTCGGTGGCACCCGACCAGGACCTGTTCGCGGAGGGGCTGATCACGTCGCTGTTCGCGATGGAACTGGTGGTCCAGCTGGAGCAGACCTTCGACGTGTCGATCGTCGGACCGGACCTGAAGATGGACAGCTTCCGCTCCGTCAACGCCATGGCGGGCCTCGTCCACCGGCTCCAACGGGCCGCGCCCGGCGATGGCGCCTGAGCGGCTCGCCGACGAACGCGCCCTGGTCGCGGCGCTCGTCGGCGACCAGGCCGATTCCTGGGATGTGGCGGGACTCCTGCCGGGGGAGGTGCTGCGCGAACTCGGCGACCGGGGCCTGCTGTGCCCCCAGGTTCCGGTGGAGCACGGCGGCCTCGGCCTCGACAGCCTCACCTGCGGGGAGTTCACCGCCTACGCGGGCAGCCTCTGCAGCTCGCTGCGCAGCGTGATGACCTCGCAGGGCATGGCGGCGTGGACCATCCAGCGACTCGGCGACGCCGACCAGCGCAGCACCTACCTCGCGCGACTGACCGGCGGGGAGCTGGCGGCGGTCGGGTTCAGCGAACCGGAGGCGGGCAGCGACCTGTCCGCGATCGGCACCGAAATCCGCCAGGACGGCGACTCCGTCGTCGTGAGCGGGCAGAAGGTGTGGATGACCGCCGCGCACTACGCCGACCTGCTGGTGGTCTTCGGTCGCCACGGGGATGGCGCCGCCGCGGTCGTCGTGCCCGCATCGGCACCCGGCGTGCACGTGGAGCGGATCGCGGAGCCGCTGGGCTGCCGCGCGGCGGGGCACGCCGACGTCCGCTTCGATTCCGTGCGGTTGCCGGGCAACAGCGTCCTCGGCGGCACCGGCCAGTCCCTCGCGCTGCTGGTCACGACGGCCCTCGCCTACGGCCGCATGTCGGTGGCCTGGGGCTGCGTCGGCATCCTGCGGGCTTGCCTGGCCGCGGCGAGCGGGCACGCCGCGGCGCGACGGCAGTTCGGCAAACCGCTGGCGGAGCACCAGCTGGTCGCCCGGCACCTCGCCGAGCTGCTGGTGGCCGAGCAGGTCGCGACGAGGGCGTGCGAACACGCGAGTCGCTGCTGGGATTCCGGTTCTCCGGACGCGGTGGTGTCCACAGTGCTCGCCAAGCACGTGAGCTCCGGCCAGGCCGTTGCGGGCGCCGCGTCGGCGGTGCAGGTCTTGGCCTCGGCGGGCGCGCGCGACGGGCACGTCGTGGCCCGCGCCTACCGCGACGCGAAGCTGATGGAGGTCATCGAAGGCAGCAGCGAGATCTGCCAGCTCATCTTGGCGCAGCACGCGCTGACCGCAGCACGATGAACGTTTCGGGAGTACCGATGGACGACAAGCAGACGCTGGTGAAATGCCTGGTCTGGGACCTGGACGAAACCCTGTGGCGGGGCACCCTGGTCGAGGACGGGAACGTGCGCTTGGCCGACGGGATCGCCGCCGTCGTCGAGGAGCTCGACTCCCGCGGCGTCCTGCAGGCGGTGGCCAGCAAGAATGATCACGACCCGGCGTGGGCGCGCCTGGTGGAGCTGGGCGTGGCCGACTACTTCGTGCTTCCCCAGATCGGGTGGGGGCGCAAGTCGGATTCGGTTCGCCGCATCGCGGAGCGGTTGAACTTCGCGCCCGGCACGATCGCCTTCATCGACGACCAGCCGGCCGAACGCGCGGAGGTCGCCTTCCACCTCCCCGAGGTCCGCTGCTACCCGGCCGATCAGGCGCTGGCCCTGCCGGGGCTGCCCGAGTTCAGCCCGCGGGCGGTGACGGTCGATTCCCGGCGGCGCAGGCAGCTGTACCAGGCGAACTTCCAGCGGGAGTCCGAACGGGAGTCCTTCGCCGGGCCCGACGAGGAGTTCCTGCGCACGCTGGGCCTCGAACTGCGCGTCGGCCGGGCGGACGGCGAGGAGCTGTCGAGGGTCGAAGAGCTGACGCTGCGCACCAGCCAGATGAACGCCACCGGGGTGCACTACCCGGACGCCGTGCTGCGCGAGCTCTGCGCCGACCCGGCCCACGAGGTCCTGGTGGTCACGCTCACCGACCGCTTCGGCCCGCACGGCGCCATCGGCGTGCTGCTGCTGGAAACCCGCCCCGACCACTGGCACCTCAAGCTGCTGGCCACCTCGTGCCGGGTGGTCTCCTTCGGGGTGGGCACGGTCGTCCTGAACTGGTTGGTGGACCAGGCATTCCGGGCCGGCGTGCACCTCGTCGCCGACTTCCGGGCCACCGACCGAAACCGGATGATGGACATCGCCTACCGCTTCGCGGGCTTCACCGACGAGCGCTGCGAATGCAGCGCCGAACGCCCGGCGGAAGCCGGGGTCCAGCGGCTGCACCTGGTTCCGGAGCCGCGAGCCCTACCCGAAACGATGAGTCTCGACGCACCGGCCCTCGGCCGCCCCCGCGTCCCGTAGCGCCGCAATTTCCATTGAAATCGAAGGTCCAATTTCAATGGAAATTGCGCAGGACGGAGGAGTCCAGGCGGCGCCCGGGGCCCGCTACTCGCACCGCGACGCGAAACGAGGCTGGAACCAGGCCCCGTTTCTCCCATCCAATCGATGACGGAGGTTCCACGATGTCCGGTCAGCAGTCCCGGGCCGACCAGAGCACGTTCGCCGAGCTCGGGCTCCGGGCGAGGCTGTTCGCCCAAGGGGCGCTGGCCTACCTGTTCGCCAAGGGCGGTGATTCCTTCGCCCGCCTGCTGCACTCCCCGTGGCGCGACGACCCGTACCCGATCTACGCGGCGATGCGGGCGCGGGGGCCGCTGATCCGCAGCAAGCTCGGGCTGCTGATCTGCACCACCCACGAACTCTGCGAGGAAGTGCTGCGGGACCGGCGATTCGGCGTGCTCCGCAGCGACGGGTCCTACGGCGACCCCACCGCGGCCGCCGTCGACCTCCAGCTCTCGCTGCTCGAACTCGACCCGCCGGACCACACCCGGATCCGGCGCCTGGCCGCGCCGGAGCTGCGGCCGCGCCGCATGGAGAAGTACCGCCAGCGGATCGAGGACATCGCCAACGAACTGCTGGACGAGGCGATCGCGCGCGGCAGCTTCGACCTGGTCCGCGACTACGCCAGCCTGCTGCCGATCCGGGTGATCTGCGACCTGCTCGGGCTGTCCCAAGTGGACGCCGACCGGCTGGGGCACCACGGCCTGGTGGTGTCCGGCTCGTTGGACGGGGTCCGCTCGACCAAGCAGCTCCGGCAGATGCGGGAATCCCTGAACGAGCTGGACGCGATGTTCGCCAGGCTCATCGAGCAGCGCCGCGCGGACCCGGGCGACGACGTCGTGAGCAACCTGGTGACCGCGCTCGACGATGACAAGATCACCAGCACGGAGCTGGTGCAGCTGTGCAACCTGCTGCTGGTCGCCGGCTTCGAGACGACCGTCAGCATGGTCGGCAACGGCGCGAACGCGCTGCTGAACCACCCGGAGCAGTGGCACCTCCTGCGCGCCGACCCGAGCCTGGCACCGGCCGTGGTGGAGGAGGCCCTGCGCTGGGACCCGCCGGTGCAGATGACCGGCCGGATCGCGCACGAGCCGCTGGAGCTCGCCGGCCGCCGGCTGCGCAAGGACACGCCGGTGCTGGTGCTGCTGGCCTCGGCCGGCCGGGACCCGGCGAAGCACGAGGATCCCGACCGCTTCGACATCACCCGGGAGGTCCAGGGCGAGCACCTGGCCTTCTCGTCGGGCAGCCACTACTGCCTCGGCGCCCCGCTGGCGCGGATCGAGGGGGAGGTCGCGTTCCGCTGCCTGGCCACCCGGGTGCCCGATCTGCGCCGCGCCGGACCTGTGGTGCGCCGCCCGACGTCGGTCGTCCGCGGCCTGGCGTCCTTCCCGGCGTTCCCGGGAAAGATCGCTCAGCGCACCTGAACCGCCCCGCCAGGCATCGCGCGCGGCGATGTCCCGAGCAGTCCGCTAGCGCGCCGTTCAACGGCACCTCCGGTCCGCCGGGGTGCCCTTCTTCGCGTCCGAGTAATCTGACAGTCGACTCTCAAATGGGAGTACACTGTCAATATTCTTCGTGAGGGAGTGGTCGTGCGCGAGAGCATCCTGGGGCGGCTGAGGGAGGCGGACCGGCTGCGTCGGCTCGGTCCGGCGGCGATGGCGGAGCGCGGGCGGGCCCGGTTGGCCGCGCAGGTCGCCTTCGCCAGGGCGAATTCGCCCTTCTACCGGCGGCTCTACCGGGGCCTGCCGGACCGGGTCACCGACCCGGCGCTGCTGCCGGTGACCGGCAAGAAGGCGCTGATGTCGGAGTTCGACGACTGGGTCACCGACCGCTCGGTGACGTGGGCGGCGGCGCAGGAGTTCGTGGCCGACCCCGGATCGGCCGGGAAGCCGTTCGCCGGGCGGTACACGCTGATCACGGCGTCGGGCACGACAGGCGCGCCGGGAATCTTCGTGGTCGACCAGCGGGCGCTGGCCGTCAACGTCGCGTTGGCGTCGCGGATGCGGAGTTCCTGGCTGGGGGCGGCCGGGCTGGCCGGGGCGGTGGCGCGCGGTGGCCGCATGGCGCTGGTCGTGGCAACCGGCGGCCACTTCCTGGTGGCGGCCGGATCCGAGCGGCTGTTCGCCAACCCGGTCACCCGCCGGCTCGTCCGGGTGTTCTCCGCGCACGCGTCGATGGCGGAGCTGGTGGCCGGGCTGAACGCCTTCCGGCCCGCGATCGTCATCGGCTACGCCAGCGTGGTCTCCCTGCTGGCCCGCGAGCAGTACGAACGCCGCCTGCACATCGATCCGGTGCTGGTGGAGACGGCCGGCGAAGCGGTGGCGCCGTGGGAACGGGAGCGGATGGCCGCGGCCTTCGGGGCGCGCGTCCGCGACACCTACGGGGCCACCGAATGCCCTTTCCTGACCGACGGTTGCGCGCACGGCTGGTACCACGTCAACAGCGACTGGGCGGTGCTCGAACCCGTCGACGCCGACCACCGGCCGGTCCCGCCCGGCGAGCTGTCGCACACCGTGCTGGTGAGCAACCTGGCCAACCGGATCCAGCCGATCCTGCGCTACGACCTCGGCGACAGCGTCCTGCAGCGGCCGGACGCCTGCCCGTGCGGCGACCCGCGGCCCGCGTTCCGGGTGCGCGGCCGCGTGGCCAACAGCCTTGCCTTCCCCGCACCGGGCGGGGGAACGGTCGAGATCCCGTCGATGGTGCTGAACACCCTGATCGACCGGGTGCCCGGGGTCGGCCTGTTCCAGGCCGAGCAGACCGGGCCGATGGCGCTGCGGATCAGGCTGACCTGCGCCGCGGGCGCCGATGCGGAGGAGGTCTGGCGCACCGTGCTCGACGGAGTTGCCCGCGCCCTCGCCGACCGGGGCTTGGGAGGTGTCGACCTGCAACGGGCCGCGGAGCCACCGCAGCAGGGCCTGGGCGGCAAGTTCCGCACCGCGATCCCGTTCGATCCGGCGCGGCGAGGAGAATCGAGCCATGACGGCAAGCCCTGAACCGAGCCCGGCCCCCGGGCTGCGGGCGAAGAAGAAGGCCCGGACCCGCTCGGCGATCCAGCGGCAGGCGCTGCGGTTGTTCGCGGCCCAGGGCTACGAGACGACCACCGTCGAGCAGATCGCCGAGGCCGCGGAGGTCTCGCCCAGCACCGTTTTCCGCTACTTCCCGACGAAGGAGGAGCTGGTCATCTCCGACGGCTACGCCCCGGAGGTGGTCGAGGCGTTCCGCGCCCAACCTGCGGAGCTGACTCCTCTGCAGGCCGTCCGCGGGGCGATCGGCTCGGCTTTCGGCGGGCTCTCCGGCGACGAAGTCGCGCGGCGGCGGCAGCTCCAGGAACTCGTGCTCACCGTCCCGGAACTCTGGGCGGCGAGCTTGGGCAACATCAGGCAGACCCAGCGCATGCTCGCCGAGCTGGTGGCCGAACGGGCCGGTCGCGATCCCGGGGACGCGGCGGTCCGCAGCTTCACCGGGGCGGTGTTCGGCGTGCTGCTGGAGGTGTGGCTGCGCTGGGCGGATGATCCGGACCTGGACGCGCTGGAGGCGTTGGATCGGGGCCTGGAGCATCTGGAAGCCGGTCTGCCGCTGTGAACCGGCCTTTCGCTCACGACTTGCGCGGGGTGAAACGCGCGGCGAATCCCTGCGGCTGCAGGAGTTCCTGGAACTTCGGCGGGCAGGAACCGTCCTCTGTGGTCACCTCGTACTCGCGCACCAACCAGAAGGCGGCCAGCGCCATCTGGATCATGCCGAGCTGGGTGCCGACGCAGACCCGGGGTCCGGCGCCGAACGGGATGTAGGTGTGGCGGTGCGGGGACTCCTGCGCGTCGAGCCACCGCTCCGGCACCAGCCGGTCCGGATCGGACCACCAGCGCGGGTCCCGGTGGATCAGGTAGGGGCTGAACATCACCTGGTCGTTCGGCCGCAATCGCCACTCGCCGAGCGCGGTCTCCCGCCGGGCGGTCCGCCCGATCAGCCAGGTGGGCGGCCACAGCCGCAGGACTTCCTTGATCACCGCCTCGGTCTGCGGCAACGCGGACAGCGGCGGCGCCTCCTCGTGCGGCCAGGCCTCGGCCTCCTCGGACACCCGGCGCCGCAGTTCGGGCTCGGTCGCCAGCACCCGCACCAGCCACGTCAGCGCCGAAGCCGGCACCCCGTACGCGGCCAGCATGATGCCGCGGAGCAACCGCTGGACCTGGAGCTCGCTGAGCTCGGGATCTCGGGCGGCGAGCAGCACGTCGAGCAGGTCCTGCGGCTGATCGGGCCGTGCCGGCGAACTCGCCTGGCGCTTCCGGATCTTCTCGGTGATGACGACCAGCGTGCTCTCCCGCGCCTTGAGGAAGCGCCGGATGCGCTTGGACGGCCACCACGCCGGGAACAGCTGGGAGCTGCCACCGAGCGGCTCGATCGCCTTGACGTTCTCGGTGAGGACCTCCGGCACGCCACCGGAATCGGCGCCCAGGCAGAAGTCCGCCGTGGCGCGGCCGGCGAACTGCTCCATCACGTGGAGGACTTCGACCTGGCGGCCACCGGTCTCGTCGAGCGTCCGCTGGAACAGCGGGTGCAGCCGGGCAGAATGGGCGTGGGAGACCGCGCGGCTGAGCCCGTGCCAGCCCTTCCGCCTGGCGGTCATCCACACCTGCGCGTCCGTCGCCGCGCGCTCCGGATCGATCCGCGTCGCGATCGGCGTGCTCTCGCTGTGGAAGTCCTCGTTGGTCCGGGCGAGCATGTCGTGCACCAGATCCGGGGCGAGCACCACGATCGTGCGGTCGTCGAAGGAGAAGACGTCGCCGTATTCCTGGTGGCAGCGGCGGAGGAACGCCATCCGGTCGCGGTCGTAGTCGAGCGTGTTCCCGACGAGTAGGCGACCCTTCGGGCCGGGCGGCCGAGCCGTGCTGGTTCTGGTGCTGGTCAACGGTTTCCCTCCGGAATGCGGGGTGGAGGTGAGGAGCGGACTCCACCCCGCCGCGGTGTCAGTTGGCGATGATCCAGTAGGTGTAGAAGCCGCCCATCCGGGTCTTGCCGACCAGTCGTGCCGCGATGTGCCGGACGTAGCTCGTCATTTCGCCTCCTTGATCAGGGGTTATCTGTTGACGAAGTTTGCGCAATCGAAAGTTGAAATCCAACGACTGAACGGGCTAACCTGCGTGCGGCCGAAAGTCCGTGCATAGCAGGGAATCCGGGACGAACGCACCGCGATCGATCCAGGAGGGAGGTCTGTCCGATGACGACAGTGCGGGCGGATTCCGGGCTCGCACGGGCTGTTGGCGGGCCGAGTGCTCCGGCCGGACCGGTGCGGCGGCCGTGGACCGTCCGCTGGTGGCACCATGGGCTCCATGCCCGAGAAGGAGTTCGATGCGATCCTCTGCGACCTCGACGGAGTCATTCGCTGGTGGGACCCGGAAATCATGTCCGGACTGGACCGCGCGAACGGCCTGCCGCGGGGGACGCTGGCGAAGACGGCGTTCGCGCCGGACCGGCTGAACCCCGCGATCACCGGGGCCCGGACGGACGAGCAATGGCGCGCGGCGATTGCCGCCGACCTCGCCGAAGCCTGCGGAAGCCCGGAGGCGGCGCGTGCGCTCGTCGCCGAGTGGTCCGCCCACGCGGGCGAAGTCGTCGAAGAAGTCGCGGAACTGCTCGCGGCGGCGCGGGAACACGTCCCGGTGGTCCTGGTGTCGAATGCGACCACCAGGCTGGAATCGGACCTGGCCCGGCTCGGGATAGCGGATCTCCTGGACGAAGTGGTCAACAGCGCCCGGGTGGGAATCGCCAAACCAGACCCGGGGATCTACCGGTTCGCGGCGACCCGAGCAGGTGTCCCGGAAGCGCGCTGCCTGTTCGTCGACGACACCCTCCAGAACGTCGAAGCGGCCCGGGGGCTGGGCATGAGAGCACTGCACCACCGAAACCCGGCCCAATTGCGCGAAATCCTCGCGCCGCTGCTGAGCTGGGCTCGCGAATGAGGGAGTGCTGCGGCTCCGCTCCGCGTGCTTAGCGGAAATCCAGCCGTATCGGCGTGCCGGGAGGAGGAAACCGGCGAGGGGATCGACGAAAACACCTAGAATCGGCGCATGGGCAGGACTGACCGCGCCAGCCGGGTGATCGCGGCGCCACCGGCGACCGTTTACGGCGCTCTCCTCGACCGGGAGTCCCTCGAGGCCTGGCTGCCGCCGGACGGCATGCGCGGCCGGATCGAGCGGTGGGATCCCCGGCCCGGTGGCGGGTTCCGGATGGTCCTCACCTACCTCGATCCCGAGGGTAGTCCTGGCAAGACCTCGGATGCCACGGACGTCGTCGACGTCGGGTTCGCCGACTTGGTGCCGAACGAGCGCGTGGTGCAGCGGGCGGTGTTCGAGGCCGCCGATCCGTCGTTCGCGGGCACCATGACGATGACCTGGCGCCTCGCCGCCGCCGGCGCCGGGACCGAGGTGACCGTCACCGCCGCGGACGTGCCACCCGGTATCGATCAAGCGGCCCACGAGGAGGGGATCGCCTCCTCGCTCGCCAACCTGGCGGCGTACGTCGAAGCGGCCGGCTGACCGAAAGCGGTGCGCTACAGGGGGCCGTCGATCCAGTTCTGCAGCAGCGGGGCCGTGATCGCGATCAGGTCTTCCTTCGGTTCTGCGCTGATCGCCTTGGTCTTCAGGACCAGCCGGGCAGCGCCCAGGCCCATCAGGTGGCTGCAGACCAGCTCCGCCCGGAGGCGCGCCTTCGGGCCGGTCAGGCGCTTGGCCAGCCGGCTCACCAGCTGGCGTTCGAAGTTCGCGCGGAACTGCGCCCCGGCCGGTCGCGACGACGTGAAGACCGCCCGCACCAGCGGGTCGCCCTGGGTCCGGTCGTGGTAGTCCAGCAGCGTCCGGACCAGGTGCTCGCCGAGCCGGGGGAGCTCGCAGTCGAGCAGTCGCTCCGCGTCCTGCTCGAAGCCCGAGGCCTCCGCGAACAGGCTTTCCTTGCTGCCGAAGTACTTCATCACCAGCGCCGCGCTGACCTCGGCGTCCGCCGCGATGTCGCGCAGCGTCACGTCGGCGTAGCCGCACGACGAGAAGCGGCGCCGCGCCGCCTTGAGGATCTCTTCGCGGGTGGCGCACGCGTCGCGCCGCTGGTCCTCGCCGACCGCTGGGGCCGGAGCCGTGCTGGACATGCCGTTCAGGCTAGCGCGACCGCCCCGCCGCGGTCGCCACCTGCGCGGTAACAGGCGTGTACCGGCGGGTTCCCGGCGTCGCCGCGGCGATCAGCGCGGCCAGCAGCGCCGCCGCGCCCGCCACCAGGAACACCCACGAGTACGAGAGCGTCGACGGGTAGTTCACGCCGGCGATCTGCACCACCGACCCGGTCGTCAGCGCGACGACGATGGCGCTGCAACTGGACGTGCCGATCGAGCGGGCCAGGCTGTTCAGGCTGTTCGCGGCGGCCGTTTCGGTCTGCGGCACCGCCTGCATGATCAGCGTGGGCAGGGCGCCGTAGGACAACGCGCCGCCGATCGCGCCCACGGTCAGGTTGAACACCACCAGCGGCAGCGGCGAGTGCAGGAAGGACCCCGCGAGGTTGCCCACCATCAGCACCGTGCCGCCCAGGATCAGCGTGGTGCGCGGGCCGCGCCGCCGGGAGATCCGCGCGGACACCGGCGAGAACACGCCCATCGCGGCGCCGATGGGCAGCAGCACCAGGCCGGTCAGCACCAGCGACATGCCGAAGCCGTAGCCGGTGTCCTCCGGGGCCTGCAGGATCTGCGAGCCCACGAGGAACCCGGCGAACATCGCCATGCCGACCAGCACCGACGCGATGTTGGTCAGCAGCACCGCGGGCCGGGCCGACACCCGCAGGTCCACCAGCGGCGCATCGACGCGCAGTTCGTACACGCCCCACACCAGGAACGACACCGCCGCCGCGACGAGCAGGCCGACGACGATCCCGCTGGTCCAGCCCCATTCGTTGCCCTTGGAGATCGCCAGCAGCAGGCACGTCAGCGCCACCGACAGCCCCACCGCGCCGAGGAAGTCGAACCGGCCGCCGGTGCGCAGCGGCGACTCCGGGACGATCCAGAGGATCAGCGCGATCTCGGCGATCGCGAACACGGCCGCGCCCGCGAACAGCCAGTGCCAGTTGAGGTTCTCGGCGACCACGCCGGTCACCGGCAGCCCCACCGCGCCGCCGATGCCCAGCGTCGCGCTCATGAACGCCACCCCGGAGCCGATCCGGCCCTCCGGTAACTCGTCGCGCATGATGCTGATCCCCAGGGGCACCACGCCGACCGCCGCGCCCTGCAGCACCCGGCCGACGAGCACGGCGGTGAAGTCGTCGCTGACGGCGCCGATCGCGCTGCCCCCCGCCATGGTGGCCAGCGAGATCAGCAGCATCCGGCGCTTGCCGTACATGTCGCCGAGCCGGCCGAGGACGGGGGCGCACACCGCGCCCGCCACCAGCGGCGCGGTGACCAGCCAGCCCGCGTTGGACCGCGAGGTATCGAGGAGCCTGGGGAATTCCGGGAGCAGCGGTACGACCAGGGTCTGCATCAACGACACCGCGATGCCGCACGAGGCGAGGACTCCGATGATGAGCCTCGAACTGCGTCGTGCGGTGGGCGTGGCCAGGCTCATCGGGCTCCTCGCTATCGGCGTGAACTTGTGTTCACCATGCAAGTAAACTCGTGTTCACCCCGTGCCGCAAGGCGCTGCCGGTGTCGATTCAGTTCGATTCGGGATGTTTCGCCCACGTACTCGTCCATTGTGGATAGACCTGGGTGGGGGATTGCGGCGGCGTCGGCGAAATGCGTTCTGGTGCTCGGCGGCCGCAGTAGGCATCATGCGGCTGTCCGGCGCAATGTCGCCCCGGCGATGGGAAGGAGCGCGCATGCGCACCGCGTTGACCGAACTGCTGGGCATCGAAAGTCCGCTGGTGGGATTCAACCGGTCACCCGGTGTGGTCGCGGCCGTGACCAACGCCGGCGGCATCGGCGTGCTCGCCGCGACCGGCTACACCCCGGAAGAGCTCGACGCGCAGCTCACCTGGATCGAGGAGCAGGTGGACGGCCGCCCCTACGGCGTCGACGTGCTGGTGCCCGCCAGGACGGCCACCGGAGACCCGGCGGACTACCTGGCCAGCCTGCGCGCCCAGATCCCGCAGAAGCACCACGACTTCGTCGACTCGCTGCTGGCGAAGTACGGCATCCCGCCGGCCGACACGGCATCGGCGGGCGACCGGTTCGCCGCCAGCGTCGGCCCGGAGATCGTGCAGCCGCTGCTCGACGTCGCCTTCTCGCACCGGGTCGCCCTGGTCGCGAACGCGCTCGGCACCCCGCCGCCGGCCATGCTGGAGCGCGGCAAGGCCGACGGGGTGCCGATCGCGGCGCTGGTCGGCTCGCCGAAGCACGCGCAGCGACAGCTGGACATGGGCGTCGACCTGCTCGTCGCGCAGGGCACCGAGGCCGGCGGGCACACCGGGACCATCGCGACCATGGTGCTGGTGCCGGAGGTCGTGGACCTCGCGGGCGACGTGCCGGTGCTGGCGGCCGGCGGCATCGCCACCGGGCGGCAGATGGCGGCGTCGCTGGCGCTGGGCGCGGCCGGCGTGTGGTGCGGCTCGGTGTGGCTGTCCAGCCACGAGGACATCACCTCGCCCGCGGTGAAGGCCAAGTTCCTGGCCGCGACCAGCGGCGACACGCTGCGCTCGCCGACCCGAACCGGAAAACCGGCCCGTCAGCTGCGCAGCGCGTGGCACGAGGAGTGGGCGAGCCCGGGCAGCCCGTCGCCGCTGCCGATGCCGCTGCAACCGATGCTGGTCGACGAGGCGTGGCGGCGGATCAACCAGGCGGCCGAAGCGGGCAACGACGGAGCGAAGGCCCTGGCATCGTTCTTCATCGGCCAAGTCGTCGGCACGTTCCGGGAACTCCGGCCGGCGGCGGACATCACCCGAGAGATCATCGAAGACTGCAAAAAGGTCTTCACCAACCTCGCCAACCTCACCTGACGACGCCCCCCGCAATTTCAATGAGGTGATCTCAGTAAGAGGTTAGGTGAGTTGGCTGTGTTCGTAGTGGGTGAGGACGAGTGCGGCTTGGACGATGCGGCCGATTTTGCGGGGGC